>NZ_JBOJLN010000017.1:0-40383 GCF_050750165.1 Pseudidiomarina sp. WS423 | reverse complement strand
GGCTTTCGCCAGCTTTTTTTGATTAATCTTCAACCACTAAATCGTCATCATCGCCACCGCTCACCTCAAATGCGTCATCGGTGTATCGGCTACGACCATACATACTGCCAACTTTAGGTCGGTTAATGCAAGCTTGATACTTAGACCAAGCCTTTTCTACCGCAGTATCGGCGGCCTTTTCACCACGCGCAACTGCCAACAAGGATTGCTCTTCAGCCGTTTGCGGTTCAATTTCGCCACTCATTAATGCAGCAATCATACTGCCGTGTTTAGCTAATAAATCGCTTTCACGGATAGAAAAATCACCTGAGCGGGCAAACCCATAAGGGTAGTTTTTGAAGTCGTTAAACGGCTTCTTAATAATCTGTTCACGGTTTAATGTTGCCATGATGTGCCTATCCTCCAGACCAACAACTCCAGAAAAACTGCGACGCCTCTATTCGTCAGTGACGATATAGAGGCGAAATGAGCTGTTGTCAACAGATTTATTTAAATTAATTTTGCGGCAGCGCTAATCAGAATTGATAATTAACCGTTATTCCAGCATGCAATCCCGCTTCTGCTAAGACTTCCAGACTAGGATCTGCTATCGGATACCCACTAACTCGGGAATTTTTCCAATAGCGTCTATCGGTTAAATTGAACAAGCCTGCACCGATGCTTAAGTCATCAGCTACAAACCAGCGATTCACCCAATCCACAGTGGCGTAACCAGGCGCTGAGAACAATAAGCTGCCATCGGCATCTTGTAATTCACGTTGCCCACGCACTGCCGTGAGGACCAAGCGCGATTCCCAGTCGTCATTACTATAACTCACTTCTAGGATAGCTTGAGGTGGCGCAACATCAGCTATGGCGAGGCCTGTTTCACGATCTTCACCACGACTGTATGCTAATGCCAGCTGACTACTCCACTGCCGATTCCAGTCTGCTTGCCACTCAAATTCAGCCCCTTCAATCACCACTTTATCGCGGTTAATCGATTGAAATATCAATAATTGCCGAACCGGATCAAAGCCCAAACTGGCGCGACTCTCAATAAAATCGCTATAACGATTGTGGAACACGGCCGCAGTTATTGAGTGACCGGTTAAACGCGCGCGTAAACCTGTTTCAAAGGTATAACCACGTTCGGCTTTCAAATCAGGATTGGCAATTGCCAAGACTCGAAACTGTGGATAATACAAGCCCACGTTAACATCACTAAAAGGCGGCGCCCGATAGCCACGTGCGTATTGCCCAAACCATTCAACCTGCTCGCTTACCGGCCACACTATACCAAACTTAGGTAGCCACGCAGATTCGGTTAAATCGGTAACCGTAGATTGTGGATAGCGCAATTCAAACAGGGCATCATGACGAGCCCGTAAACGGTAGTTCTCGTATCTTACCCCAGGGCTAATAACCGGTCCCTGCTCCCAGAGTTCGATTTCGTCATGCACATACATCCCAAACTCTGTCACTCTGCTACGCGGAAAATCACGCAGCGGGAAAGTCTCACCTAATAAAACATTGGTGCTAACTTGAGTGGTTAAATTGGTTTGTAAAGCGTCACGTTCATCAACTAAGCTTGAACTAATCCATTCAAAGCCGTAGCCAAGTCTATGGGCAAAGCCGACACTGTCGAACTGTTTAGCTAAGTCAGCACCGATGCCAGCGGTACGCTGGGTAAATTCAAAATCGCGCTGAATAAGCAACGGCTCGGGTAACAGCATACGCTCTTCATGGGAGTCTTGTTCGGTATCGCTGTATTGATAATATAACCGCCACTGGCCGGTATCGGCCCATGCTTGCGGTTCCATCTCTAAATCGATCAGAGCACGCCACTGCTGCCGAGCATCATCACCAGCCAAATAAGTGGTCGATGCTTGGCGACCTTCACCTAAACCAGAGCGGATATTCGTATCTCGACTCTCTTGCAAAGCGTCCAAGGTAAATTGCCAGCGGCCCCAGCTCGCATCCGTTGCTAATCGAGCTAATAGTCCTTGTTGGCGATGATGTTGCAAGTCACGGTCACTAGCAGCGACCCCCTCGCTTCGTAATTCTTGCCCATACTGTAATGCTGCAGCTAGCAGTAAGGAGCCGGACTGATTTGCATAGGCCTGCGCAGCCATCACTTTGGCACGATGACTATCGCTGTTATAGCCTAACTGCAACCGAGTACCGTAGTTGCTGCCGTATAGCACGTCATCGGCCTCAAGTAAGCTAATCGCAACCACCCCGCCCAAAGCTTTAGAGCCATACAAGGTGGACGCCGGTCCGCGTAGGATTTCAACACGGCTTGCCAGCCCTAGTTCCATTAAGCCACGACCGGTATCAGAAAATGCTCCAACCGAAAACTGGTCGGCTACTGGCACTTGGTCTATGACGATTGCGGTGCGGTTACCACCAATACCACGGATACGAAAACCGCTATCACCAAACCTACTACCACCGTCATCTATTTCTACTCCTACTTGATAGCGCACTAAGTCGGTTGCATTAAGCACCAAGTCGCGCTGCATTTGTTCTTCGCTAAGAACTGAAACTGTGCCAGCCACTTCAGAAAGTTGCCGTGGCTGCCGATGGGCAACCACGGTGATCACTTCTATATCAGCGTTACTACTAGTCACATCCTGTTGAAGAGCTTGCGCTGGCTGGGCTACTACAGTGAGCCCAGCCATTGCGCAATAGAGCGCTGTTTTTTTCACTATTAATAGACCTCGTTGCGAGTATTGTAGTTGTTAAACTTGCCAGTTGGAGTGACCATTTTCTCACCCTTAATGACATGCTTCAGCTTACGAGTTTTGTCGTCCACAATCACAATCGCCGACTCTTCTTCCTGACCACTCCATACCGAGAACCAAACTTCATCACCGGCCATGTTGTATTCAGGTTGCACGATCCGTTTTGGACCCGGACCTAAATCAGCCCACTCACCAATCGGTAAGGTATCAAAACCAGCGTCTAGGTTGTCAATATTGAAGACAGCTACCGACTGAGCAATTTTTGCATCAGGGTTAAATGGAGTATCTACCCAAAGGTTTTTTGATTTCGGGTGGGTTTTGATGAACAACGAACCACCACCTTGACCTTCTAACACGCGGACAACTTTAAAGGCGTTGTCTTTATGCTGCTCAGGGTCAGTACCAATCAGCGTGATATCTGCATTACCTAATGCACTAGTTGCCCAAACCGGACCGTATTTAGGGTCAACAAAATTAGCGCCACGACCTGGGTGCGGAATCCGTTTTACCGGAATTAGAGCTTCTAATTCACGCTCTAACGCATCCACTACTGCAATGGTGTCGTTCTCGTTGGCAGCAGTCATAAAGTAACGACCAGACCGATCCCAACCGCCGTCATGTAAGAACGGCGCCGCATCAATAGTAGTCACGCTTAAGTTATCGATATCTGAATAGTCCACCAGTTTAATTTGACCGGTTTCTTTCACGTTAACGATAAACTCAGGGTGTTTATGCGAACCAACAATTGCAGCTACTCGAGGCTCTGGGTGATACTCTTGAGTATCCACAGTCATACCGCGAGTCGATACAATTTTCTTCGGCTCTAACGACTGACCATCCATAAGTACATAGTGTGGCGGCCAATAAGCACCAGCTATCGCGATCTTATCCTCGTAACCTTTATAACGAGAGTTCTCTACTGAGCGAGCTTCAAGACCAATCTTAATTTCTGCGACTACTTGTGGCGGGAACATGTATAAATCGATCAAATCAATCTTACCGTCACGACCTATGGTGGTGAAATAACGACCTGAGCTAGAAGCACGAGAGATGTGCACCGCATACCCAGTTTTCACGTAGTTGAGTACTTTTTTGCTAGCACCATCAATAATGGCTACTTCGCCGGCATCACGCAGCGTAACCGCAAACATGTTATCTACGTCATAATCATGCTGAGGCTTGGCTGGGCGATCTTCTGGCTTCACGTGCACCACCCAACTATCTTTCATCTCTTTCATGCCCCACTCAGGAGGAGTAGGTGGCTCGTGCTGTAAGAAGCGCGCCATCATGTCAATTTGCTGCTCAGTTAATTCACCTGAGGTACCCCAGTTTGGCATACCACCTGGTGACCCGAAGTTAATCAGGGCTTTAAGATAATCCGTGCCTTTCTTCTGCGTGATATCAGTAGTTAAAGGTAGGCCAGTTGCGCCTTTTCGTAACACCCCATGACAACCAGCGCAGCGTTGGAAGTAAATTTCTTGGGCTTGCGCAAACTCTTCTTCACTAATATCTGGGGCGCCAGCAGTTTTCATCATCTTGCCACCAGCAATCGGTGATGGAGCACCTTTATAGCCCACTTCAGCAGCAGTAGAACCTGAGTGAGGTTGACCTTCGGCACGATCTTTAAGGCCTAACTCTACCCGCACATTTTCTACTTCTTGCTCAGTAACCTTGGCACCTTTGTTACCCCAGCTATTGAGCACATAGTTAGCAATATCAGCAATTTCTTCGTCACTGATATGCTGCATGGGGGGCATCACCGCATTGTACTTCTGGCCATTGACTTCAAGCGGGCCTGTCATACCTTTCAATACGGTGCGCACAACGTGTAATTTATCACCAGTAACATGTGGATTACCGGCTAACGGAGGAAAAGCACCAGCTAGACCTTTACCTGTTGCTTGGTGACAAGCTTGGCAATTGGTTTCATAGGCTTTTTTACCATCATCATCAGCCAGCACTGGACTGCTAGATGCAAAAAACATCAAGCCTAAGGTCGCAGCCATTAAAGATACTTTCGGGAACAACTTTGGTTTTAAAGAGTGGTTAGTTAAAGCTTTCATCGAAGGTCCTCCTTTGGACAGATGAATCATGAGACTACCGTGTCTAATATTAAGCGTAGACGTTGGTTAAAATTTGATCCATGTCACTGAAGGGAGGGAGACACCTGTGCTAGAGGGAGTACCTACAATAGAGTAGTAGGCACTCCGCTTATAGCTTCGATGGCGGCCGACTTAACGGAGAATAATCAACTCAGCAGCTAACGTTATCATTGCGCAAAATATTAAATCGATACCTTTAAACCCCAATCATCCCATGCAGCCTTAGCTAATTGTTCACGGAATTCAGGGGCGGCGATGCTAATCAATTGGCTAGCACGCTCAGATAAACTCTTAGCACGTAAGTTAGCCACGCCAAATTCAGTCACGACATAATGTACGTGGGCGCGCGTCGTAACAACGCCAGCGCCCGGACTCAACAACGAACTGATCCGTGATACTTTACCAGCACAGGCGGTCGCGGGAAGAGCAATCACTGAACGCCCACCTTCCGACAGGCTAGCACCTCGAACAAAGTCCATCTGCCCGCCCACACCTGAGTAAATACTAGTTCCCATAGAGTCAGCGCACACTTGGCCGCTGAGATCGATTTGTAAGGCACTATTAATCGCCATCACTTGCTTATTCTGGCGAATCACCGAGGTATCATTGGTATATTCAACGTCTAAAAAGGCAACTTGTGGATTATCATGCACAAAATCGTAAAGCTTCTGACTCCCCATGGCGAACGTGGTAACGATACGACCACGATGCTTGCGCTTACGGGAGTTATTGATCACGCCGCTTGCCACCAAGGGCAATACCCCATCAGAGAACATCTCCGTATGAATACCTAAGTCTTTGTGATTGCCCAAGCAAGCTAAGGTTGCATCGGGAATAGCACCGATCCCCATCTGCAGGCAATCGCCATCATTAATCAGTCCAGCTACACGCTCGCCGATTTTTTGCGTCACCGCATTCTGAGCCGGTTGTTGATGGATTGGCATCGGCGCTGCCGATTCAAAATAACGGTCAATCTGATTAATCGAAATAAAAGAATCACCGTGGGTACGTGGCATGTGCGGGTTCACCCAAGCAATGACTTTACGCGCCACCTGCAACGCGGCGCGGGTAGCTTCAACTGAAATCCCCAAACTACAATAGCCATGCGCATCAGGTGGCGATACCTGAATTAACACGGCATCAAGGGGCTGCTCACCCGAGCGAAATAACTTAGGAATTTCAGATAAAAACATCGGCACATAGTCGGCTAATCCTTGCTGCACGGCAGCGCGAGTAGACTTACCGACAAAGAAGGCTCGTTGGCGCAAATGGCCAACTAAAGCAGGATCGGAAAGAATCTCACTATGTTCTGTATGCAATTGCAGTAACGTTAAGTTTTGTCGATGTAGCGCGACCTCTGCTAGGCCTTGCAGCAATTTGTAAGGGGTTGCTGCCATAGATTGACACCAAATAACATCGTTATCCTCTAGAATAGCAAGTGCTTCTGCGGCATTCTGTACCAACATGGTGGCTCCTTTGGGGCAGTATCAAAATAAGATAAGGTTCATAGCTATGAAGTTATTCGTTATGCTCGGTGCAATCAATATGGCTATTGGGGTAATTCTTGGAGCATTTGGGGCACATAGCCTAAAAACATGGTTAACTGCAGACATGCTAGCGGTGTTTAATACTGGCGTCCAATATCAAATCTACCACGCATTGGGATTACTCATGGTGGCTGTGTTGATGATTCCGTATCCGAATTCAGGTGGTTTACGCACCGGCGGTTGGCTGTTATTAGCAGGGATTATTTTATTTTCGGGTAGCTTATATTTGCTAGCACTGACAGGTCATAAATTTTTTGGACCGATAACTCCCGTGGGTGGCTTATGTTTTATCGTTGGCTGGATCTGGCTATTTTGGGCCATGCTGAAGGAAATTTAATGGCCTCAGCAGCAACTGCTAAACAGCCCAGTAACAACTTTATTAGCGCCTGCGCTGGGCTGCTACTGGTTTGTTTTAGTCCGCAGGTACTGGCTAACGAGCTGGCTAGTTCACCGCCCTCTAGCTCAGCATCTACAGGCCCTATCCCAGTATGTTTCTATGGGCAACAGGTGCGAGGTCATAACTGCGAAGGTGATCCTCAATTACTCTCGGCTTTTGATTTTCGTCAATTGCCTGGCGCTGAACTGCAGGGGTATTTACCCACTCCCGCTCAACTCAAAGCTTGGCTGCAACACCCAACCCACGCCGATAATGTTAAACAACTCAAGCATGTAAGTGGTACCGATACCTACTTACTTACCAGCGAGTTTGTACGACATGGCTCCGAGTTTTTAGTCACCGCGATCGCACTCGACACCCGCCAAGTTGAGCTACGACCATGGCGACAACCGTTGTTGGTACTATTGTTGCGGCCCTGATAGGGCAGGTAATTTGGCGACTACTAGCGTCGAGCCAAACAACAATACCGTGGAAATAATGAGACAGGCGATAAATCCCCATTGTTGGTAAACCCAACCTGACAGTAGCGTGCCTAATAACCGCCCCATGGCATTGGCCATGTAATAGAAACCTACATCCAAAGAAACACCATCGCTACGAGCAAAGGCTACGATAAGATAGCTGTGTATGGATGAGTTCACCGCAAACAAGATACCAAAGATACCTAACCCCAGCATCATACTGGTCGCTAACGGCAGTTGCAGCCACAAAGCCAAAGCCAATAGCAGCGGACTGACCGTTAATGCAGCGCCCCAACCTATTGCTTGTCGCGTTGGCGTAGCTGCTGACTTTGCAGTGAACTGAGGTGCGCTAGCTTGCACTAGACCATATCCTATAACCCAAACTGCGAGAAAACTCCCTACCTGCCAATGCTGCCATTGCAAATGACTAGCTAGATAGACTGGCAACGCCACAACAAACCAAACATCCCGAGCACCAAACAGCAACATTCTTGCCAAAGCCAAAATATTGATGGGTTTACTTTTGGAGAGTAAATCACGGAATTTAGGTTTAAAGGTGGCTTTGCCGGTATCGCTGCGCAACAACCACAAACTGGCTAACCATACCGCGCTTAACATGCTCAACATCACCAATACGGCACCTTGAAAGCCAAGTAAAGTGAGCAATAGCCCACCGGCAAAAAAGCCGACTCCTTTTAAGGCGTTTTTAGAACCTGTTAATATCGCCACCCACTTATACAACTGGCCTTGTTGGGTGTCTGGCACCAGCAATTTGATGGTACTTTTAGCACTCATTTTATTAAGATCTTTGGCGATGCCCGATAAGGCTTGCGCCAACATGACCCAGAGCACTGTGAGCCAGTGGCTTGGCACTAACAGCATCGCTAAAGCTATCAGCTGAATAGCTAAACCAATATTCATGGTGCGATTCAAGCCCCAGCGGGCCCCTAACCAACCACCAACTAAATTGGTAATCACCCCAAACAGCTCATAAAAAACAAACAGCATAGCTACCGCTAAAGCACTGTAGCCCAACTGATGAAAGTGCAGCACCACCAGCATGCGCAAGGCACCGTCGGTGAGAGTAAAGGCCCAATAATTACCCGTGACTAGTAAGTATTGACGCACAGCTGGTGATAACTGCTGCAGCATTTACGCCACCTTCTCAATTAATTCAACGGTACGGTTGGCATAGCCCCATTCGTTGTCATACCATGCGTAAATTTTTACTTGGGTACCATTAATAACCTGGGTTGATAGGGCATCAATAATGCTCGAGCGTGGATCGGTTTTGTAATCAATGGACACTAAAGGCCGTTCTTCGTAGCCTAAAATCCCCTGCAATTGATGCTCAGCAGCCTCTTTTAGCCAACCATTCACCTCTGCTACTGTGGTTGCTCTATTCACTTCAAACACACAGTCGGTTAGCGAGGCATTCGCCAATGGCACTCGCACCGCATGGCCATCAAGCTTACCTTTCAGCTCGGGGAAAATTTCCACTATCGCGGTGGCCGAACCGGTCGAAGTTGGAATCAAGCTCATGCCACAAGCACGTGCACGACGTAAATCCTTATGTGGTGCATCTAGAATACTCTGGGTGTTGGTCAAATCATGAATCGTGGTGATCGAGCCGTGCTTGATACCTATGTTATCTTGCAGAACTTTCACCACTGGCGCTAAACAATTGGTGGTGCAGGATTCAGCGGTAATAATCCGGTGTTTCGCAGCATCATAAAGATGGTCATTAACTCCCATCACTAGATTTAACGCACCTGGTTCTTTGACTGGTGCAGACACCACCACTCGCTTCACGCCTTGCTGCAGGTATTCGTTGAGCACAGCTACCGTCTTCATTTTGCCGGACGCTTCAAGCACGATATCGCAACCTGACCAATCGTTTTCTGCGATAGTTTTGTATTGTGAAAACTTGATGATGTTGCCGCCAATCTGTAAGTTTCCATCCACCGCACTTGCTTCATGCTCCCAGCGGCCGTGTACGGAATCAAAATTGAGCAAATGCGCAAAGGTCTCTGCTGCAGCGCCAGGGTCGTTGACTTGAACAATTTCTAAGGCTGGATTTTGCCAGGCAATTCGTAAGGCCAAGCGACCAATTCGTCCTAATCCGTTAATACCTACTTTTACTGTCATACTTCCTCCTTTGGCGTAGCGTTAGTAACGCACGCACTATGTTGGGCTACTGCTAGCTGTGGATTGTAATCTGCAGTAGCAGCGATTACTTTTTTCATCCAGTCGGGCAGCGCCGGATTCAAGCGATAATAAACCCAGCGCTGATCTTTACGGTCTAACAACAAACCGTAATCTCGTAATTGCGCTAAATGGCGAGAGACCTTAGGCTGCGACATTCCGGTCAATTCTACCAAGTCGCACACACAGCGCTCCGTGCCACTGACGAGTATGCAAATCATGGTGAGTCGTAACGGATCCGCCAGTACCTTAAAAAGTTCTTCGGGGCGATTAAATAAATGCGCTTGTCCCGCTCGCTTGCGTTGAATCAACAAGAACATCCGAATCCGCTCACTGAGCTCTTGCGCGGTGCGTTGAAAAGCTTGGCTATCGTTACTGCTGGCAGGATCAGGAAAATCCCAAGCAATGAACTGACTACCTGAATAGTCGCTTTGACACTCATGTCGTGCCCTATCACATAAACTAATCACATAATCAAAACGACTATCTGCAAATTCATCCAGATGTTTTGCACGTAAACCGCTGGTATCGATATTCATGGCGGACAAGGTTGAGATCACGGCTGGATTGATCTGAGCAGGCGCCGTGCCAGCGCTGGCAATCACATCTTCAGGATCAGCAAATTGCCGCATAATGGCTTCCGCGAGCAATGACCGTGCAGAATTAGCAGTACATAGGAATAAGACCTTCATTGCTACCTCATGGTTAACTTCATGAGGCTCATCATATATGGAAATCCGTATGTAATGCAAGATATATATGGATTTCCATATATATGCATTTATAAATTAAATAGGCTAAATAACAGGCACAAAAAAACCCGAGAGCCTGAAGCTTTCGGGTTTTCGGAATTTGGAGCGAGAAACGAGATTCGAACTCGCGACCCCAACCTTGGCAAGGTTGTGCTCTACCAGCTGAGCTATTCTCGCAGATGTCGACGTTGGAGCGAGAAACGAGATTCGAACTCGCGACCCCAACCTTGGCAAGGTTGTGCTCTACCAGCTGAGCTATTCTCGCAATCGTCAACGAGGGCGTATTCTACGGATTCGCCTTTTTTCGTCAACCCCTTTTTTGCATGTTTATGACGCTTTGTGCGGATTTCCGTCGATTGTTGTACTAATTACCAACAATCCAGTCGCAATTCTGAGCTATTCGGGTAATTTGAAAAAATGCTCACGATAATATTTGAGCTCTTCTATCGATTCACGAATATCTGCTAGAGCGGTATGGGCGCCCTGTTTCGTTAAGCCGGCGGCCACGTCTGGCGCCCAGTATTTCGCCAGTTGCTTTACCGTACTAACATCTAAATTGCGATAATGAAAAAATTGCTCAAGTTTAGGCATATGACGCGCTAAAAAACGGCGATCTTGACCGATACTATTACCACACATGGGCGATGTTCCAGGGGTAACCCACTGTTGTAGAAACTCAATAGTCGCCTGCTCGGCAGCAGCATCATCTAAGGTGCTTTCTTGCACTCGCTGCACTAAACCAGAACCCGTGTGCGTGCGCACATTCCAATCATCCATCTTGGCCAAATGAGCTGGCGGTTGATACACCGCTAAGACGGGCCCTTCAGCCAGTACGTTCAACTGGTAATCGGTGATGATGGTGGCGATTTCAATGATATGGTCATGGTCAGGCTCAAGCCCTGTCATCTCGAGGTCAATCCAAATCAACCGTGCGGCTGCGCTCATAGTAGTTCCTTAACGGCTATGCTGATGAAGTTTAAAGCACTATTGTGCGTAATAATGTATGATTATGGCTAGTGTTTAGCGGAATTAATTTTACATGGCGAAACAACGCAAGCTCAATAAAGGTCAACTACGACGGATGCAGGCCAATCAACAAAAGCGTCTGCAACAAGCTGAAGCCCCAGCCACGCCTGAGTTAGAGACAGATGCCTCTAGTTTAGGAGCGCCTGAAGCAGGAACTGTGGTTAGCCGCTTTGGCCAGCAGGCCATTATCTGCACCCCCACCGAGCCCGATCTACGTTGCCATATTCGCCGCTCGGTAGACTCCTTAGTGTGTGGTGATGTGGTGGTATGGCGGCGTTTGCAACAGAGCACCAACGATGTAGTCGGTGTGATCGAGGCGGTACAGCCACGCAGCTCCTTACTAAGCCGTCCTGATTACTATGATGGCTTGAAGCCCGTAGCCGCAAATGTCGATCAGATTTTGATTGTGTCTAGCGTATTGCCGGCTTTTTCAACGCAAATCATTGATCGCTACTTAGTCGCTTGTGAGGACATTGAAGTCACCCCAGTGATCATTCTCAATAAAGCTGACTTATTAGCTGACATTGAAGCCGACGCAGCTGCTGAGATTCAATCTGCACTGGCCATGTATCAGGCGATTGGCTATCAGGTACTACAAGTAAGCGCCAAACAAGCCGCTAGCCTGATCAGTTTGCAACAGGTGTTAGATGACCATGTCTCTATCGTAGTCGGTCAATCTGGGGTTGGTAAGTCCTCACTTGTTAACGCATTACTGCCCGAAATAGACGCAGAAGTAGGCGCCGTTTCAGATAACTCTGGCTTAGGTCAACATACCACAACGGTTGCTACGCGTTACCCGCTGCCCAATGGCGGTGTGTTAATCGATTCGCCTGGTATTCGGGAGTTTGCCCTTTGGCACTTAGAGCCCGAACGCGTGGCTTGGTGCTTTAAAGATTTTCGACCCTATTTAGGGCGTTGTAAATTTCGTGACTGCAAACACTTAGATGATCCTGAGTGTGCGTTACAACAGGCCGTAGAAACAGGTGATTTATATGCGCTGCGCATGTACAATTTTCACCGTATCATTGAGTCGATGACGCTGAAAAAGCCATCGCGCGTAACACCTCGAGGAAAAAAATCGTGAACTGGGATTCGGTAAAAATTCAAGCTCAACATTGGACCCCCAAGCATGCGCTATCTCGCTTAGTGGGCCGTTTTGCGGCAGCCAAGGCCGGTTGGTTTACCCAGCTATTTATTCGTTGGTTTATCCGCCAGTACAAGATCAATATGAGCGAGGCGCTGCACGAAGATCCGCGCGCCTACAAAACCTTTAATGAGTTTTTCACGCGCCAGCTCAAACCTGAATTGCGCCCCTTAAAAGCAGCTGCAGAGCATGAGTTTGCTCATCCGGTCGACGGTGCTATTAGCCAGTTAGGCGATATCGAAGATGGCCGGATTTTTCAAGCTAAAGGGCACGATTACAGCTTAACTGAACTGCTTGGTGGTGATCCACGAGACTCCCATCCATTTAAAAGTGGTGATTTTGCGACCATTTATTTAGCGCCGAAAGATTATCACCGTATTCACATGCCTTGTGATGGCGTGTTGCGCAAAATGATTTATGTGCCGGGTGATTTGTACTCAGTAAATCCTTTCACCGCTGCCAATGTACCCAATCTCTTTGCGCGCAACGAACGCGTGGTCTGTATTTTTGATAGCGAGCACGGTCCCTTTGCGATGGTCTTGGTCGGTGCCACCATTGTCGCCAGCATTGGCACCGTATGGTCGGGTACCGTAACCCCTCCACGCGGACCTAGCGTCCACAGCTGGAACTATCCGAGCTCAGGTGAGCAAGCCATCGTGCTGAAAAAAGGTGAAGAGATGGGTCACTTCAAACTTGGCTCTACGGTTATCCTGACCTTTCCAGACGACATGATTGATTTTGCGGATGAGCTAGAGCCTGGTTCTGTCACCCGCATGGGTGAGCTCTTAGGCACCTTGGACGACTAGCCATTTACCCATAACCTATCGCCAAGTAAGGATGAGTTAGCATGCTTATTTTTGCGCATCGAGGTGCTAGCTTCGCGGCCCCAGAAAACACTCTGGCCGCTTTTGCGGCAGCCATCGATGCGCAGGCCGATGGCATTGAGCTAGATGTCTATCCCTTGGCTGATGAATGGATTGTGTTCCATGACCGTTACCTAGCACGCTTAGCAGCCCAGCCGGGGCGCTTAAGTGATCTAAGCCTAGCCCAGGTACGCCAACTGCAAGTATTTGGGCAGCAACCGGTGCCCACCCTGGCTGAAGCACTAGCCTTCATTAATGGTCGTTGTGCCGTCAATATTGAGCTCAAAGGTGCGGATATCCAGCGTGGCTTGAGCAAGCATTTATTGCATGCCATCAAGCAACATCACTTCAAGTTCTCACAACTCATTATTTCAAGCTTTAATCACCATTGGTTGCAGCAGTTTAAACGCGACCACCCGCAATTCAGAATTGGTGCACTCACGTCCTCATGTGGGCTTCATTACGCAGCTTTTGCGAGTGAACTCAATGCTTGGTCAGTACATATTGATGTCGATTTTGTTACCCCTGCCTTTATTGCTGACGCCCATCGGCGGCAACTCAAAGTCTTGGTCTATACGGTAGACGAGCCAGAGGACATGCGGGAACTACAAGCGATGGGTGTGGATGGGATTTTCACGAACAACCCGCAATTGGCGGCTAATGTATTGCGCGGCTTACCGGTAACCGCAAGAGAAGCGACGCAACTGGATTAATGGGCATCCAGTTACGTCATCAATAGCATTAGTGGGCCCGTGTATCCGGATGTTGTTGCTCCAGCTCAGCTAACTCATTCGCAAGCTGCTCTGGCGAAGTCGTGTTACGTGCAAGGAGTGAGTACAGCCCAGGAATAACAAAGATGGTTAAGAAGGCTGATAAGGCTACCCCACTAAAAATAACGCCCCCGATCACCATCCGACTTTCAGCGCCAGGGCCCGATCCCAGTATCAATGGAACCGAACTCATCAAGGTGGTGAAGGCCGTCATCACGATTGGCCGTAAGCGCTGCTGTGAGGCGCGAATTAACGCATCATCAAAACGCATACCGGCATCTCGCAACTGGTTGGCGAACTCCACAATCAAGATACCGTTCTTAGCCGCTAAACCAATCAGCATGACAATGCCGATTTGGCTGTAAATATTGATGGTCATATCTGCTGCGTACATGCCGATAACGGCACCTAACACTGCCACTGGCACCATCAACATGATCACCAACGGATGCACAAAGCTTTCAAATTGTGCTGCTAACACCAAGTACGCAATCAGCAAGGCTAGTACAAACACGAAAATAACCGAGCTACCGCTTTCTTTGTACAACAGTGACTCGCCTTTATAGTCAATCGAGACATCATCAGGCAGTTCAGCTTTTACGATGTTTTCTAGATAGCCTAGGGCTTCACCCAGCGAGTAACCTTCGGCCAAGTTGGCTTCAATGGTAATACTACGCATACGGTTATAGCGGTTGAGTGAGCCAGACGTAGCCTGTTCATCTACCGTCACCAAGTTCGATAACGGGATCAGCTGATTAGTAGAAGTTGAACGCACGTAGATATTATCGATGGCAGTAGGGCTACGATAGTCAGAACGCTCACCTTCTAAAATCACATCGTATTCTTCACCGCGATCCAAATAGGTGGTTGCACGCCGTTGCCCCAACATGGTTTCTAAGGTACGACCGATATCTCCCACCGATACACCAAGGTCGGAAGCCCGCTCTTGGTCAATCCGAATCAGTAATTGCGGCAAGGTCGCTTTGTAATCGGTATCTAAATCTAGCAAGTTAGGATTCTGGCTAGCTTTTTCTATCACCACCTGGGCATAAGCAGCCAATTGCTCGTAAGTATTACCTTGCAAGACAAACTGCACCGGACGCCCGTTCCCCCCACTAATACCGCTGCGCATGAAGGCAAAGGCTCGCACCCCAGTCACGTCGCTAAGTTGCTTGGATACCTCATCCATCAACTCAAAGCTTGACCATTCGCGCTCTTCAAAAGGTACCGCTCCAACAATCGCAATACCTGCTGAATCACCCCAACCCGGTGACCGAATAATTAACCGGTCAATTTTACCTTGGTCTAAATAAGGTAATAAAATACTTTCAATTTCACGCATATGGGCGGAATTTGACTCAAATGAAGCACCTTCGGCACTGCGCACCATCACGTAGAAAGTGCCTCGGTCTTCTGGTGGTACAAATTCTTGCTCGATGAACTTCATCATGCCAAAGGCTAGCACACCGGACAGTACCACTAACGCTGCAGACATCCACGGATAAGCCAACACTCGCTTAAGTAGTTTGACATACCCGTTTTCTAGCTTCTCAAAACCGCGGTCCATGAGCTGCCCGAACTTACTCGAGCGCTCTTTTTTGCGCAGAATTTTAGAGCTGAGCATGGGCGACAAGGTTAATGCCGCAATACTTGAGAATGCCACAGCCGCAGCAATAGCCAAGGCAAACTCAGTAAACAGTTGCCCTATGTTGCCATCTAAAAAGGCTAATGGAACAAACACCGAGATCAGCACTAACGTAGTTGCAATGACTGCGAAACCTACTTCACGAGCACCGCGATAGGCCGCTAATAAAGGTGGCTCGCCAGATTCAATCCGACGATAAATATTTTCTAACACCACAATCGAGTCATCGACGACTAAACCGATAGCCAGTACCAATGCTAGCAACGTCAGTAAGTTGATCGAAAAGCCCATCGCAAAGAGCGCAATATAAGAGGCAATAATAGCTACCGGAACGGTTAAGGCCGGAATTAAGGTGGCGCGGATATTACCCAAGAACAAGTAAATCACCACCACGACCAACGCCATCGCAATACCCAAGGTATTATAAACCTCGTCGATCGAGCCTTTGATGAAGATAGATGAATCGTAGCTAGGCACGATAAACATGGTTTCTGGCAGAGTTTGCTCAATAATAGCAATCTCCCGCTTCACATTTTCAACCACATCTAAGGTGTTGGCTTTGGATTGTTTCACAATCCCGATACCCACCATGTTGATGCCGTTACCGCGGAAGTCAGTTTTATCGTTCTCGGCCCCCATTTCGATCCGCGCAACTTCAGCTAAACGAACCAATTGCCCATTGTCGCCACGCTTGATGGTGAGCCGTTCAAAGTGCTCTGGGGTAAGGTAAGTTCGAGCCACCCGCACCGTGAACTCGCGGTCAATCGACTCCACTTCACCAGCTGGCAATTCCACGTTTTCAGACCGTAAGCGGTTTTCTATATCGGTGACAGTGATGTTACGTGCCGCCATGGCGTCGCGGTCTAGCCAGATGCGCATGGCGTAACGCCGTTCACCACCAAGTTGCACCCGCGCTACGCCGTCTACAACGGAGAGACGATCGGCGATGTAGCGATCGGCATAGTCAGTAAGCTCTAGTACCGACATGCTCTCACTACGCAGGTTGTACCAAACGATGGTACTTTCATCTGAGTTAGCTTTGGAAACTTCAGGCGGGTCAACTTGCTCTGGCAAGTTATCTAATACGCGCGATACACGGTCTCGCACATCATTTGCGGCGGCATCAATATCACGAGTTAATTCAAACTCGATGCTGATCCGAGAGCGGCCATTTCGGCTGCTAGAGTTGATGCTTTTGATCCCTTCGATACCGCTAATCCGGTCTTCAATGACCTGAGTGATTTGAGTTTCTACGATATCAGCAGAGGCCCCAGTGTAATTGGTGTCTATCGATACTACCGGTGGGTCAATATCTGGGTACTCGCGTAATGGCAGCATGGTAAAAGCGACAATACCAAACACGATCAGCAGAATATTAACTACCGCTGCAAAAACCGGTCGTTTAACCGAGAGGTCTGACAAAATCATGGCTTAGTCCTCCCGAATCTTGACTGCAACACCGTCGCGCAAACGCACCATGCCTTCAGTAACCACCTTGTCACCAGGTTTAATCCCATCCAATATTTCAACAATACCGGGTTTACGACGGCCAACGGTAACTGGCACTTGCTTGGCCATATTGTCGCTGGTGACCACATACACGTAGGTTTGATCTTGAACTGGAACAATCGCCTTTTCTGGCAAGATCATGGTTTCGTCCACACTACGCAATAGGTTCACCCGCAATAACATGCCGGGACGTAATTTATTGTCTTCGTTGGGAATGTTAGCTCGAACTAAAATGGAACGAGTTAATGGGTCAACGCGCGAGTCGATACTGCGGATCACGCCACGAAACTCTTCGCCGGGGTAGGCACCACTGCGAGCCGCAACTTCTTGGCCAACTTTCAAGCTAGCAAAATAAAGTTCCGGAACATTAAAATCTAATTTAATCGGTGACGTGTCATCAAGCGTAGTAATTTGGTCGCCAGGCGCGACTAACGAGCCGACACTTACATAGCGAATACCGAGTTGGCCGCTGAAAGGAGCAACAATCCGTTTTTGTGCGAGTTGCGTTTCCGCCACTTCTAACGAAGCGATGATCTCTTTCACTAACACATCTTGAGTTTCTACTTGTTGCTGCGATGCCGCATTTTGCCGACGTAAGTCTACTAAACGTTGATACTGACGGTTGGCCTCGGCTAAACGGAATTTAAGCTCTTGCACCCGTGCGGTTTCTTCACGTGAGTCTAGCTCCACGAGCAACTGCCCGGCCTCAACAAAATCACCATCATCAAAGTGCACCGCCATCACTATTTCTTGGGCTTGGGCAGTCACCACGATGGATTCATTTGCTTGCGCCGTACCTAGCGCTTCAATCACATCTCTGAATTCGCTGATTTGTGCAGATTGCACTTCAACCGGGACGGGGTTTTGTGGACGTTCTTCTTTGGGCGCAACTTCAGCAAACCAATAAAAGTATGCTACTGCTGCCGCCAGAATAAGGACAACAATGCTGACTGGATTAAAGACGTTCCGTGCGGCCATAAACCCTCTAGTACTACGTTTACAAAAATAAGATACCCTTATTGTAACGCAGTACTGTGGTAAGGAGCGCCCGCTTACCGCCGAATAAGCGGGCTTTACCGCAAACTCTTAACGATGGTAAGCCGGGCTCAGCTCATGTACGGCATCAATAAAGGCGCCAGCATGTTCTGGATTCACTTCAGGGTGAATTCCATGACCGAGGTTAAACACATGCCCTGTACCTTGACCATAACTTGCCAAGATGGTTGCAACTTCTGCGCGAATTCGCTCTGGCGAGGCGTACAAAATACTTGGGTCCATGTTGCCTTGTAGTGCAACTTTGTCGCCAACTAAACTGCGTGCAGTAGCTAAATCAGTGGTCCAATCCACCCCTAAAGCATCACACCCCGTTGCTGCCATATCGGCCAACCAGGCGCCGCCATTTTTGGTAAACAAGGTTACTGGCACTTGGCGACCGTCGGCGTGGCGCGTTAATCCACTGACGATTTGCTGCATGTAGCGCAACGAAAACTCACGGTAGTCACGTGGGCTTAGTACGCCACCCCAAGTATCAAAGATCATTACCGCTTGCGCACCGGCTGCGATTTGCGCATTCAAATAGCTAGTCACTGACTGCGCCAGCTTATCTAACAACAAGTGCATCGCTTGAGGTTCAGCGAACATCATTTTTTTCACGACACTGAAGTTTTTGGTGCTGCCACCTTCAACCATGTAGGTCGCTAAGGTCCATGGACTACCCGAAAAACCAATCAATGGCACCTGACCTTTTAGCTCACGGCGAATGGTACGCACTGCATCCATCACATAACCTAACTCTAACTCAGGATCTGGCACCGCTAGTTTTTCGATAGCCGCTAAATCACGTAATGGCCGCTCAAATTTAGGACCTTCGCCGGTTTCAAAATACAAACCTAAGCCCATCGCATCTGGGATAGTAAGAATATCTGAGAACAAAATCGCAGCATCAAGACCAAACCGACGTAATGGTTGCAGAGTCACCTCACAAGCTAGCTCTGGGTTTTTACACAAAGCCATAAAATCACCGGCTTGCTTACGTACCTCGCGGTATTCTGGTAAATAGCGACCAGCTTGACGCATCATCCAGATCGGCGTGCGCTCGGTGGGTTGACGCAACAAAGCACGTAAGTACAAGTCATTTTTTAATTCAGTCATGAGAATCTCTATTCCAATTAAACCGGCTTGATATTAGCCGGCTATTTTACCAGCGAATGGCTTATTTTTCCTGATCAATTTCAGCTTTTAATTGCATTATTAGCTTATAGGCGATGGTACCCGGTAACGGGATTCGCGGCAGCTGGTCGATATCAAACCAATCGCCTTGCTCGAGTTCAAACGGGTCAAGCCTGAGTTCACCACTACGCCACTCAGCGGTGTAGCCTATCATCAACGAATGCGGGAAAGGCCAGGACTGACTCGCCACGTAGCGATGATTTTTGATTTCAATACCGGCTTCTTCCATAACTTCTCGGGCTAGCGTTTGTTCTAAGGTTTCGCCCGCCTCAACAAACCCAGCCAAGACTGAAAACAGTCCTTCGGGATGGCGCTTACCGCGCGCTAACAGCACCTTACGGCCTTTTCTAATGGCTACAATAATGCAAGGTGAAATACGCGGGTAACAACGATGCTGGCAGCTATGGCAATGCATGGCTAATTCCCAGTCAACTGCTTGCATCCGTGCTCCACAGCGACCACAAAAACGGTGGGTTTGCAGATAATCTGCTATTTGCTTAGCCCGCGCGGCCATGGCAAACATATCATCATCTTGCTGCACCAACACCTCACGCAGGCTATGAAAATCGCCCAACGCAGCAAATTCTGCGTCGCCAAAATCAGCCATCACTAAATAGCAATTGCGCTCACGCAACTCGCCAATGAACACCACTTTATAGTCATTCAAGTCTGGCAAAGGCAACTGATCTAACTGCCCATGGGGAGGTCGATTATCGGTAGGACTGAGCAGTAGTTCGCCCGCGGATACAATAAACCACCAAGCTGGCTCGTCAGCAGCAGGCTTTTGGTACGGCTTTGACATGCTTATGTTATCCTTTTCAAACAAAAATAGTTGACGATAGCTTAGCATCATCAGTAGATTGATGACTATGATTCAAACGGAGAACTGCATGTTAAAACGCAACGAACACGCCAAACAACGCTGGAGTGGCGCTCATCAGGCTATAGATACCTGGCTACAAGAACGACAGGCAGTATTAGTGGATTATTTTAAATTAGCTGGCCTAGCGCCCTATGAACGCGATTCACAAGCACTCCCGGCAGCTCAGGATATCCGTCATTTTTGCGAGCTATTGATGGATTACGTATCGGCCGGTCACTTTGAAGTGTATGACCAGATCATCCGCAACAGTCAACAAGCACCACAAAGTACCCGTGAATTAGCTAACGAAGTTTTTCCGTTAATTAGCGACACCACCGAAATTGCGCTAGACTTCAATGACGCTTACGGCGAAATCAATGAAGACAATGGGTTACAACAGTTCGACCAGCATCTATCGCACTTAGGCGAAGCATTAGAACTACGGATGGAATTTGAAGATAGATTACTGAGCACACTAGAGCAGCATCAACTGCTCTAATGGCTCCTTGCTGTAGACGCTTGGGCTTAACCAGCGTCTACTGCGTTGTCTTCTGCAGTTTGAGCTTGTTTCACGTCTAGCAACTCAACTTCAAAAATCAAGGTTGAGTTAGCCGGAATCAAACCATTACCCACTTCACGCTCACCATAAGCTAGCGCCGCTGGAATCACAAAGCGGAACTTATCACCCACGCTCATCAACTGCACGCCTTCAGTCCAGCCTGCGATAACACGGTTAAGTGGGAATACAGCTGGTTCACCACGCTCAACTGAGCTGTCAAACACTTCGCCGTTGATTAAGGTTCCTTCGTAATGTACTTCTACGATATCAGTTTCAGTTGGCTGCGCGCCACCTTCAGCACCTTCGCTAATCACTTCGTATTGCAGGCCTGATTCAGTGACAGTTACGCCTTCGCGTTGCGCATTTTCAGCTAGATAGGCTTCGCCTTCAGCTTGGGCCTTACCACCTAGAACTTGCTGACGCTGCTCAGTCACAACTTCTTGCATGGTCATCAATAATTCTTCAGCTTCTGCTTGGCTAAGTTTAGCCTCAGCTTTTACTGCATCAACAAAACCCGTGATAACCAGATCACGGTCAAGTAAAAAGTCTGCCTCTTCTTGACGGTCTAATGTTTTGCCAACAAAAGTACCTACCGAAGAACCTAAGGCATAAGCCATTTTCTCGCGCTCATCTACCGGGGCAGTTTCGCTTACTTGGTAGCTCACTGGGCCCGTTGGTTTCGCTTCTTCTTGTTGTTGCATACAGCCAGATACAGCAAGCGCTACCAAGGCCAGCGCTAAAGGCTTTTTAAATTGCATCATTCTATTCTCCAGGATTGAATTCTCTGTCAGAGTACGTTGTAATTCGTCGCGCTAACTATACTACACATAAATAGGGGCGTTTGCCTATGGCAGCTCAACACGATCATGATGTGATTAATCGAATTGCGAACTTAGAGAGTCAATTAGCGTTTCAAGACGATACTATTGAAACATTAAACCAACTCGTAACTCAACAAGCCGATCAGCTACATAACTTGCAGCGTAAGATGCAAGTTATGTCGGAAAAGTTCCAACAACTGCAAGAGCGCGGCGATAGCGATGGCTTAAAACCCGAGGATGAGATCCCCCCACACTACTAATTGCTACATTTTTTGAAGGTACAGCACAAAACTTGACCCCGCGGCAATGAGTCCGTATAACAATCATTCAACTTTGCGGAGGACTCATGTCGGTCAAGCATCCTATCATTGCCGTCACCGGTTCATCAGGCGCCGGCACCACCACCACCAGTCAAGCGTTACGACATATTTTTCGTAACTTACGTATTCATGCGGCGTGCGTGGAAGGTGATAGCTTTCATCGGTATTCACGTCCAGAAATGGAATTAGCCATACGCAAAGCCCAAGAACAAGGCCGTCATATCAGCTATTTTGGCCCAGAAGCCAATGATTTTGCCCGGTTAGAGGCGCTCTTTAGAGAGTATGGCCAAACCGGAAATGGCGAAGTAAGACGCTATTTGCATAGTTTCGATGATGCTGTGCCTTATAACCAAACACCTGGTACCTTCACCCCTTGGGAGCCCTTGCCCCAGCACACCGATTTATTGTTCTACGAAGGCCTTCATGGTGGTGTTGCAGGTGCAGATTATGATGTTGCACAACATGTAGACTTGTTAATTGGCATGGTTCCTATCGTCAACTTGGAGTGGATTCAAAAGCTGCTTCGCGATACCTCCGAGCGTGGCCATTCCAGAGAAGTTGTTACGCAAAGCATTATTCGCAGTATGGATGATTATATTCACCACATAGTGCCGCAATTTTCGCGTACACATATCAACTTTCAACGGGTACCAACGGTAGATACATCCAACCCCTTTAGCGCTAAAGATATTCCGAGTTTAGACGAGAGTTTTGTGGTTATTCGTTTTCGCGGGATGAAGCACGTCGATTTCCCTTATTACTTACAGATGATCGATGGCGCCTTTATGTCGCGGGTGAATACCTTGGTGGTGCCTGGTGGCAAAATGGTGTTTGCAATGGAGTTAATCCTAACGCCATTGATTGAAGAAATTCTTGAGAAAAAGGCCAACGGCGGCACCGTGGAATGGCTTAAGTAAGCCATACCCCCTGCCACTGTGCGCCTCGCCCCTGAGCAAGTAACGGGGTTAAGTAGTTCATCACCTCATCCACCTGTTGTAGCAGCCCAAACGGCGGATTTATGAATAGCATGCCGCAACCATTTAAGGTCTGCGGGCCTTGCGCATCCCGAATTAAGATATCAACGGCATAAGCCTTTTGCACATGCTTGAGTTGCGCTACCTGCTGATGAAAGTCGCCAATACTAAGCGGGTCTTTGATCGGGTACCACACGGCGTAAACGCCAGTAGCCCAGCGCTTGGTGGCGGCATCCAAAGCGGCAACTAAGGTTTGTAACTCATCGCGCTGCTCAAACGGTGGGTCGATCAACACTAACCCGCGCTTAATCGGTGGAGGTAGTAATCCTTTCAACGCGGCATAACCATTGGTTTCAGTTAAGACTTTGATACTACCGGCAGTAGCAAATTCCTGTTTAACGTTAGCAGCTAATGCCAAGCTATCTTGAGGATGCAACTCACACAGTACCAGTTGGTCTTGCGCGCGCAATTGCTCTGCTGAAAACCATGGCGAACCAGGATACCAACGCAACTCACCGGTAGGGTTAAGTTGCTGCACCTGAGCAACATAGGATTGTAATACCGCAGGGATATCATCACGGCCTAGTAACCGCGCTATGCCATCGGTGGCTTCGCCAGTTTTCTGTGCTTGCTCGCCCTGTAAGTCATACATACCAATACCAGCGTGAGTATCCAACACCCAGTACGGCTTATCTTTTTGACCTAAGTAGTCTAATACTAACCATTGTAGGCTGTGCTTGACCACATCAGCAAAATTTCCAGCATGATAGCTATGACGGTAGTTCATCAGTTATGAATTCTCAATTGCAAAACTGTGGGTAATGGTCACTGAGGCCTCTAGCATTTTAGCTACCGAGCAGTACTTGTCTGCCGACAAAGCAACCGCACGCTCAACATGTTTATCCGCAATATCTGTGCCGGTTACCACAAAGTGCAAATGCACTTTAGTAAACACGGCTGGCGTTGCATCGGCCCGCTCGCCTTTCACTTCGCAGCGTACTGCAGAGACTTGCTGACGAGCCTTTTCAAGAATCGATACCACATCAACCGAAGAGCAACCTCCAGCAGCCATTAACACTAATTCCATGGGGCTGGCAGCTTCAGCTTTATTGCCATCCATTAACAGGCTGTGGCCTGATCCTGATTTAGCCTCAAACACTAAACCGTCACGCCAGTTCACTACTGCTTGCATTGCTGCTGCCATAGGTTGCTCCTACTTGTGAGAGATCATTTATCGCAATTAAAAATTTAAGCCCGGCGCTAATTTCTCCGGCATTACCACCTGCTCGGCTTCCACTGACGCCACGGGGTAAGCACAGTAATCAGCTGCATAATAAGCGCTGGCACGATGGTTACCACTTGCACCAATACCACCAAACGGTGCCGCACTGCTGGCTCCGGTGATAGGCTTGTTCCAATTCACAATACCGGCGCGAATGCGTCTAAAGAAGTAGCGATAGGTTTCTTCGCTATCACACAAAATACCAGCCGACAAACCATAGCGAGTGTTGTTCGCTTCAGCAATGGCAGCATCAAGGTCGGTATAGCGATACACTTTTAGTAACGGCCCAAAATGCTCGATGTCAGGCATTTCTTTCACCTGAGTCACATCCAAAATGCCTGGCGTGACAAAGCCCAAGTGATGATCTTTTTGGAGCATTTTTAACAATACTTTAGCGCCCGCATCAATCAAATCATTTTGCGCTTTCACCATATCGCTGGCTGCTTTAGCAGAAATCATCGCACCCATAAAAGGTTGTGGGTCGGCTTCGTAGTCGCCTACTTCAATCTGTTCGGCAACTTCAATCAGACGTTTCAAAATGGCGTCGCCATTAGCGCTTTTTTCGATAAACAAGCGACGGGCACAAGTACAACGTTGGCCAGAGGTAACGAAAGCTGATTGCACAATATCGTGCACGGCAGCATCAATATCAGTTACGTCTTTCACTAGTAGTGGGTTATTGCCACCCATTTCTAGCGCTAAAATCTTATCTGGACGCCCTGCAAATTGCTTGTGTAATACATGACCAGTGCCTGAAGACCCGGTAAAGAATAGGCCATCAATCTGCATGTGTGCAGACAATGATTTACCCGTTTCAACCAAACCCTGCACTAAGTTGATCACACCTTTAGGGATGCCCGCTTCCTGCCACAGTTTTACCGTAAACTCGGCCACTTTGGGGGTCATTTCACTGGGCTTAAAGACTACCGTGTTACCGGCTAGTAACGAGGGTACAATGTGGCCATTAGGCAAATGCCCAGGAAAGTTATACGGACCATAAACTGCAACCACCCCGTGAGGCTTATGACGCACAAAAGCCTTACCACCTGCCATGGGGTTTTCAACGGTACCAGTACGCTCTTGATAAGCTCGCTCAGAAATCGCAACTTTACCAATCATTGCAGCGACTTCGGTTAAGGTTTCCCATACCGGCTTACCTGTTTCTTCAGCAATAATATGGGCAAATTTTTGTTTGTTTTCTTCTAGTAATTCAGCAAAACGCTTACAAATAGCTAGGCGCTCTTCAAAGCTACGTTCGGCCCAAGCAACAAAAGCTTCGCGAGCGGCCAGCACTGCTGTATCAACCTGTTCGGCTGAGGCGGCCTTGCCTTCCCAAATAATCTCATCACGCGCTGGGTTGATTGATTTAAATAAATCGCCTTCGCCACTCACCCATTCGCCATTAATAAATAAGTTCTTATCGGTCATTACTGTTCTCCTGTCAGACTGACAATCCGCACCTGGTCACCATCTTCAACGCGCAACGCGGTGCTATGGCGTGCTTCCATCACCACGTGATCATCATGTACTTGAATGCGAGCTTGAATCGCGCGGAAATCCGCAACGCGGGTATTACATACAATGTAACGGGCTGATTCTGTTACCGGCCCGATTTTAACTGGTAAGCGCTTACTCTCACGTACACTCTTAATATTTGCTACTTCAGCTTCTACGGTAGGTCCGGCATCAAAAATATCGACATAGCCACGACAACGAAATCCTTCAGCTTGTAACATTTTTAAGGCTGGTCGCGTATTCTCATGCACTTGACCGATAACGGCCTGTGCTTCCGGTGGTAGCAAACTTACATACACCGGATGCTGCGGCATCAATTGTGCGACAAAGGCTTTCTCGCCAATTCCGGTAAGGTAGTCAGCTTGGGTAAAATCCATCCGAAAGAAATGCTGCTGCAACCATCCCCAGAAAGGAGATTCGCCATTTTCATCTGATACACCACGCATCTCAGCAATAGCCAATGGACTAAAGCGCTGTCTAAATTCAGCCATAAACAGCATCCGAAAGCGCGATAGCACCCGACCGTTCATATTCTTGCGAAACGGCTCGCGCAAAAAGAGAGTACATAGCTCGCTCACACCTGTGTAGTCATTACACAAGGTTAAGGTTTCTTGCGCGTTATAAATATCCAGCTCTTTACTGTGGTGAACGACTTTACCTAGCCGATAATGATAGAAAGAATCGGTTAAGCCAACTGCGGCTTCAATACCACTGACGCCAACAATCTCTCCTGACTTGGTATCTTCCATAACAAACAAGTAGCCTTCTTCACCAGGCTCACTCACATGAGCACGGGCAAAGGCTTCTTGAGCTCTGGCAATACGACGTTGGAGTAAGGTTTCATCAACTGGCAACGAGGTAAAACCATGTCCAGACTCAACTGCACAGGTATAAAGCGCCGCATAATCCTGCGGCGCTATCGGACGAACCACTAACATAAAGTGTCTCCGTGAGGATTAGCCAGCTAGCTTGGCAACAGCTCGTTCAAAGCGCGCTAACCCTTCCAGAATATCTTGCTCTGGAATAATCAACGACGGCGTAAAACGAATCACACTTGGCCCGGCCACTAGTACCATCACACCTTCAGCGGCTGATGCATTTAAAAAGTCGCGAGCTTTACCATCGAATTTTTCAGTTAGCTCCGCACCTAACAACAAACCTTGGCCACGGATATCTTGGAACACACCGTATTTTTCGTTGATTTGCTGTAGGGTGGTTTTGAACAACTGTTCGCGTTGTTTCACACCAGCTAACACGTCATCGGTGTTCACTACATCGAATACCGCTTCAGCAACAGCACAAGCCAACGGGTTACCACCGTAAGTGCTGCCGTGAGTACCAGGTTTTAAGTGAGCGGCAATCTCTGCTGTCGTCAACATAGCACCGATCGGGAAGCCACCACCTAGCGACTTAGCTGAGGCTAAAATATCTGGGGTTACGCCAAGCTGTTGATAAGCATACAAACTACCGGTACGCCCAAAACCTGTTTGCACTTCATCAAAAATCAACAACGCATTGTATTTATCACACAACTCACGCACGCCTTTGACAAACTCTGCATCAGGGCTAATAACACCACCTTCACCCTGCAAAGGTTCCATCATGATCGCACAAGTCTTATCAGACATTAACGCTTCTAGTGCAGCCAAGTTGTTGTAATCAACGTGCTCGATGGCACCAGGTTTTGGCCCAAAACCGTCCGAATAAGCAGCTTGACCACCTACTGTTACAGTAAAGAACGTACGGCCGTGAAAACCTTTGTTAAAGGCAATAATTTGGTCTTTTTCTGGTCCGAATTTATCTAACGCCGAACGTCGCGCCAATTTTAATGCGGCTTCGTTCGCTTCTGCGCCTGAGTTTGCGAAATAAACCCGGTCGGCAAAGGTAGCGTCAGTTAACTTTTGCGCTAAGCGCAGCGCTGGCTCGTTAGTGAAAACGTTACTTAAATGCCACAGTTTGTTGCCCTGCTCAGTTAACGCTTGCACCATCGCTGGGTGGCAATGGCCTAAACAATTCACCGCAATACCACCGGCAAAATCGACATATTCAGTACCGGCTTGGTCCCACACGCGTGACCCTTCGCCTTTCACTGGAATCATCTGCGCTGGGTTGTAGTTGGGTACCATCACGTCATCAAAGGTGGCGCGAGTTACGGATAATTTATTAGTCATAGCTGCCTCGTTTTGTTATCGATTAAAGCACTTTTAAGTGCAGCTATTATCGCAGAAAAAAGCACCGTTGTCGTGCTTACAGCGTAGAAAAAATGCGGGCTAGAGAGGTGGTTAGCTAAGCTTGCAGAGCCGCTGCATAATTATGCATCAGCTAGCCCTTTTGCTGCATATTAAGTTGTTCTTAAGGCGTTGCTAACTGGGTTTCATCGGGAGCCTGACAATGGCGTAAAAAGGCGGCAAATAGCTCATGCCCGAATTCAGTTTCTATCGCCTCAGGATGATATTGCACGCCCCAGACCGGAAGCTGCTGATGTCGCAGTGCCATGATTTCGATCTCGCCAGCAGCAGTCTCAACCCAAGCATCAACCACTAATTCTGGCGGCAGGCTGTCTGGCTGTACCAGCAAGGAATGATAACGAGCCACCTTGAATGGAGTAGGCAAACCGGCAAACAGCCCTTGCTGTTGATGCTGCAACAACGAAGTTTTACCGTGCATGACGGTGCCGGCACGCACGACTTTCCCGCCAAACACCTGCGCGATGGCTTGATGCCCTAAACACACGCCTAGAATCGGAACATGTCCTGCAAATTCTCTAATAGCGGCAAGACTAATCCCAGCATCATCTGGCGTGCAAGGGCCTGGAGAAATCACCAAACCAGTCAGTGGTAGCGCAGCGATTTCAGCAAGGGTTATCTGATCGTTACGCACTACTTTTAGGTTCGCACCTAGCTCCCAAAAGTAGCGCGCGACATTGTGAGTAAAGGAGTCATAATTATCGATCAGTAATAACACCAGCGCGTCTCACTACTTTTGTCTCGAACTTAAGGGCGTGGCACAAAACCAATCACATCATAGACTTTACGCAGAGTTGCTGCCGCATGTTCACTCGCGGCAGTAGCTCCCGCTGCCATCACCTGATTCAAATAATCAAGGTTATTACGGTACTCATGATAACGCTGCTGAATAGGCTCCAACATGGCAACCACAGCTTCTGCGGTTTCTTTTTTCAGATGTCCGTACATTTTACCCTCAAAACTAGGTACTAACTCAGCGATAGGTTGCCCCGTAGCAGCCGACATAATCGACAGTAAATTTGAAACGCCCGGCTTCTCTTCTGGATTAAAATAAATCCGTGCCTGCTCATCTGAATCAGTTACAGCTCGTTTTAATTTTTTCTCGATTTTTTTCGGGTCTTCTAACAAGCCAATAAAATTGTTCTCGTTGTCGTCTGACTTTGACATCTTTTTATTCGGATCTTGCAAGCTCATAACCCGTGCACCCACTTCTGGAATGAAAGGATCAGGAATGGTAAAAACATCGCCATACAGATTATTAAATCGGGTAGCCACATCGCGCGCCAGCTCTAAATGCTGCTTCTGATCATTACCCACCGGCACTTCGTTCGCTTGATATAACAAAATATCTGCTGCCATCAATGCTGGGTATGTGTATAGACCTGCATTAATATTATTGGCGTGACGATCTGATTTATCTTTAAACTGGGTCATCCGATTCAATTCACCCATTTGGGTGTAACAATTGAGCACCCAAGCTAGCTGCGCATGCTCTGGTACATGGGACTGGACAAAAATCACACTTTTTTGAGGATCTAACCCACACGCCATATAAAGTGCTAGCCCATCCAGTGTGGCTGAACGTAGCTGAGCTGGGTCTTGGCGTACCGTGATGGCATGTAAATCCACCAACATAAACCGACAATCATGAGTATCCTGCATTTTTACCCACTGGCGTAACGCACCAATGTAGTTACCAATAGATAATTGTCCTGACGGCTGACAGCCACTTAATACGATAGGTTTACTCATGCTGAAAAGATTCCATTAAATAATTCATTAAACTTTAGCTAACTCATTGCGCATCGCTGCTATCACAGCTGCATAATCAGGCTGATTGAAAATCGCCGAACCTGCCACAAACATATCAGCTCCTGCCGCCGCAATTTCGGCAATATTATCGACTTTGACACCGCCATCAATTTCTAGCCGAATGTCGCGTCCACTGGCATCAATACGCTGCCTCACTTGTTTTAGTTTCGCTAGCGTCGACGGAATAAACGACTGCCCACCAAATCCTGGGTTCACCGACATTAACAAAATAACGTCGAGTTTATCCATCACATAATCTAGATAGTGCAGGGGCGTGGCCGGATTAAATACCAAGCCGGCCTGGCAGCCGGCTGCTTTTATCTGCTGCAAAGAACGATCGATATGGGTTGAGGCTTCAGGGTGAAAGGTAATGATGGAAGCGCCAGCAGTCGCAAAATCATCGATCATTCGCTCTACCGGTTGTACCATTAAATGGACATCAATAGGAGCTTTAATACCGTAGTCTCGTAGCGCTTTACATACCATTGGGCCGATGGTTAAGTTCGGCACAAAATGGTTGTCCATCACATCAAAATGAACAACATCAGCGCCCGCCTGTAACACAGCATCAACCTCTTCACCCAGCCGCGCAAAATCAGCTGAGAGAATAGACGGAGCAATAAGATAGTCAGCCATAAAAACCTCTGCTAGCGAAATATCCACTAAGTGTAACAGAGCTAAGTGCGCTTAGCAGTCAAAAAAATGCGTTTTTAAGAGTGGCGAATGAACCTTATTCCTGCTATTTTAGTAGTCTAATTGTTAACCAAATTTACGTGATTCACCTCATCGATAAATTTAGCTAAAGCCGAATCAACCCTTATTTAAATGGAGGTCAGTTATGAAGTTGCGATTAATGATAATTGCAGTTATTACTGGCACGATTTTGTCTGGCGCTTTTCTAGCACCAGCATGGCAAACGACAGCTAGCAATTACACCCAACAGTGCGAGCAGTTATTAGATGTCAGTGAACAGCACAGTTCACTAGAAGCTTGTGTTGCGCCAGCCAAGCAAGTTTCTTGGCATGCGTGGTTTACTGGGCAAAGCCGCTCGACGCAGTTTCACTTTTTAGATTTGTTCGAGCTACTTTTCAATAGTAAAGACAAGTCTAAGCGCCACTACGAAAATCCACTTCAATAACCTAAAAGTAGACCTGCTTATGCTGCCTAGCGTCGATAATACTCATGTTGAAAAACCTGGTTTATTGGCCGTCATTGTCAGTGTCCTAGCAGCCATGTTTGGGGTGCAAACCGAAGCCAATCGCAAGCGCGATTTCAACAAAGGCAACCCCTTGTTGTTTATTGGCATTGGCGTGGTCTTTGCGGTGTTGTTCGTATTAGGTTTAGTACTGCTTGTTAACACGATTCTAGCGAGTTGATAGCAACTGCTATTAGCAAAAAAGCCAGCTTTTTTGCTGGCTTTTTTTGTGCTTTACCCTACTCGGCGGCTACCAACTGCTCAAACGAGGTAATGCCGCTGTGACGCAATAATGCATCCACTTGTGGTTCTCGCCCACGAAATGCTTTGAACAGCTCCATAGCATCCTGCGAGCCACCCCGTTCTAGGATGCTGCGCAAAAAGTCTTGGCCCGTGCGCCGATTAAAGATGCCTTCTTCTTCAAAACGCGCAAAAGCATCTGCCGAAAGCACCTCGGCCCATTTATAGCTGTAATAACCCGCTGCATAACCGCCAGCAAAAATATGTCCAAAGCTATGCTGAAAACGATTACTTGCCGGCGGCTTACGCACTGCCACTTGCTCGCGCACTTGATCTAAAATGGTTTGAATTTGCTGTTCTTGTTGCGGATCGAAATCACGATGAATACGCAAATCAAACAGACTGAACTCCAGTTGTCGTACCATTTGCATGGCCGATTGAAAGTTCCGTGCAGCTAGCATGTTGTCAAGTAACTGAGTTGGCAGCGGTTCACCGGTTTCGTAGTGACCAGAGATCATCGCTAAAGCATCCGGCTCCCAACACCAATTTTCTAAAAATTGCGACGGTAACTCCACCGCATCCCAAGCGACACCATTGATTCCTGATACCCCAGCAACATCTATTTTGGTCAGCATATGATGCAGACCATGGCCGAATTCATGAAACAGAGTGAGCACTTCGTCATGGGTAAACAGGGCCGGTTTGTCACCTACGGGCTTATTAAAATTACAGGTTAAAAAGGCTACCGGTAGTTGCAATGATTGCTGGGTGGTTATCCTGCGTACCGCACAGTCAGCCATCCAAGCGCCACCGCGTTTACCGCTTCGCGCATAAAGATCAAGGAAGAAACTACCACGCAGATCGCCATTATTGTCACTGATTTGGTAATAGCGTACATGCTCATGCCAACCTTCAAAAGCTTGGCTGGCCTCTATCTTTAATCCAAACAGCGTTTCAACCACGCGGAATAAACCATTGATAACCTGCTGCTCAGGAAAATAAGGCCGTAGCTCTTCGTCGGAGATAGCATATTCTTGTTGTTTCAGCTTTTCGCTGTAATAAGCCACATCCCAAGCTGCTAGGTCAGTCTTACCTTGCAGCGCAGCAAACTCAACTACCTGCTGATACTCTTGTTTAGCTTGAGGTAACGATTTCTCTGCTAGGTCTTGCAAAAAGCCTTCAACTTGAGCCGGGCTATCCGCCATTTTGGTGGCAAGGGATAATTCGGCATAATTCGAAAAACCAAGCAATTGTGCCAACTCATGCCGCAATGCCAAAATTTCATCCATCAGTTCGGAGTTATCATACTGACCAGCTTGTGGCCCTTGATCCGACGCCCGCGTAGTGAAGGCTTCATACATGGTTTGTCGAAGCGGTTCATAATCGGCATACGTCATTACTGGCAGGTAGCTGGGGATATCGAGACCAAAGCGCCAGCCTTGTTGATTGTGCTCGGCCGCAGCTGCCGCCGCAGCAGCGACCGCACTTTCAGGTAGCCCAGCTAACCAGTCGGCTTGCTGTTGCAGTTCTGGCGTCACTAAAAAATGCCAATTATCAGTCGCATCTAGTAAGTTATTGCTAAACTGTGAGGATAATTCGGAAAGCCTTGCTTGAATGTCAGCATAGCGTTGTTTCGCTGCTCCTGTTAACGCCACCCCCGACAACTCAAAATCACGTAAAGTATCGGTAATAACCTTACGCTGGGCTTGGCTAAGCTCTGTAAAACTGGCGCTATCTGCTAGGGTTTTAAAAGCTTGATACAGGCCTTCGTGTTGGCCGACATAGGTGCCATATTCAGAGAGCAGCGGTAAACATTGATCGTGGGCACTACGCAACTCGGCTGAGCTTACCACGGCATTCAAATGAGAAACCGGTGCCCAACTACGCTCAAGCTTGTCATCCACCTCTTCGAGTGGCGCTACTAAAGCCTCCCAAGTGCGTTCAGGTTGCCCTAATACAGCCTCAATAGTTGCCTTGCAGTCTGCAATACGCTGAGTGATAGCCGGTACAATGTGCTCCGCTTTAATGCTGCTAAAAGGCGGTAAATGGTAATCACTGAGCAAAGGGTTTTGACTCATAGCGCATCCTCTTGAATAATGCTGTATAAATAATTCGCGTCGTTGATGTTTCATCATCCTTATGTAGGGATGATTGGCGCATTTAACAAGGCCTAACAATAACAGGAAGTCCGTATGACACATAGCAGTTCTCGTGCTTGGATACGCCACGGCGTCATCGCATTAACCAGTATATTTATTGCTGCCGGCTGTAGCTCCTTACCAAGCGATAGCACTCAACCAGCCCCGGTTGTTGCTACCGAAGATGGCTCGCAAATTCAGTTTGAGCGGCTATATAACAGTTCTGACTATGCAGCTCGTGGCGTCGGCCCTACTCGTTGGTTAGCCGACGGCAGTGGTTACACGGTGCTTGAAAATGCCACCGATGGGGGGCAAGATTTAGTTCGATACCATCCTGAAACCCAACAACGCACCCTGCTTGTTGCAGCTGCAGATTTGCGCCCTAGTACCGACGCAGAACCTCTTAGCATTGCTGATTACAGCTGGTCTGAAGATGGCCAAAAGCTGCTCATCTTCACCAACACCAAACGCTCATGGCGCACTCATACGTTGGGCGATTATTGGGTGTTTGATTTAAAGACCAAGCAGTTACAGCAGCTTGGAGGTAACGCTGAGCCATCAACACTGCAATTCGCTAAGTTTGACCCGCAAGCTAAGCGGGTGGCCTACGTGATGAAGAATAATATTTACGTCGAAGATCTTGCTAGCAAGCGGATAACGGCTTTAACCAAAGACGGCAACGACACGATCGTTAACGGTACCTTTGATTGGGTCAACGAAGAAGAATTCTTTTTACGTGATGGTTTTCGGTGGAGTCCAGATGGCCAATCCATCGCCTACTGGCAGTTAGATACCGCCGGCACCCCCTTATTTACCATGATCAATAATACCGATAGCCTGTATCCCACACTGAAGCAATTCCCCTACCCTAAGGTGGGTGAAACCAATGCCGCCATGCGTATTGGGGTGATGCCTGCTAGCGGCGGCAACACTACTTGGATGAATGTACCAGGTGATCCACGCCAACATTATTTAGTCCGCATGCAGTGGGCTGGTAATAGTGATTCACTATTAATTCAACAATTAACTCGGTCACAAGCAGTTAATACTGTTTTTCTCGCCAATGCTAACAGCGGTGCCGTCCAGAAACTGCTTGATGAAACCACAGAAAGCTGGGCTGAATATGTAGACGATGTGCAATTTATTGATGAAGGCTCTGCATTTACGTGGCTAAGTGAGCGTAGTGGTTTCCGTCACCTTTACGTCGTACAACGTGACACGGGTAGACTTCGTACCATCACTCGCGGGCAGTGGGATGTTATTGAAGTGCTGCAAATTAATCCAACTAGTGGCTGGGTCTACTTTATTGCGTCTCCTGACACCCCATTAGAACGCTATTTGTTCCGCGCCAGCTTAGACGGCAGTGGTAAACTTGAGCGCCTTACACCTGCTCAGCCTGGCACCCACAGCTATCAACTTTCAGCGGATGCGAACTACGCGGTGCACACTTTTTCAGATATCGACACCATGCCGGTCGTGGATATGATCAAGCTGCCTGAACACCAATCGCTGCGTATTATCAAAGACAATCAGAGCGCTCAGCAAAACTTCGACCAACTGCAGCGCGGTGACTTTGAGTTCTTTCAAGTTGCCGCCCAAGATGGCTTGCTGCTCGATGGCTTCTTAATCAAGCCGGCAGATTTTGATCCAAGCAAAAAATATCCAATTTTGTTCTATGTCTATGGTGAGCCGTGGGGCCAAACCGTAAGCAATAGTTGGGGTGGTGAACGCTTTTTATTCCATAACTATTTAGCTCAACAAGGTTACTTAGTTGCTTCTATTGATAACCGTGGAACTCGTTCACCGCGAGGCTATGAGTGGCGGCGTTCGATTTATCAACAACTAGGAGTAGTCACGGTACGCGATCAGCACGATGCCTTACAAGCGATGCTCGAACGTTGGTCTTTTATTGATGCTGACCGCGTTGGTATCTGGGGTCACAGTGGTGGTGGGTCGCAAACCTTGAATGCGTTATTCCGCTACCCAGAATCCTACCACCTGGGGATGGCGTTAGCACCAGTCCCTGATTTAACTTTGTATGACACTATTTATCAGGAACGTTACTCTGGTCTCCTACCCGAGGCTGCGGCCAGCTATCGTGAAACGTCCGCCCTTACTCATGCTGCTAATTTACAAGGAAAGCTCTTATTGGTGCATGGTACCGGCGATGACAACGTGCATTTTCAAGGCAGCGAACGCCTCGTTAATGAGCTGATTAAGCATGGTAAACAATTTGACTATTTTGCTTATCCAAATCGCTCGCATGGTATCTACGAAGGTGCTGGTACCACCTTGCATTTACGCACCATGATGGCTGAGTTTTTACAAGAGCACCTGCCCGCTGGAGCTCGCTAGCTTGGTGCTAATCAGCATCGATGTAGTCTAAATAGTGGTTGTGCATAAGCGTACTACCGTAAGTGCGCAACCATTGTTCGGCTTCTTGGTAGCTTGCTGAATGTTTTGCCACCAACTGCCAGAATGCCTTGCTGTGATTAAATTCTTGCAGATGGCACAGTTCATGAATCACCACATTGGTCACGATCCATGCAGGTGCCATCCACAATCGCCAACTAAAGCGCAGCTGATGCTGCCGCGTACAATGACCCCATTTACTGGTAAAATCACCAACCGACCAACTTTGTGGCTGCAGGCCATGCTCAGCCGGCCAGTGTGCAAAAAAATCGTCTAACCATTGCAGTGCCTGTCGTTGATACCATGCGATAACAGTGCGTCGGGGCTCCTGCTGCGAATTACTGCGCGCAGTTACCGTCACAAATAATTCGCGGCCATAGCGCTCACAGGTTTTACGCCCAGCTTGGCTTACTTTGAGCTGCAGCGGTTGCCCCAACCAGCGCAGGCGCTCACCCGATTGCCACAGGCGTGGCGCCAGCCCTTGCAGTTGCTGTTGCTGGCGCTCAACGTGCTCAGCAATCCAGGTTGCTTTCGCCTGCACCAAGCGGTTTATTTCAGCGTCGCTGACCCGCTGCGGCGCCCGCACCTGTACCTGCCCATGTACCACTTTGATTGCGATAGAACGGCGTTTTTTGCTACGCACTAATTGGTAGCTGGGCAGTTTTTGTGTTGCTGGTAACGACTGAACTGACACGAGATTACGTAATTCCTTGTTAAGGAGTGAATTGCTGTACGCCTTGCATTGCACCTTGCCACAATTTCAGCGATCATAGCATTCATTTGTATCATTAAAGCAGCAATCTTGCATGAATTAGGAGTACCCGCATGACTCGACATTACGATTACCTTGCCATCGGCGCCGGCAGTGGCGGCATAGCTTCAGCCAACCGTGCCGCTATTCGCGGTGCTAAAGCCGCTGTTATCGAAGCGAAAGCCGTAGGTGGCACTTGTGTTAACGTAGGCTGTGTACCTAAAAAAGTCATGTGGTATGGCGCCCATATCGCCGAAGCCCTCAAATATAGCTCAGCCTATGGCTTTGATGTGAAGCAGCAAGGTTTTGACTGGCAAACCCTAGTGACTAATCGCGAAGCCTACATCGAGCGTATTCATGGCGGCTACCAACGTGGTTTTGCGAGCAATGGGGTCGACTTCATTGAAGGCTTTGCTACCTTTGTCGATGCCAACACCGTTGAGGTAAATGGTGAGCGTATTACTGCAGACCATATCACCATCGCCGTTGGCGGCAGACCGCTTATTCCAGCCATTGAAGGCGCTGAACATGGGATAGATTCAGACGGCTTTTTTGCCTTAACAGAACGCCCTAAAAAAGCCGTGGTCGTTGGTGCTGGCTACATTGCCGTTGAAATTGCCGGAGTATTACACGCCCTTGGGAGTGACGCCCATTTATTAGTGCGTGGCGATCGTCCTTTGCGCTACTTTGATAAAGATATTACCGATGCCTTGTTAGAGCGCATGCAACAAGATCAACTGCAATTACACACGGGTTGTATTGTCGCTAAAGTTGAAAAACAAGCCGATGGTTTACTCACGGTGCATTGCGAAGACGGCCGTCAGTTAGCTGATGTCGATTGTTTAATTTGGGCCATCGGACGTGTTCCGGCAACCGATAAGATTAACTTAGCTGCCGCTGGCGTTAACGCCGATGAGCAGGGTTTTATTCGTACCGATAAATATCAAAATACCAATGTTCCTGGTATCTACGCCGTTGGTGATATTACTGGCGAAGCCCAACTCACGCCTGTCGCCATTAAAGCCGGGCGGCTGCTAGCGGAGCGGCTGTTTAATCCTGATTTACCTGACGCCCACATGGATTACAGTCAAATACCAACCATCGTCTTTAGTCACCCTCCAATTGGCACGGTTGGGCTTACCGAAGCCGAAGCGCGCGAGGTACATGGCGATGATATTACTGTCTATCGTTCACAGTTTGCTGCTATGTATAACGCCATTACCCCACATCGGGCACTCAGTACTTTTAAGCTTATCTGTGTAGGTAAAGAGCAGCGCGTCATCGGTATTCATGGCATTGGCGAAGGCATGGACGAGATCTTACAGGGCTTTGCCGTGGCGATGAAAATGGGCGCAACCAAAGCTGATTTTGATGCTACCGTCGCTCTGCACCCAACCAGTGCTGAAGAGTTTGTCACCCTGAGAGGTTAATACAGAACAACCGCGAGGCCAGTGGATACTCCCCTGGCCTCACTTCAACGATTAGCCCCGCACATCAATACTCATCGACAGAATTCGCGATAGATGACTATAAGGTAATCCAGTAGCTTCATGCCATTGATTAAACCAATGCTGTATTTGGGCCGCGCCACGTTTACTGTAAGGCGATGCATCCAGTAACCGATGATTTTTCAACGCGGTCAGGTTATCGGGAGTAAGAATATACCCATCCCACCCCACTCGTCTGAGCACATGCTGGGCCGCAGTGCCACCTAAACGGGCACCATGCCGCTTTAAATAGGCGAGTAACAGATGCTGTTCGGCGCTCGGCCAGTTTGCTAGAAACTGACCAAAGCTGCCATGCTGCTCCGCTATGTCGACTAACATTCGCGCATTTACCGGTACCGTGGCGATTTTCTGTGGATTGCGCACGATACGCTCATCTTGTGCAAGTGCATCGAGGCGCTCTGGCGGCACCTGCTGCCAATAAAGCGGCAAAAAGCCGGCAAAAGCCTCCTCGAAGCCCGCCCATTTTCGCTCAATAACTTGCCATGCAAAGCCCGCTCGAAACACACAACGCGTGATTTCTGCAAGATAATCATTATCAGACCTAGCAACTAATTGCTCAGCAGTTGCTACCTTTGGCAATCGCTGCTGCACTAGTGGTTTACCGTGCCGCTTTACGGCCTGTTCGTAAAAGTAAGTAAAGTTCATTGGTTTTTCTGCAAAGTTAGCTAATCTAGCTGTTAAGTTGACTCTTTTGCTATCAGCATTAGGATAAACTATCACACTCACTTTCTAACAATAACTAAAGAGTCTGTGTTATGCGTAAACTGCTGCAAGTTTTCATTGCTGTGGCGCTGTTGGTTGCTGCGAGTACTCCCGCCCAAGCAAACAACCTTGATGGTATCTGGCGCGCCAAATTAGAAGTGCAACCAGGAGTTGCTATCACCCTCGGCTTAACCATACGAGATAATCAGTTATATTACGATAGTCCTAACCAAGGTGCGTTTGATATCAAGCCTACTCGCACCAACCTATCCGCTACCAGTGTCAGTTTTGCTGATGACCGTGCCAGCCTGAGTTTTACCGGCAACCTTGTGAATGGCAACCTTAGCGGGCAATTTAAACAAGGCCGAAATCACGACATCACCTTTTATAAGCTAACCGGTGATGCTATCAATCGCTTGAACTTTGAAGGTGCCTATCGGGGCAATCTCGCGATTGATGAGGAGACGCAACTGCCGTTGGTGCTTCATGTTGCAGTGCTCGCTGAAGGTTATCTCGCTACCTTAGATAGTCCGCGCCAGCAAAGTTATGGTATCCCCGTCAGCAATTTACAGATCAGTGATGAGGCCCTACAATTCAACTCGCCAATGCTGCAAGCTAGTTATCGCGGTAGCGCCATTCGTGGTGGTTACCAAGGCGAATTTAAACAGGGTGCGACCTTACCGCTTACCCTCCTAAAAAATGTGGCTGCCAACAATCAAGATTATCAGCAACCAAGTTTTGGAGAGCAAGGCGGAGCTGCTGCTATCGTCACCGCCAGTGGCTTCAAACCTACTTTCTACGGCAATCACAACGCGACCACCTTGTACGAAATAGGCTCGGTGAGCAAAACCATGGTGAGCTACTTATTGGCAGATGCCATTGCTAGCGATAGCGTACAAGCTAAGACCAAATTACAGAGTATTTTTAGCCAAGCACCCAGTACTATCACGCTAGAACAACTGGCAACCCACACCAGCGGCTTGCCAAGGCTGCCAGCAAATCTTTTTGATGGTGCTGCGGCAACCAATCCATATGCCCACTACGGTCTGACTGAATTAACCGAAGCTTTAGCTGAGGTAGAACTCACGGATGGCAGCCATCTCTATTCGAACTTTGCTTATGGTGTGCTGGCCGAAGCTATTGCGAAGCGGCAACAAACCAGCTTAGCTATCTTGCTTAAGCAAGTCTTATTTACCCCAGCTGGCATGACTCACGCTCAATTAGCCTTAGCCGATAGCCCACCCGCGTTAAACCTAGCGCAGGGCCATAATAGCTTGGGCCAGGTAGTACCGCACTGGACTTTCCAGAGCTTAGCTGGGGCCGGAGCAGTACTGGCAACGGTCGAAGACATGAGCCGCTATGTGCAATTTTTAATGGCTAAATCTGCCAACCAAGACCCTATCGTAATGAACTTACTACAACCACGCCTGCAGCAAAGTAGCTGTTGTGCGCAAGCACTAGGATGGATGATAAGTTACGACGACGAGCAGCGCCCTTATGCTTGGCACAATGGCCAAACCGGTGGCTTTAGTAGTTTTGTGGGCTTTTATCTAGATGGTTCTAAAGGCGTGGTAGTACTGAATAACCAAGCCACCTCAGTGAATGAACAAGCACTACAACTGTTAACTCATTAAACCCTTATGGGGGATAAAAAAACGGGCCCAAATGGC
>NZ_JBOJLN010000016.1:0-51363 GCF_050750165.1 Pseudidiomarina sp. WS423 | reverse complement strand
GTCAGTATTGGCGCAAGCGAACCAAGTACCTCAATCAGTGTTATCACTGTTGGGCTAATCGCTCTGAGTTGTTTGAAAAAGGCGCCGATTGGCGCCTTTTTTATTAGTAGAGGCAGTATATGATGCTCACTTTTAAGGCGAATTTATGGCGTGGTCGGCGACAACCATTACTTCAGTCAACCTAATCAATGACGTGATTCCGAAGCTGAAGACGGTGGAGTTTATTTTACAAGGTAAGCTGCAACAGGCTATTGATCATGGTCCTAGCGCTGAGAACCGGACTAAATATCAGTTACTGCAACAAGAATTTGAGTTAGAGCTATTGATGATTCAAATGAATTTAGAGCATTTACTTCATCGTTATACTCAAGATTTACAGCCTACGGCTGGTCGGCTTGATAACAAAGTTTTAGATCTAGACGATAACGAGCGTGTGGCAATCACTGCGGTCTATCAATTGTATGAACGTGTTTGTGCGATCACGACCAAACTTTAGTTGCTTCGTTAAATTGTTTAAAGTTTCAGCAATGATTGCCGATATATCGTTATAACCTCATTGTTTGGAGAACTGTTATGGCGTCGCCTATTAATGAAGCCGGTTTAAATTGGCCGGTAACATCGGCAGCTGCCGAGCAACAACGGCTTGATCGGGTACTACAGCAATTGCCTGCGGTACGCCAAAGTGAAGCTCAAAAGGAACTGAAAAAAGACGAATTGGTGAAACCTATTCAACAAATCAACGAAGTGATGAACAATTACGGTATTCATTTTGAAATGAATGATGATGCTGGTCGAGTGGTGGTTAAAGTGATTAGCCGCGATTCCGGTGAGGTGATTCGGCAAATCCCATCAGAAGAAGTGATTCGCATTGCCCAGCATCTGCATGAAATGTCTGGCTTGCTGGTCCGCGAGCAAGCCTAGCAGGTCACCATGACGACGCCATGCAGGTGTTCTACACCTGCATGTTCATGATTTCTTTGTAAGCGCTTACTAATTTGTTTCGTACTTGTACACCCATCTCAAAAGCCAGCCCGGCTTTTTGTTTATCCACCATCACTTGGTTTAGAGACACGTTCGGGTCACCTAACTGAAAGGCTTTGGTGTTGGCTGCGGCAGTTTGTTGCAGACTATTAATTCGTTCCAGGGATTGTTTTAATTCAGTGGCAAAACCACCCTGTGGTACTGCGCTGTTTGCAGCGCCTATTGCGTTGGCTGCCATCGAGCTCGCTGAAGGAGCTGCTGTTTCGGCTTTAAGCGCTTGCATTTGTTGCAATGCGGTTTGAATTGCGGGTACGCTCATCATTGTCCTTGGTGCTAGTTAGGCCATTTTTATGCATGCCACTATACCCAGTTGAATCGCTAGTGAAGCAAACAATAAGCCTTAAAAAAGTGCCTTTATTGCCCCTTTGAGTTGCCACTACCTGCGCATAATGTGCACTAGATAAATCCGTCTACCCTAGACGACATTTCCGTCATTTGATTAACCGAATTGAGACCCAAGGCCCCATGGAAGCATCTGCAACAGTGACCCAAGCCGGTACCGCTAGTAATAGCCCAGACTGGCTGGCCAAGTTAAAACAAACCGGTATGGTGCCATTATTGATTGGCGGAGCTGCATTCATCGGCTTGGTTTTTGCCCTAGTGATGTGGGCTAGTGCGCCTGAATATCGCGTGCTTTATAGCAATTTAAGCGAAGCTGATGGTGGCCGTATTGTGACTCAACTGGACACCATGCAAGTGCCCTATCAGCTAAACGGCAATGGGACTATTTTGGTACCTAGTAACGATGTGCATAAGCTGCGTTTACAAATGGCTGAGCAAGGTTTACCGCAAGGGGGCAATGCTGGTTTCTCACTCATGGACAACCAAGCCTTTGGGATCAGTCAGTTTGCCGAGCAAGTTAATTTTCAGCGTGCCTTAGAAGGCGAACTAGCCAGCTCCATGGAATCTCTCGGCCCTGTACTCAAAGCACGAGTGCATTTAGCCATGGCTAAAGCCTCCGTGTTTGTCCGTGAACGTGAGCCAGCCAAAGCCTCGGTTATTCTTACCTTGCATCCTGGCCGCAAGCTTGGCGATGGACAGGTACAAGCGATTATCCACATGGTTTCAAGCAGTGTTCCCGAGTTAGCACCGGAACAGGTTACTGTGGTGGACCAATACGGCTCCTTATTGTCGAACAGCAATCAAGAAGACGCTCAAATCGGTTCTAAATTAGAGTACATCCATCAGTTAGAGCGCTCCTATCAAGAACGTATCGAAAATATTTTGAGCCCGATCCTTGGCCGCGATAATATCCAAGCCCAAGTTGTTGCTGAAGTCGATTTTGCCAAGCGTGAAGCGACCGCCGAGCGTTATAGCCCCAATCAAACGCCCGAAACTGCGGCTATCCGTAGTATTCAACGCAATCTCAGTATGCAGGGCAATGGCCAGGGCGCTAGCGGCGTTCCCGGAGCATTGAGCAATACGCCTCCTGGTGTAGCTGCATCACCGATCGAGTCGATCACCAATGCCGATGAAGCCACGGCTGCCGACAACACCAATCCACAACAAATTCAGCAAGATCAAGTGGTTAATTACGAAGTTGACCGTACCGTTGAACACGTTGACCACCAGCGCGGCCAACTGCAACGACTAAGCGTGGCCGTGGTTATCAATCATCGCAGTGTGTTAGACGAAGAAGGCGTGCCGCAATTAGTTCCACGCAGTGAAGAAGAGCTTGATTACATTAATCGGCTGGTACGCCAGGCTATGGGCTTTTCAGAAGTCCGTGGCGATCAGCTCGAAGTGGTGAATAGCGTGTTTGTACGACAACGCACCACCGACGAACAGCTGCCTTGGTACGAGCAACCGTCAATGGTTGATTTTATCAAGCAGCTAGCTCGGTACGTTGTTGCTGGTATCGGCGTGTTATTACTGTATTTGCTGATTCTACGGCCGTTGTTAAAACGCTATACACCAGCTCCTACAGTAACTGAGCCCGTTGAAACTCGTGGCCGTCTACGCGCAGTGGTCGGCGACGATGATGATGCCGTTGCTGCAAATGGCAGCAGTCGCAGTCGTCGAGCGGGCGGCGGTTACGCTGATGACGATGAGCTTGAAGTGGATGACAATACCCCTAGCGATCCTTTCCATTGGCCGAAACAGCAACGTAATGCTAGCTATATTCAAGCCTTAGCGAAGGCGAAAGAAGCAGCACAAAGTAACCCACGCCAAGTAGCTCGTATTTTACAAAATTGGATGAACGAAGATGACCACGTCTAACCCAACGAGCACGACGCCGGCTAACAATGGCGTCAAAGCAGGCAAAGAAACCACCGGGCTACGGCGGGCTGCTTTGCTGCTATTGATGATTGAAGAAGAATCTGCTGCAGAAGTCTTTAAACATTTCGCGCCTAACCAAATACAAAAAATCAGTAAGGAAATGACGCGCCTTAATGACGTATCCCATGCCGAAATCAAAGCGGTGCTGGAGCTCTTCCATCAGCATCTGGCCGACACCCCATCGCTAGATAAATACGACGATTACGTGCGTTCTGTGTTAACCAAAGCGCTTGGTACCGACCGTGCCAACTCACTGATTGAAGACGTGCTTGAGCACAAAGTGGGTGGCATTGGTATAGACGCATTAAACATGATGGACGTACCAGAAGTTGCTGAAATGATTAAAGATGAGCATCCGCAAATCATTGCCACCATCTTAATCCACCTGGATCGTGCCCAAGCGGCAAAAGTACTAGAATTATTTGATGAGCGCCTACGCAACGACGTGGTGCTGCGAGTTGCCACCTTTACCGGGGTGCAGCCAGCGGCTTTACAAGAGCTGACCGAGGTGCTTGGCGGTATGTTAGATGGCCAATCGCTCAAGCGCAGCAAAATGGGCGGAGTGCGAACCGCTGCAGAAATACTCAACTTACTTTCTGCGGGCCAAGAAGATACTGCATTGGAAAATATTCGCGCCTACAACGACGAGTTGGCACAAAAGATTGTCGACGAAATGTTCTTGTTCGAAAACTTATTGGATTTGGACGACCGCAGTATCCAAGTACTCTTGCGTCAGGTAGAAACCTCATCGTTGGTGATTGCTCTCAAGGGCGCACCCGACGAATTGGTGGAGAAATTCCTACGCAATATGTCCCAGCGTGCGGCACAGCTTATTCGTGAAGAAATGGAGACTCGTGGACCGATCCGAGTATCGCAAGTGGAAGGCGAACAAAAAGCTATTCTGCAGGTGGTTCGTCGCTTGGCCGATGCTGGTGAAATTGTCTTGAGTAGCGGTGACGATGCCTACGTTTAAGCCTTTTTTTACTGAACCAAGCTCTACCAATAGCAACTCTGAGCAAGAGTGGCAAAGCTGGAACATGCGTTCGTTAAATCAGCCGGCGCCGTCCAAACCACCAACACCCGCCGACAATGCTCAGGTTAAAACGGCCGAGTTTGCCCAGCAAAGCGAACTTAAGAAGTTACAAGAGCAAGCGCGTACCGAGGCCGCTGAACAAGGCCATGCCGAGGGGCATAAGGCAGGTTACGACGCAGGTTACGCTGAGGGCCTAGCGGCGGGTAAATCGGCCGCAGAAGAAGCCGCAAAAGCCGAACTAGCACAAGCTCTAGCGCCATTAGCAGACTTATTAAAAAGTGCCGACAGCGCTATCAATAGCATGAGCGAGCAGTTAGCTGATAGCTTACTGCAATTAGCCATGACGGTAGGAAAACAACTTGCCGGTGAAGCCTTGGCGGCGAATCCTGAGCAAATCATTGCGCTTATCCGCGATATCATTCATGAAGACCCCTTGCTGGGTGAACGCCCCACGCTAGTTCTGCATCCACAAGATCTGGCGCTCGTGGAACAGCACATGCAAGATGAGCTCGCCAGTTTACGCTGGAAATTAAGAACCGATGAGCGATTAGAGCGCGGCGGCTGTAAGTTACTCACCTCTCAAGGTGAATTAGACGCAACCATCGAAACCCGCTGGCAACGTATGCTACAGCAAGTACGAGGGCGACATGCCTAATTCGGCCCGCCTATTGGCCCACTGGCAACAAACGCTTACCAGCGTACAGCAGCGCCTTAACGAACAGCCGCGTTGGTTTATGTGCGGCCGCTTGGTGCGGGCCACCGGCATGGTACTTGAGGCTGTGGGCTTACGAGTGCCGGTTGGCAGCCATTGCTGTATTGAAGCCAATTCCAACAGCATTACTGCTGAAGTGGTTGGTTTTGCAGGTGATATTACTTATTTAATGCCACTCAACAACGTGCAAGGATTAGTGCCAGGCGCACGCGTGGTGCCTTTTACCGACAACGACCAAAGCGGTCAGCGCTTTCCTCTGGGCCCTGCGTTATTAGGACGGGTGTTAGATGGTTTAGGGCAGCCTTTAGATAATCGGCCATTGCCTAAACACACAGAATTTGGCGGCCTTACTAGTGCTCCTATCAACCCCATGCAACGTGCCCCTATCGATACTCCTATCGATGTTGGTATTCGTGCTATCAATGGCTTACTGACCGTTGGTCGCGGCCAACGCATGGGCCTATTTGCCGGCTCTGGTGTGGGTAAATCTGTTTTGCTTGGCATGATGGCGCGCTTTACTCAAGCCGACGTGATTGTGGTGGGTTTAATTGGTGAGCGTGGTCGTGAGGTCCAAGAGTTTATTGATCATATTCTTGGGCCACAAGGGATGGCCAGGTCCGTGGTGGTAGCTGCACCCGCAGATTCATCGCCGTTACAACGCCTTCAAGGCGCTACCTATGCTACCCGCTTAGCCGAAGACTTTCGCGATCGCGGCCAACATGTGTTATTGATTATGGATTCTCTTACTCGATATGCCATGGCGCAACGTGAAATCGCCTTAGCTATTGGCGAGCCCCCAGCTACTAAAGGGTATCCACCAAGTGTCTTCGCTAAATTACCTAGCTTAGTTGAACGCGCCGGTAATGGTACCCGTGGTGGCGGCTCTATCACTGCATTTTATACGGTGTTAACTGAAGGCGATGACCAACAAGATCCGATCGCTGATAGCACCCGCGCCATTCTCGATGGCCACATTGTTTTATCACGTGAATTAGCTGAGAGTGGACACTACCCGGCCATTGATATTGAGGCCTCTATCAGTCGCGTTATGCCTAGCATTACCGCGCCTAATCAGTTGCAAAGTGCGCAACGCTTGAAAAAACTATTCTCGGTCTATCAACGCAATCGCGATCTTATTAGTGTGGGTGCTTACAGCCCGGGCCACGACCCCCTCTTAGATCAGGCGGTGCAAAAACAACCGCAAATCGAGCGCTTCTTACAACAGCAAATGCACGAACAAGCACCTTTTGAGGCCGCTTTTAAAGGCTTAACCTCGTTAGTAGGAGGGGCATAATGAATTCTACCGCATTGTCTTTGTTAACCGAGCGTGCTGAACAAGCTCGGACCGAGGCAGCTGTGTTGCTCGCCTCTGAGCGGCAGAACAAAGTAAAGATTTCGCAGCAGTTACAGGTGTTGCAGCAATATCGCAATGAATATGCGGCACAGTTGCAACAGCAATTGCAGGCGGGCTTGCCAAGCGTGATGGTAACCACTTACCGGCGTTTTTTAAGTAGTTTAGATCAAGCCATCACGCAGGCTCAGCAAGCGTTGGTACAACAGCAACAAAAAGTAGCTCACAGTACCAAGCATTGGCAGCAGCAACAGCAGCAGTTGCAGTCTTATCAAACCCTAGCACAACGGCAGCAGGATAAGGCGCAGCAACAACAAAATAAACGCGAGCAAAAGCTGGCTGACGAACTATCCATCGCGATGTACGTACGTCAGCAACAGGCGCTTAAATAAGGGAACGGCCATGGTACAAATATCTTCGGTTATCGCAGCAGTGCCTGTTAGCCCTCGTACTACCGGCACTAAAGATGCCAGTGGTACTGAGCTAGGCAGCACTGGCGCCGACAGTGGTTTTGCTGGGCTTTTCGCTGCTTTACAGTTGCCGGCCCAAACTGCCACCAGCAAGAACCCAGATCTAACGCAACAGGTGGCCCGCTCTGGCAGCCAATTACCGCAATTTTCAGCGCCGGCCTTACTGGCAAACCTTGGTGTTGCAGCAGACCTGGCAACGGGGAATCCATCAGGTGCACCTGCTGCGACTCTGTTCGCGCAGACCCTGGCTGCGAACGAAGGCGGGACCGCTGTACTAGCACTCGCCTCTGCGGCTGCTCACACTAACTCATTATCGCCAGCGGTTCTGGTTGGTACCCAACAGGCTACGAATATCTCAGCAAGCCATGTTGCAAATCATGTCGCAAGCAAGACTGCCAAACCTAATCAGGTGTCGGGAGCTTTAACAGCTGCTAGCGCGACTGCGAGTGATTTAGCAGGGGCTAAGCCAACACTATCAGCAGCCCTCTCCGCAACCCATGCGGCAGCCACAACCGAAGCGCCCCATTCTAGTGTTGCTAACTCTGTGACAGCAGCGTTAGCTAGCCAAAGCAATCAAGCACTAGCACCTGCGGATAACGCCTCACCACAACTGGCTACGGGCACACTTGCCAGCACTGCGGCTCCTGCGGCAGCAGGCTCGACCCTGACAGCACCTGCTATTCAAGTGATGTTAACCGATGCGAGTAACTTATCGAGCGCAAGCACCAGCAGTGCCCAGCTAACTGCATCGGTAGGTTCTCAAGCTTGGGCTAACCAGTTAAGCCAATCAATGGTGCAGATGGTGATGCACAACGGCCAACAGATGACGCTAAAGCTTCATCCCGCAGAGCTTGGTCCGCTACAGATGCAACTGCAATTGGATGAACGCAATCAAGCACAGCTGGCCATCCTCACTCACAGCGGTGCTGTGCGTGCAGCGTTAGAGCAAGCCTTGCCACAGCTACGAGATACTTTGGCAAATCAGGGAATTCAGTTACAGGGCTCGCAAGTAAGCGAGCAATCTAACCACGCTAGTACCGCACAGCAATTTGCTGGTTCCGGCCAGTCTGCAGCTGGCTTTGCGCAACAAGATCGTGACCAGGGGCGAAATAACTCGCAAATTAACCCTGCAGAAATCGCCACTGCGGCCGAAAATACTGACAGAGAAGCAAATTCTCGGCATACTGCTGCGTCTGCTTCAGGCGCAGTTGATACTTACGCCTAAGCAAGCAGCTAATGGATGATAGAAAAGGTAGATAACATGGCGCGAAAAAATGACGCTCAGTCGGCTACGGCGGGACAGAGCTCTCCAATCATGATGGTCTTGCAAGTGCTCCTCATTGGGGTAATGGCGCTTAATACGTATTTGCTTTGGGATACTCGAAACATCGCCGCAACGGCTTCTGTCGCCGGAGGGCATGTAGAACCAGAAGCAATCGAGCCAGTATTTTTAAATATTGCGCCGTTTACGGTGAACTTAGCCAGCGATCAGTATGGTCCGCGCTTGCTCTATGCCGGATTAACGCTAGAGTTACCTAGTGAGAAAATGAAAGAATTGCTCACTAAAAACATGCCGCAAGTACGCAACCGCTTACTGGTCTTATTATCAGGTCAGCAAGCAGAACAGATTGCTAAATCTGAAGGCAAAAAAACCCTGGCTAGCAACATAGCCAAGGCTTTGAGCGAGCCTTACTCGGGCGATGAAGAAATTCTCATCAACGATGTTTTGTTCACAGAATTTATTGTTCAATAAGAAGAAGTTATGAGTAGCGGACACCACCTGTCACAAGAAGAGCTTGATGCTCTTATCAGTGCTATAGAACCAGAAGCGGAAGTTGCCGACGAGATCGGCTCTACCGCTACTGACCATGTGTCCGCAAGTACCGCTAAAAGTGCGCAGCCGCAGCGCAAGAAGGTCAAGCAGCAGCCTTTCGACCCGGGGTCACAGGCTCGTATTGTGCGCGAGCGCTTGCATACCTTAGAAGTTATCAATGAGCGTTTTGCCCGGCAATTTCGCATGAACTTGTTTAACTTGTTGCGCCGTAACGCAGATATCACGGTGGATTCGGTGCGCTATCAGCGCTTCAGTGATTTTGCTGATGCGACCCCGTCACCGGCTAACCTCAATATCATCTCGATGAAACCGCTGCGCGGCAGTGCCTTGGTGGTGTTTCCCCATGCCTTGGTAAGTATTATTGTCGAGAACTTGTTTGGTGGTGATGGTCGGTTTATGACGCGCAACGAAGCGCGAGAATTTACCGCCACCGAACAGCGAATCATCAATCGAGTCTTGAATTTAGCTATCGACGCCTATCAAGAATCGTGGCGTGCTGTGCATCCGTTAGAAATCAGCTTCATTCGCTCAGAAGTACAACCTAAGTTCGCCGCCATCACCAGTTCACCCAGCGAAATTGTGGTGACCACGACGTTCCGTTTAGAAGTCGGGCATTTAGAAAGCACCTTTAAAATCTGTATGCCGTATGCCATGGTCGAGCCACTGCGCGACAAGCTAAGTAACCTTCGCGCGGACATTGGTGGTAATTCAAACGACAAAGCTTGGCGCCAACGCATCACTCATGAACTACAATCGTCTAGTGTTGAAGTCATCGCCGACTTTGTCGAAATTCCCTTGCGCTTACCCCAAGTAATGTCATTGAAGCCAGGCGATATTTTACCCATTGAGCTACCGGCCACTGTGATGGCTACGGTTAACTCATTGCCTATCATGGAATGTGAATTTGGTACCATTGATGAACATAGAGCGCTGAAAGTGAAGCAAATGCTAGATAATCACCGCTTCCCTCAATCTATTCTGCGAGATAGCCGCAAAGGTGTATTCACACCACTGCGCGCCAAGGAGACATCTGATGACGAATAAAGACGATTCGTTTAACAACGAACAAGACCCATGGGCTGATGCCCTAGACGAAGAGCAAGCCAGTGCGGCGAGTGATAATGCCGGCGTATTTAAACCACTGGATAGTAGTGCAGCTGCCAGTTCAGCCATGAACGAGCTCGACATCATTATGGATATTCCAGTCAAGCTAAGCGTAGAGCTTGGGCGCACCCGGATCACCATCAAACAGTTGCTAGAATTAGCCCAAGGCTCAGTGGTAGAGCTAGATGGTCTTGCTGGCGAACCGATGGATATTCTGATCAACGGCTACTTAATCGCACAAGGCGAAGTGGTCGTGTTAGACGATAAATACGGTATCCGAATTACCGAAATCGTCACGCCGTCTGAGCGTGTACAAAAGTTAAACCGTTAAGCTGATGCAAAGTACCGACGCACCCGAATTAGCCACCGGTATGGCCCTCTTAGGCCAGGTAACCCTGATTTTGTTATTTATTATTGCGGTGATCTTGGTGTGCGCTTGGGTGTTTCGTAAGCTGTCAGGTAAAAGTGTTGGCCAACCAGGCTTAATGCAGGTGGTTGGTAGTTTGGCTATCGGTCAACGCGAACGTGTTGTCATTGTCGCTGTAAAAGACACTTGGTTGGTGCTTGGCGTTACCAACAACGGCATCAATAAATTACACGAAATGCCAGCGCAGGCTCTTCCTGCAACTCAACTAAGCAGCTTTGCCGCTCGTTTTCAGGCTGCCAATTCTCGCGTTGCTAACCCCACCAAGGATAACGACTGATGCGTTGGTGGGTGGTCTTAGTTGTTGCATTAGGTAGCCTGTTACTGCCGCTCGACGCCATTGCGCAGAGCATCCCAGGGGTAACTACTAGCCCAACTGAAGATGGCGGCCAACAATGGTCGCTGTCGCTGCAAACCTTACTGTTTTTAACTAGCCTTACTTTTTTACCCGCCGTACTCTTAATGATGACCTGTTTTGTGCGGCTTATTATCGTATTTGGCTTGCTGCGTACGGCGATGGGTACGCAATCAGCACCGCCTAACCAAGTGCTGCTGGGGTTAGCATTGTTTTTAACCTTTTTTATTATGCAGCCGGTGTTCAGCCAAATTTACGAACTTGCATGGCTCCCCTTTAGCCAAGATGCTATCGGATTTGAGCAATTTATCGAGTTAGCTGGCGGCCCATTGCGTGAGTTTATGCTCGCACAAACGCGCGAGCCGGATTTAGCGTTATTTGCGAACTTGGCGAATGTCGGGCCCTTAGAAAGTCCTCAAGACGTGCCTTTTCACGTACTGGTGCCGAGCTTTATTACCAGCGAACTAAAAACCGCTTTTCAAATTGGTTTTACTATTTTCATTCCCTTTTTAATCATCGATTTAGTGGTTGCCAGTGTGCTGATGGCCTTGGGGATGATGATGGTCCCGCCGGCAACCATTTCGTTGCCGTTTAAGCTAATGCTGTTTGTGTTGGTTGACGGCTGGCAACTACTGATTGGCAGTTTAGCCAACAGTTTTTACCTGTAGGAGCCGGCGATGACCCCAGAAACAGTCATGACCATTGCCTACCAAGCGATGCTGGTGTGTCTCTATCTAGCGGGCCCGCTGCTGCTTACAGCGTTGCTTTTAGGTTTGTTGATCAGCTTGTTTCAAGCGGCCACCCAAATCAACGAAATGACCCTATCTTTTATCCCCAAAATACTTGGTGTATTAGCTGTTTTGATTATGATCGGGCCCTACTTATTGCAGTTGATTATTGATTTTACCACGCGCCTCTTCACTAATATTCCTATCATGATTCAATAGGGTCGGTCATGATTACCGTCTCTTTTGCGCAGTTACAAGAATGGATTAGCCTGTTTTTATGGCCATTTTGCCGTTTTACTGGGTTTTTATTGATAGCCCCTATCTTCAGTCATTCAAGCCTGCCCAACCGAGTTAAACTTGGTTTAGCGCTGATTTTCACAGTGATTATTAGCCCAGTACTACCACCGCTACCAGCCGTGCCGCTGTTCTCGTGGGCCAGCTTTGGTATCATCATCGAACAGCTGATTATTGGCGTCGCCATAGGTTTAGTGATGCAAGTTGTATTTGCCGTGGTGCAGGCCGCAGGTGAATACATTGGCTTACAAATGGGGTTAGCGTTCGCGACCTTTTTCTCGCCCGATAGCGGCGCCAACACCATGATCTTATCGCGCGTCTTCTATACCTTTGCCATCTTGATGTTCCTAGCCCTAGACGGCCACTTATTGATGCTAGAAGTTCTCGCTCGCTCTTTTACTTTGTTACCAGTCGGAACCTTGGGCATGAACGCTGATGCCTTTTTGCTGATTGCCCAGTTTGGCATGGTCATCTTTAGTTCTGGTATTTTACTGGCTTTACCGGTGTTCGGCGCACTGCTTATTGTTAACCTTACCTTAGGTATATTGAATCGTTCTGCGCCACAGCTTACCGTATTTTCGGTGGGCTTTCCGATGTCGTTGACCTTGGGTTTGGTGTTATTAACGGTATTGATGACTGAGCTTGGCGGGTATTTACGGCGGCTATTTGAGCAGGGGTTTGCCATGCTAGAGCAGGTACTCACCAGCATGGCGTTATAAGCTATTGAGTTTGGCTTGGAGTTTGCTCCTTGTTTAACAACTTACAGGAAGTTAAACAGGCTCATTCCTTTCATATCAACAAAGGCTTTTTGCGCGGCCTGTAAACCCACCATCCGCACGCTGTACTGACTAGCCGCCTCGACATAATCTAAATCAACCAGTTGCGATAATGCTTGTTCGTAAGCCAGTTCCCGATTACCAGCAATAGCATCTAACGCATCCAATTCATTTAAGCTCGCACCCACCTCTGCACGGGTAGTAAGCACGTTGTCTAGGCCATTATCAAACTCGCGCATCACGGTACGCAGGGTATTAGCTCGGGTAGCTTTACTGGAGGCATCCGTAGCAGGAGCATCTAACACGGCCATGGCTTTCTCGAAGGTGCGGAAAATATTGGTATTATTTTCAGCTCCTCGAGCCACGCGCAAGCTATCGCCCGCAGCTGGCTGGCCTTTTAACTCAATCGCCACGCCGGCTAAAGAAACCGTCATAGGATCGGTGTAATCTTCCCAAGCACCGCCATTAACACGGTATTGCATGGCGCCGCCATTGTCGGCAAATTCAATGTCAAAAGCGTCCCCAAAACCCGCCGCATCAACGTCGGTAATGGCGATATTGCCAAATTCTAATGTCCCTTGGTTTGTAAGCGGGGCATCAGCAAGGTAGTTAGCACTGCTATGCACACGATCAAAAATATCGGCCCCGATGTGACCCACATCAACCAGTCTATCGCCATCTATTTTTTGTTGTCTAACTTGGTCGTTACCTACGTATTGCACGGCTCCATCAGCGCCAGCAGCAAAAGCTGGGCTATCGTCTTGGTACCCGGCGAACAAGTAGCGGCCATTGCCATCACGGGTATTAGCCAACCCTAACAAGGACTGATAAGCCCCCTCTAATTCGCTCGCAATAGAAGCCCTGTCGGCATCCGACATGGTATCGCTAGAGGCTTGAATCAGCAGCTCTTTAGCGCGGCTATACACATCACTGACGCTGTTCAAAACGCTCTCTTCTTGCGATAGCGCGTTGCGCACGCCAATTCGAGCTTGGTCATACTGGCCACTTACCGCTTTAGATTGCTGAATATTAATGGCTTGGGTCATGGCTTGCGGGTCATCAGAAATATTGACTATTCGCTTACCACTGGCAATTTGCTGCGAGATCTTCAGAAACTCAGTTTGCTGCCGATTCATCGAGGTATTGCTCTGGTTGTACATGGTCATGGTACTAATACGCATCTACTTGCTCCCAACCCTTAACGTAACGACAAAATGGTATCGAGAATGGTGGAACCGGTCTCGATGACTTTTGCGTTAGCCTGATAATATTGTTGATAACGAATCAAATTAGCGGCTTCTTCATCTAGGTTGACCCCAGACTCAGATTGCTGCAGCGCATAAAGTTGCTCGGTTAGGCCTTGCTGGGCCGCCATGTTAGCTTGTACCACATTGATTTGGTTACCCAAGGTGCTCACCATGCTGCCGTAGGCTTGATTAAAGGTGCCTTTACCTTCCACCAACAGCTGATTCTGTAGCTCTTGTAAGGCTAAGCTATTGCTATTATCGCCACTGGCATTCGACTGGGCTGCTGCAAACTGTGAGCCATCTTCAAGCTCCAGCTCGAAATTCTTCGCTTGGTTTACCAGCGGCCGTACTTTAAAGCGATCACCTTCGGCTACTGCGCCCCCAGCAAAACTCACCTCCACGCCCGCAAAAGATAACGTATTAGTAGCAGCATCAAAGGTTGCTGGCACGGTTTTACCGTTATCTAGACGAGTCACTTGATAGCCATCTGGTCCTAATTGCACATCAAAATCTGTGGCTAACAGTGCCGTTGCATCGGTAATTGTTGTGGTGGCGGTAGCATCGCCAGTGTTAGCGCTATGACTGTAGGTAAGCGGGCTGCCCATACTAAACATCGCTTGGCCCGGGTCCTGATTTAAATCCACCCCTTGTTGATGCTGCTCGTTCATTGCTGAGGCAAACACCGCAACCATCTGGCCTAGCTGATTACGAAGGGTATCGAGGCTTTCTGAGCGAAATTCCAGTAACCCACCCAGCGAGCCGCGGCTAAATACGTTTTCTCGTAACTGAATAGGCTGCCCTGTAGCATTGGTATAAACAATCGCTAACCGGGTAGGATCTGCTTGGTCCGTTTGCGCCTCAAGCTCATAGGTTTTATCGCCGGCTACTAACGGTAGGCCATTACTCATTGAGACACTGTAAGAGCCTGAAGACTGCTCATACACGCGCACGTCCATTTTTTGGCTAAGCTCATGCACCAACTGATCGCGTTGGTTTAAGAGACTATTGGGAGCCTCGGTACCACCGCTGCGGGCCAACAAAATTTCTTTATTGAGGCTAGCAATTTGAGTATTGAGTGAATTGATGCTGTTCACCTCGTAGGTGATCTCATTGCCAATGTTGCGCTCAATGTCGTTTAAATAATTATCAAAGGAGCGGAATTGTGCGGTTAAGGTGCCGGCTGTACCCATAACACCCGCACGAGCGGCTGGATCTGCTGGGTTACTATTCACCTGGCCAATAGCTTTAAAGAACTCTTGCATGGCCGGAGCCAAGCCTGCGCGTTCGTCCGATAGCAAATTATCAATCTGCTTAACTTGAGTGTGATAGGCTTCAAAGGATGCTAATGAGCCACTTGCGGCATTGAGTCGAGTTGCCACAAACTGGTTAAACTGGCGTTCAACCCCATTCACTAAAACTCCAGCTGCGCGGTTTTCGCTTAACTGGACTAACTCACGATTGTAACCGGGCGTACCCACATTACTGATGTTACCGCTGGTGGCAAACAATCCACTTTGAGCAGCTCGAAGACCGCTTAAGCCAATGGCAAAAATACTCATAATTGCTCCCTTTACTGATGCCTATGGTATCGGCAGCAGCGGCATAAACTTAAGTGCTTAGCGTGGCTTTTGCTGAAGTTGCTGTAATAACTGCTCAGCTAAACCAATCCCTTTACCTGCGGCCATCTCGCTCGCTAGTTGCTGATCAAACATATCGGTATAGGTGCGCATCGCGTTACTATTAAACAGCTCTGACTCGCCGCCCGCTTGCCGCATCGATTTCATCATCTGTTGAATAAATAAGGCTTCAAACTGCTGCGCAGCCTCGGTAGCCGCTTGCTCTGGGCGATGCCTACTGGCCGTTTTTAATGAGTCTAACGATTGCACATCCATGGCCACGCCACGGGTTAACTGGCTTATTGCGTTACTATCAGCCATTAAATAATCTCCAATTCAGCCCGTAATGCACCAGAGCTTTTGAGCGCTTGCAGAATCGCCATTAAATCACTAGGAGTTGCGCCCAAGCTATTTAACGCCTGCACTACTTGCATAAGATTTGTGCCTTCAACCACTTGCAGTGCACCACCTTCTTGGCTAATCGCTATATCTGCACCTTCGGTAACCACGGTATCACCACCACTAAGCGCTGGCGGTTGGCTCACCTGACTACGCTGGGCAATGGTCACGGTTAAATTGCCATGGGCTACCGCTGCTTGACGAAGTGTTACCGGGCCACTCAAGACCACCGAGCCTGTACGTGAATTAAACACCACTTTGGCATCACTTGGGCCAGCATAGACATCAATGTTTTCAATGCGCGCCATAAAGCGCACGCGGTCGGTTGTATCAGCAGGGCTCTCTAAGCGAATGGTGCCCCCATCAATGGCCTGTGCTACTGGGTAACCAAAGTCACTATTGATGGTATCTACCATGTTCAACGCGGTGGTAAAGTCTGCCTGCTTTAAATTAAGCTGTAGACTGCGCGGGGTACGATCCAAATCCAGTGCGACGCTACGCTCTACGGTAGCACCGGCGCTAATACGACCACCGGCTTGTTGATTGATTTGCGCTGACGAGCCTTGTGCTTCAGCACTGGCGCCATTGATTAGCAGATTGCCTTGGGCTAACGCATAAACTTGCCCGTCTGCACCCTTCAAGGGGGTCATCAACAAGGTGCCACCGCGCAAACTACGGGCATTACCAATGGAGCTCACCACCACATCAAGTTGTTGCCCGGGGCGTGCAAAAGCTGGCAAGGTCGCGGTCACCATTACTGCTGCAACGTTGCGTAGTTGCATATTGGTGCCCGGTGGAATAGTAACGCCTAACTGAGCTAGCATGTTCGTCATACTCTGGCCAGTAAACGGCGCTTGCATGGTTTGGTCACCTGAACCATCAAGCCCTACAACGAGACCATATCCCACCAAACTGTTGGTGCGAACGCCGGCAAAATCAGCAAGATCTTTAATGCGCTCGGCGTGCACGGTTGGCATCAAGAGTGCCAGTGCTACTAAAGCTACCCAAAACTGTCGCATCTTCATTCTTCTATCCTGCTTATATGCTGCTGTTAAAACGGCGCAATATAATTAAAAAAGCGTTGTAGCCAGCCCATTTGCTGCGCTTCGGTGATATAACCATCACCTAAATATTCCAATCGCGCTTCTGCGACAGCTGTAGAAGTGACGCTGTTTTGTCCACTAATACTGCGTGGATTCACAATCCCAGAAAAACGGATGTACTCGGTGCCTTGGTTAATTGCGAGCTGCTTTTCGCCACGCACTCGTAAATTACCATTGGTTAATACTTGCGTAACTTGTACGGTAATAATGCCAGAAAATTGATTACTGGCACTGGAGCCGCCAGACCCGGCAAAATCATTGGCACTACCAACGGTGAAGCCATATTCAGCTAACTGCTCTAAAGCTTCCGGTAAGCCTTCTAAATCCAACCCCATATTGCTGCTTCGAGAAGTCTGCGAGGATGAGTTTTTAGTAGCACTCACTTGTTCTTCTAGCACTATGGTAATCACATCACCGACTCGGCGGGGACGCTGATCTTCAAACAAAGGAACATAGCCCTGTTGCGCTTGAAAGATCGAGCCATTCGCTTCTGCTTGGGCATACTCGGGAATATGAATAGGCTGATAAGGCTCAACAACTTTGGGTTCAGGTGGCGATGAACTGCAAGCCGCCAGGCCTAAAAATCCCACAGTTGCCATAGCTCTGATTGCCAGCTTACCAGCGCGCATCATGGTGCTCATTCCTTACAGTTGACCTAAACGCGCCAGCATTTCGTCGCTCGTAGAAATGGCGCGACTATTAATTTCATAGGCTCGCTGGGTTTGAATCATATTGACCATTTCTTCTACGACGTTAACGTTAGATGCTTCAACAAAGCCTTGATACAAGGTACCAGCCCCATTAAAACCTGGTAGTGCTTCGTTTGGAGCGCCAGACGCTTGAGTTTCCACGTAAAGGTTACCACCACGAGCCTCTAACCCGGCGTCGTTCATAAACATGGCCAGAGAAATTTGACCTACCTGCACGCTTTGGGTGTTACCCGGCTGAGTGACCGTAACAATACCGTCTTGACCAATAGTGACGCTCAAGGCGTTCGCTGGTAGAAAAATTGCTGGCTCTAATGGAAATCCATTGGCCGTAACCATTTGCCCATCTTGGTTGATCTGAAAGCTACCGTCTCGGGTGTAGGCAATACTGCCATCGGGCATCAACACTTGAAAATAGCCTTTGCCACTGATGGCCAGGTCGCGCGAGTTCTCGGTGTTGTTTAGGCTACCTTGGGTGTGTAGGCGCTCGGTGGCAACGGTTCGCACCCCGGTACCCACCTGCAACCCCGACGGTAATTCGTCTTGAGCGTTGTTCATCGCACCTGGTTGGCGCATATTTTGATAAAGCAAATCTTCAAAGACTGCCCGCGAGCGTTTAAAACCAGCAGTATTCACGTTAGCTAGGTTGTTGGTGATAACGTCTAACTGTTGTTGCTGGGCGGTTAAACCGGTTTTTGCCGTCCATAATGATTTAATCATTGCGATTCTCCTAACTAACCTTTCACCGACAACAAGCTGTTTGCCTGCTGAGCTGTTTCGTCTGCAGTCTTTATCACGCTCATATTAAGCTCGTAGCGACGTTGGGTATCAATCATGGCCACCATGGCTTCGATGGTATTGACGTTGCTACCCTCTAGCGCGCCGCTGACAACTTGGGCGGTTTCATCACGTTCTAAAGCGCCGCCATTGGGGCTTCTAAACCAACCATCAGCGCTACGTTCTAGCTGTTGCGGTTGATCCACCCGCACTAACTTTAAACGATCTAGCGGCACCAACTCATTGGCATCACCCCCTAGGCCAATCCCACTCAAAGTACCGTCATTGCCAATACTTAGCTGGGTGCCCAAAGGCACTAGAATAGGACCACCATCACCTAATACCGGCATGCCGTTCACCAGCAACTGGCCGTCAGCATCTACCTGCAAGTCACCTCGTTTGGTATAAGCTTCGCCTGTTGGGGTTTGTACCGCTAGCCAGTTGGCTTGATCTAAAGCTACGTCTAAGTCACGCTCGGTGGTTTGAATGGCACCAGCACGGGTATCAAACAAACCCGTCGTAGTGACCGCAGCGACGCGAGTATCCAACGGACCCGGACCTTGCACAGGCACGGCCCTAGCCGCAGCCAACTGCGCACGAAAACCGGTGGTCGAAGCATTACTTAAATTATGCGTTACTACCGATTGCTCATCGAGCGTCTGCCGGGCGCCGTTCATGGCGGTATATAAAATGGCGTCCATGGTTTATTACTTCAGCTGCATGGTGGTTTGTAGTGCTTCGTCTTGCGACTTAATGCTCTGAGCGTTGGCTTGATAGTTACGCTGAGCAATAATCATAGCAACGAGCTCTTGGGTTAAGTCTACGTTAGAGGCTTCTACGGCACCGGCCATAATGCCACCAAACTGGCCTTCTCCTGGAACTGACACAATCGGCACGCCTGATTTTTGCGTTTCAATCCACGCGTTATTACCAATAGATTGAAGGCCTTCTAAACTTTGGAAGTTAGCTAAGGCAATGGTACCCAAAACTACTTGTTGTTCGTTCGAGTAGGTACCAACAACGTCACCATTTTCGCTTACTGCTACTTGCATCAAGGTCCCTGACTGGTAGCCATCTTGCTCAATCGCGGTAAGCTCAAATTGGTTTGCAAACTGGGTGGTACCAGTCACATCCAACGCAATCGACATATCAGCCGCACCCTCACCTGGGGTAAAAGTAAAGGCATCCATATCGGTTTGAGTAACCAACAGGCCATTGGCATCAAAATCTAGTACACCAGTTTCTGGCGCTAATTCACCATCGCGTGACATCCGTACTTGCCATTGGTTATCGGCCACCTTGGTAAAGTACATCATGCTCTGATGCGGGTTACCTAACGAATCGTAAAGGGTTACCGAGTTTGCATAGCTGTAAGTATCAGGGTTGTTCATATCAAAAGGCGTGGTAGCCGGATCGATAATGGGCGTTGAGGTATCCAAGTTAAACGTGGCTTCAATACCGGTCGAAGCATTCGCTGCTAGACCAGACGCTGGCACCTGCAATACTTGCGGTTGACCACCAAAGCCTACGCCATCTGGATACCCCGTTAAGCGTGCGCCCTGCGCATTCACTATGTAGCCGTTTTTATCGATAGAAAGCTGACCATTGCGCGAATATTGAATCTGACCTTGCTGCTCGAAGCGGAAAAAGCCTTTCCCAGTGATAGCTAAGTCCATAGTACGGTTGGTCGTTTCAATGTTACCGTCGCTAAAATCCTGAAACACACCGGCAATACGAGTACCTAAACCAACTTCTGCGTTGGCATAAATATCGGCAAATTGAGCTCGAGAGCTTTTAAAACCAACAATTTGTGAGTTGGCAATGTTGTTACTAATCACATCAAGGTTGGTAGCAGCAGCGCGTAAACCAGATAAAGCTTGAGAAAAACCCATGATAGAGCTCCTTAAATAATTTGCCGAACGTCTTCAAGACGCACCGGTTCTAAAATTCCGCCTAAATCTAACCGTGGCCCATCTTGACCCATGGTTACAGCAATCACTTGAGCATAATTAAAGCGTTGAGAGGTTACTGCTTGATCACCATTGGTGGCTTCAACAGTAAAATTATAAGATCCGGCGGGCGCCTGATTGCCATCATCCATCACCCCATCCCATGAGAATGATTGTGGCCCACTGCCTACAGCGCCCACATCCATTCGCTTCACTAACATACCGCTAGCGTTATAAATATTTACCGTGACATTCTCAGCCGGTGCGCTTAGCTCAAGACCAAAAGGGGTCACATCACCCACTTCGCCACCCACCAACAAACGGTCGCCAGGCACCAGCACAGCACGACCAATCAGGGCCGACGCTTGCATGTTTTTTGCGGCTTCCATTTGCCCGTTGATGTTTTGCATGGTGTCATTTAAGGACTCGATACCACTGACGGTGTTGATCTGCGCCAATTGCGAGGTCATTTCATTGTTTTCCATCGGGTTCAATGGATCTTGGTTACGCAGCTGTGTAACCAACAAGGTCATGAAGTTATCGCGCATCTCTTGGCTATTCGAAGCCACCTGTGCGTTCTGGGTAGTTTGATTAACCTGGTTTAATACTGCGTTATTGATGGTGTTCATTAGCCTTTACCAATCGTTAGGGTACGCATTAACAAATCTTTACTGGTGTTCATTACTTCAACGTTGGCTTGATAAGAACGCGACGCTGAAATCATATTCACCATTTCTGCAACAGGATCGACATTGGGCATGGTGACATACCCTTGCTCATCCGCTAACGGGTGCCCTGGTTGATACTCTCGTCGAGCTGGTGCAGTAGATTCAACCACTTGTTGCACCTTTACGCCGCCTACCCCGTTGGCTTGCAACTGCTGTTCAAAAATAACTTGTTTCGCCCGATAGGGTTCACCATCAGGACCAGCCACACTGTTGGCATTAGCCATATTACTGGCCGCCACGTTCATGCGCTGGGATTGCGCCGAGAGAGCCGAACCAGAAATATCCAGAATTGAAAAATTAGCCATCCGTTAAGCTCCGTTATTGTTCCGGTTGCATGGCTTTACGCAAGCCTGTGATTCGATCATCTAAAAATTGGATATCTGCTTGATAACGTAACGAATTATCTAAAAACTGAGCGCGCTCCATTTCCATATCCACAGTATTGCCATCAAGGCGCGATTGCGCAGGAACGCGATACTGCATAGCTACTGGAGCTTGATGAGCATTGCTTAAGCTCAAATGGCCGCTATGGGTTTTTGCTAGCGGCACTGGCCCCGGTTGACTAGCTGTGGCCCGTTTTAGGGCCGTAGCAAAGTTAAAGTCTTGCGCTTTATAATTGGGGGTGTCAGCATTAGCGATATTACTGGCTAAGGTTTCTTGGCGCTGCTGCCGTAAGGCCAACGCTTGTTGCTGAAACTGTAATGCACTCGTTAACTTATCGATCATCAAAGAGACCCTCCTTTACACCAAGCAGATTACTGCGCTTTAGGGCAAGCCAAAGCGATGAATAAGCGCTTTTTTTAACGCCAATTCTAACCATCTCAAAGCATGCTTATGGCTATAATCTAGGCAGCTGTTATCCATCATCACCTTGTGAGTATGCTTATTTTATTGCGTGCGATAGTTTTTCTTGGGGCCACTCTCTGGCTTGCTTACGTACCCTCGAGTCAGGCCACCAGTCTGACCGAATCTTTGTTGCCGCCAATCATTCAACAAGCTATTGCGACCTTGGTTCGTGAAGAACTGCCGCTGGGTAGCTCCGAGCATCACATCAGTCTACTTAGCTCAAGCGCTAGTTTAGCCAGCCTTCGTGTCTGCACCAGTAGCTATCATGACCAGCCTCTGGCGCAATTTACTCGTGTGCCAGAGCGATTGACGGGTCGGGTGATGGTAAAAATCATGTGCAGTAATTCAAGCGCTGAAAGTGCGCCCACTGCCATCCAGCAATTTGTGCAACTTCAGGTTGAGGTTATCGGTAGCTATTGGGTGACAAAAGCAGAGCTTGCCGCAGGAACTCCCTTACAATCAGAGCATATTGACGTAGTCACTGGGCCGCTGCAGCGCTTACCGCGGCATGCGGTATTAGGCCAATTACAAGATCATCCCCAACTGCTAGGGCAAACACTTCGCCGCAGCTTAAGTAAAGGGTCTATTATTCAAGAAAATTTACTGCAAGCCACTCAAGTAATTCGCTTTGGTGACGACATTATCATCACCGCAGAAGGTCCCGGCTTTGTAATTACTCGTAGCGGTAAAGCCATGGATACTGCCGCAGTAGGTGACAGAATTAGAGTAAAATTAGATAATCAACGCATCATACAAGTGTTAGTAACAGGTAAAGGTACGGCAAAAGCACTATAATAGGTTAAAGAATTACCAGCAGATGCCGATAAACCATGTAGTGCATGATAAAACGAGGGAATAGCCGTGAAAGTTAACGGATTTCAATCACTGAACAACTTAACTCAAACTGAGTCTAGTCGTTCACAAGCAACCACAAAGAAAGCTGATACCGCAGCGCCTGCGGCTCATGCTGATGTGGTGACCCATTTAAGTTCGGCAGCGCAAGATGCCAGCCAAGACATTGATATGGTCCGCGTTGAAGAGCTTCGTCAAGCCATTCGCGATGGTAGCCTCTCGATGAATGCTGACAAGATCGCTGAAGGCTTACTGAAAAGCCTGACCGACGAGGTTTAATTAAGGTATGAGTTTGCGCCAACACTTAACGCAACAACAGCAGCGCCTGCAAGATCTTCTCTCGTTATTGGAGCAGGAGCAGCGTGAGTTAAGTTCTGGCACTATCAACGGTGAACAGTTGCAAGTATTGGCACAACAGAAACAAGAACTGCAACAGCAGCTTGAACAAGCAGAAACTCAGCGCCGTAAAGCCCAACAAAAACTGGGCTACAGTAATGATGCTGATGGCGCTAAAGCAGCTGCAGCAGCGGCTGGTTGTGCTGAGGTTTGGCAACAACTGCTAGCTACAACCCAGCGGGTTGCCCAATTAAACCAACTCAACGGTGAATTAATTCAGCACCGCTTGCATCACAATCAGCACATGCTGAATATTTTGCAAGATGCCGCCGGCACCAGCGGTTCACTTTATGGTGCAGACGGCAATCAATTCAAAACCCCATCTAGAATTAACTCTAAAGCTTAAAACGAATCGCTATAAAGTTCGTCCAATACGGCCGCTAAACGCTGTGCTCCTTGTTGCATGCGTTGTTCTAGCACGGGTCCCCATTGGTCGGTATAACTCTGGCCTAGTTTCTGTTCAGCACGATAGTTTGAATAGATACGACGAGTAATTGCTGCTGACTCATTCGCCCACGCCAACGTTTGCTCAGCATCGATAGCCGCTGGTTTTAAAGGGCTTAAGCCGCGCAGCAGCTCACTTGCTTTAGCTTTACTATCACTACCACCGCGTTGCATTAACATTTGGGTATCCCACAACCGATGTAAATTGGTTGCTTCATCAAAGTAGGACAAGCGTGCTCTGTTACCCCCGAGATCATCGGCAAAACTCACGTGCATAGGCTGATGTAAATCACCAATAAAGTGCGCTAAAAAAGCCAAGGCAATCCAATCTGTGCGATCGTGTTTAAGCACATCATAATGATGTTGAATCGCTGATAAAATACATCCGTTAGCAGCGCAGTCTGCAGCCGTTACCTTGGCACTTCCACGAGCAAAATTCACATAATGATGCGGCTTAGCCCAGTCCCAGCGTTTATTACTTTTTATGTTGTCGGCCCAATTACACATACTGGCGAAGTCTTCGTAATCAGGATGCTGATCCGCAAAGGACTGCAACACTTGTTGTGTTTTCGGCGAGCTCAAATCAAATGCTAGTTGGCAAAAAGCATCATGCCCAATACCTCCGTAACTGTGCGCTGGGCTGCTTACTAAACTGACGAAACCTAGGCTTAATGACAGAATTAATGCCGCACTGAGGTGTTTTAACTGGTAATAAACAGACTGCATATATAACCTCATCTTTCTGTTATTGCTGAATATCTAAATCTAACGACCACAATTCACCTTCGTTACTATCCGTTAGCACCAGCACACGACCATCTTTGGCAACCATTACCGCGCGTAAGCGCTGTTGTTGTGCTACTAGATATTCAGCTATGAGATGCCATTTGCCATCCACTAAACGCAAACGCTGTAACCTCTTTCCAGCTAAATGGCTAACGAGTAAATCACCCTGATACAGGGCTAAACCAGCCGGAGCTAACGATGGTGTCCATTGGTAAAGCGGTGCCTTTACCCCAGGTAAATCATTATAAGGGCTCACTAAAGCACCGGTATAGTCTTTACCAAACGAGGTCATAGGCCAACCATAATTGCCGCCCTTTACAATATCATTAATTTCATCACCACCTTTAGGGCCATGTTCGTGCTGCCACACTTTATTGCGCTCGGCATCAAACACTAAACCTTGCACGTTTCTATGACCATAACTATAAACTTCGGGAGCTTGTGTGTGGGTAAAGGGATTATCCTCCGGCACTTTGCCGTCACGCAGAATTCGCACAATCTTACCCAAGTGGTTTTGTAAATTTTGCGCTTGTTCTCGATAAACAAAGCCATCCCCCAAAGCCACCAACAAGCTACCATCACCAAGCCAAGTCATGCGGGCACCAAAATGGGCGGCACCTTCTTTTTTGGGTAGCGCAGTAAAAATATTCTGTAATGCAGATAATGCATAACCAGCGGCATTCGGTGGTGATAATTTGGCTTTAACTACGCAGGTATTATTCGCTTGCTCAGTACCACAAGAATAACTCAGCACCAGCTCTCGCGATTGCTCAAAATCAGGGGTAAGCAGCACTTCAAACAGACCAGCTTGAGCGGTGGCGTACAAATCAGGCAAGTCTAAGGGAATGTGCATGCGCTGCCCTTGGGGATTTAAATACACTAAGTTACCCGGGCGCTCAGTTACTAACCATCCACCTTCCGGTAACTCTGCCATCGACCAAGGATAGTGTAACCCTTTTGCTAGCACCTTAGGTGTGACCTGCACTTGTGGTGCTTGTGGTTCTTGCTGTGACGCCGTCGCTGCCGCCGACAGAACCATACTTAAGCTTACTAATAAAGCTTGTAGCAATCTACTCATGGCAATTCCTCCAATAATTCTTGCGGCCGAGGATGCCATAACCTATCAAAAATCCAGCCACCAAAGGCACCACAGCTACTCATTAAGATAAATCCTAACAAGGTTCTATTAGCTGCGATTAAGGTGGGCATAGGGGCTAAACTATCGATGAGGGTAAAAGCGACAGCTAAGCCAACGCCTCCGGCTAGAATAAACCACCAACGTTCAGCCACTTTTAGTTTAACGCTAAGCCAATATGCCACCACAAAAGCAATGGCAAAGGTAGGAATAAAGATTAACGCAATGATAGGACCAAAATGCAGTAAATCATGGCTAATTGCATGCATCCGTACAGTTAAATCAATAGGTACGGATAACGCCACTAACGCTGCTAAATTAAATTGAGTTTGAATGACAGTGGCAACTAAAGCCGCCCCGATAACTGCCAATGCAAAAGCTATCATGATGCGTGCCATAGCTGCCTCCAAGCAGGTTAACTAGTTTAATTGAACAGCTTGCCAATCACTTTCGGCAGTAAAAATGACACTTTTTACTGCCCCTAAACCTTCCACATTGACAAGATTCTGTTGGTCTGGCCATAAATCATGCAAGGCTTTATGTTTAATCTGTAGCTGCGTTAAATCAGCTGGGATCGGAGTTTCTTGGTACACCCAAAAATTAACGCCTTGAATCTCGTGCCCCACCCGCATTAAGGGTAACTGCTGCTGATGATGATCCGCTAGTGCAAAGGCTTGCATCACATAATCTGCGAATTGCTGACGAGTTGCCTCACGCTGATGAATGTCCGCTTTACGATCAAACAAATCACGCACGGCATGTTCGGCATCATGCAAAATAAACCGATGCATAATTTCAATATTGCCAGTACGTTCGTTAAACAGCACTGTAGTACTGGCTATTTTTAGTTGGTGAGCACTAACTTTAGTGCTCACCGCCATAATAGCTAAACTTAGAATAAAAACGCTAGTTACCGCTAGCAACCAACGTAAGATCACGAATGGCATTAATCCTGCTCTTCTTCATTAGCTTCTTTGGTTTTTAGTTTGGTTTTAGCATCTTGCATGATATCGCGAGAAATATGATCCTGACCACGAGTTGCTTTAAACGCTTCAATACGTGAAGGAATAATCTTACGCGGATAATAGTTGTTCTCGATATCTACGTCTGCTGTTTCCCAATTTGGGTCGACCGCAAATTCTAAAACTTCTTTATCAGTAACAATCAGTTTGCTCACTGATTTAGCATTACGCCGCCAAATTTCAGCAGGAATGTACATGCTGTCTTGGCTACCGTCAGTGTACGTCCACTGCAGTAAAATAGGCATCACCAAACCACCTAGATTATTGAAATCTAGTACATAATAGTTCTTATCTTCAGCAATGGCACGGTCAAAGGTCTTACGCTCCCACGGCTCTAGTTTGTCTAAGAAACTCTGATAGGCATTCCGTTGTTTATTGGTGACGGTGAAACGATCATTCTCATCATGAAAATCACGCACATCTGGATTCAGTTCTACCCATGTTTTGCGACCTTCAGCCTGATTGCGTTGCACAAACAGCGAGGTTGGCTTATCGGCCTCTTCTTGACGACGACGCTCCCAATCAATATCTGGGTCTTGGGTATCAAGACGTAACTTGTAAACCCGATCTAGCGCAATATCAACATGGTCGGTTGAGTAGAACCAACCGCGCCAGAACCAATCAAGATCAACCCCTGAGGCTTCTTCCATGGTACGGAAAAAATCTGCTGGCGTAGGTCGTTTGAAAGCCCAACGCTGTGCATATTCTTTAAAGGCAAAATCAAACAACTCACGCCCTAAGATCACTTCTCTTAGAATATTCAATGCTGCGGCTGGCTTGGTGTAAGCATTAGGCCCTAAATTAAGAACACTGTCAGACTGGGTCATGATTGGAACTTGATTGGTTGATTTCATGTAATCAACGATTGAACGTGGTTCAACGCCCCATGGAATGGTCGGATCCCACTCACGTCCGGCAACGCCATCCAAAAAGCTGTTTAAACCTTCATCCATCCAGGTCCATTGACGTTCATCTGAATTAACAATCATTGGAAAATAAATGTGACCAATTTCATGAATGACCACGCCAATCAAAAATCGTTTTTCTGATAACGAATAAGTACGGCTTCCATCATCCTGTAAAATAGTACGCGGACCATTAAAGGTGATCATCGGATATTCCATACCACCGACGGGGCCATTCACTGACTGTGCGGTTGGATACGGGTAATCAAAAGAAAAGCGAGAGTAGACTTCCATGGTATGAATAACCGATTCGGTCGAATATTTTTCCCACAACTCGCCGCCCTCTTTTGGATAAAAGGACATCGCCATAACTTCTGGTTGAACGTTACCGCCTTGCTGATAGCCTTTGGCGTCCCAAATAAACTTACGCGATGATGCCCAAGCAAAGTCGCGCACGTTTTCTGCTTCAAAACGCCAAACTTTCCGCTTGTCCGTACCTTCTTTCTCGTTTTCCAAGGCTTCTTCTGGGGTTACTACAAAGACCGGACGTTTTGCTTTGCGCGATTGCTCTAAACGCTCGCGTTGGGTTTTGGTGAGCACCTCACGATCATTTTTCAACACCCCTGTAGCCGACACGATATGGTCTGCTGGGACATCTATAGTGACTTCAAAATCACCAAATTCTTGGGTGAATTCACCTCGTCCTAAAAATTCTTTATTGGTCCATGCTTCATAGTCAGTAAAAGCAGCTACGCGCGGATACCACTGCGCAAGTAAGAAAATATCGTTGCCACCTTCGCGCGCATCATCAGGAAAATGCTCATAGCCCGAGCGTCCGCCTACGGTGTCGCTATCGATGATGTTGAAACCAAAATCTATGGCCAACGACGTTTTATCGCCGGCTTTAAGTGGCTGCGGTAAATCTATCCGCATATTGGTACCTACCACCACAAAATCCAGTGCTTTGCCACGACCATCCGCAACTTTGTTAATGGCAAAACCTAACTCGTTGTCGGTCATAAACTGTTGCCGACGTAGTTGGTTCAAGCTGATTCGAGCAGGGCGATCCACGCCACCCAAACTAGGATCAGGCTTACTATTAAAGGTAGCTGTTAACTCCGCCATCGAATCATTTTTAAAGATATTTTGATCCAGCTGAATCCAAATGTATTTGAGGGTGTAGGGAGAATTATTAAAATAAGTGATGGTTTCAGCAGCATCTATGCGACGCTTTTCTTCATCTAAGCGCACTTTAATTGAATAATTGGCCTGTTGTTGCCAATACTGCTCACCCGGTTCACCGGCTGCACTGCGATAAACGTTTGGTGTTGGTAACACTTCATCGAGTTGGCGAAACTTATCTTCAAATGTGCCTTTGGTTTGTTGAATTGCCGAACTGTAAGCAGCAGTACTAAATAATTGCGTCGCCGCTAAAGCCAGCGCAGAACACCAATACAGAGTAGATTTCATTATTATTATCTCGTTAGCTGGGTCATCGTATAAAAGAAGAAATAAGTACGTACGAATGTATCAACAAATGGCACCCTGCACCATTAACTTGAGCGTAAAAAATCGCCGTTCATCGAAGCTATTTAGTAATCCCGCTAAAATTCCACTCAATAATGCTTGCAACCTCAAGCCAGCTAGGTTTAATTAGTTATAAATAATAATAAAAACACTCAGCAGATTAGGGCGTCAGTTTGAATCTAAAACAGCAAGTAGTCGTCTTCGCATCTTGGGTAGCACTATTCTACGGTGCCGCCATCATGTCCTATACACAATATATTAGTCTCTATTATCTGCCTGCTGGGGTTTCCACAGCCGCATTTTTTGTGTTTGGTAAACGTATTTTCCCTGCCGTTTTTTGCGCTATTTTCTTCGTATCTCTAGATCTAAATGGGCTCTTGCAGGGGCGCTTTGATCCCCATCAGCTAGCCACCGCTACCTTATTCGCTATGGTGCACACGGGCGCCTACGCTTTCGCTGGTTTAAGTGCTCAATTTATTAGTAAACACGTGTTCACAAATAGTTTGCCAGCTAAAAATAGCATGATTCTAATATGCTACACGCTCGCCGCTTTAATAGCTGCTACCGGAGCCTTATTGATTTGGGAATTGGTCACCTTACGATCAGACGTGCCCTTTATTGAAGCTTGGCTACCGTTTTGGATTGGAGATGCCGTTGGAGTAGTAGTTATCACCCCGTTATTTGCTGTGTTATTTAGACGCCTTTTACCCAAACAACGAATAGCATGGCTGGATGTTTTTTTTGAACATGATTACCTATTGAATAATCAATGGGGCCCTTACATTTTCAAATTGGCCGCATTGTTGACAACAGTGGTAACAGTTTTATTGCTAGATAACGCGATTGCGCATCCATCTATTGGTATGCTTATTTTCTTTGTAGCTATTCCACAATTTTGGATAGCATTTACGGAACAAACCATTCGCACTATTTTTAGTCTGATTTTGCTCACCGTGGTTATTTCTTCTGGATACAACTTTTTGGCTCTCGACAATAATGCCATCATTTACCAAATCGCTATCTACTTTGTGGCTGTAACCTGTTATTTAGGTACCGCAGTGCCTGCTTTACACCAGCGTAACCGTGATTTAGAACAAGATAGCATTTACAACAAACAAACCGGTCTCTACTCCGCTAACTATTTTGAGCAAGCGGCTAACTTACTAATTGCTAACCGTAAACCAACACAAGAATTGAGTATCGCTGTGATTGATATTGATCAACTGCAGCAAATTAATACTGAATGCGGCTTTTCTACGGGCGATACCGTCATCAGCCAAGTAGCTACAGCGTTGCAACAACACTTACCTCATCACTGCTTAGTTGCCCATTCACATGGGGACATTTATTGGGTCTTGTTGCCCTCGACATCGGTTAGTAATGCAGTTGAAATTTTAGACAAAATTCGACGGAACATGCCCTTTGTAAAAGATGAACATGTCACCTTACGAATTAAGCTAAATATTGGGGTAACTAGCCTTCACTTGAGTGAGACGACCAGCACCGCATTAAACCGTGCCTTCATTGCGTTAGAGCAAGCAAAAGCCAGCGGACGTGATAAAGTATGCGTTAATTAATGCAATAATTAATGTAGCAACACATCTAGCACGCACAGAAGGGCCTTTTAGCATGTCATTCCCTACCATTCATATTCTCGTAGCCACAACCTCTGGTAATACTGAATACCTTGCTGACGAAGTCGCAGCCCTATTGGAACAACAAGGGCTGACTAGCGTGATGCATTATGAACCAAGCTACTCTGAATTAATCACTGAAGTGACCGATCAAAGCATCTGGTTATGTTGCGTGGCAAGCCACGGTGCCGGTGAATATGGTGACAGCATGCTTGATTTTTCCGAGCAACTAAGCCAGCAAAAACCCAACTTAAGCCCTCTCAAATATGCCGTTATTGCCGTGGGTGACAGTTGTTACGATACCTATTGCCAGGCAGGTAAAGATTGCGATGCTATGCTACAACTTTTAGGCGCAAAAAAGCTTTTAGATCGCCTAGAAATAGATATGTCATGCGATGATCCGATTGAAAAATCATCAACATGGCTACCTTATTTTATCCAAGCCCTGTGATCAAACCATGTATAACCTAGCTTGAACCCTGTACATACGCACTGTATTAACCTGTGAATAAGATCGCTTGTGGATAACTAGCCCGGTTATACACACCTTGATCACCTAAAGGATCATGATCTAATCACACCCTAACCGATCGTTGTGATCCTTACCAAACCTAGCTTAGCTTCAGTTATCCACAAACATTGCTGAGCTAGTAGTAATAGTAATAAAAAAGATCAAAACAAAAGATCTAAAGATATTCTTAGATCCTTAACGCGATCGAGACTAAAATATAGACGTTCCGATCAAGCCAAATAACAGGTACAATACTCGGCTACATTTTTGTGAACTAAGCTTTTAAAGCCAAGACGCGATAACATCTGATGATCCTCACAAGGATCATGGGTTAGCCCAACTTTTTTGGTGTTACACGACATCTGTTTATCTAGGATTTATCAATCTATGCCAACACAGCCAACAAGCAATTCTTACCATCAACATTATGACGTGATTGTCATAGGTGGCGGCCATGCAGGTACTGAAGCAGCCTTAGCGGCTGCACGAATGGGCTGCAATACTTTATTGCTTACCCATAACATCGAAACCTTAGGGCAAATGTCATGTAATCCTGCGATTGGCGGTATTGGTAAAGGTCACTTAGTTAAAGAGATTGATGCCCTAGGCGGTGCCATGGCTATGGCAGCTGATAAAGCTGGTATTCAATTTCGTACCTTAAACTCATCGAAAGGGCCAGCAGTTCGCGCCACTAGAGCTCAGGCAGACCGACAGCTATACCGAGCTGCTATCCGAACGATTCTAGAAAACCAACCTAATTTAAGTTTATTCCAACAAGGTTGTGATGATCTGATCGTTGAAAACGATCGGGTTGTTGGTGTTGTAACCCAGATGGGCTTAAAGTTTTCGGCAACCACAGTTGTACTTACGGTAGGTACATTTCTAGGTGGCCAAATCCATATAGGTTTACAAAATTATCAAGGTGGGCGAGCTGGCGATCCTCCAGCAAATGCATTGGCAAAACGCTTACGTGAGCTGCCATTGCGAGTAGATCGCTTAAAAACCGGAACACCTCCAAGAATTGATGCAAAGAGTATCGATTTTTCAGTGATGCAAGAACAACCAGGTGATACCCCAACTCCTGTTTTTTCATTTATGGGATCACAAGCAGATCACCCACAACAAATTTCTTGCTACATTACCCACACCAATGAACAAACTCATGAGATTATCCATGGTGGCTTAGATCGTTCCCCCATGTACTCTGGTATCATTGAAGGCGTTGGTCCGCGTTATTGTCCGTCTATCGAAGACAAAGTTATGCGCTTTAGTGATAAAAACTCGCACCAGATCTTTGTCGAGCCAGAGGGTTTAACCACCCATGAAGTGTACCCCAATGGTATTTCAACTAGTTTACCTTTTGATGTGCAAGTAGCCTTAGTACGCTCCATCAAAGGTTTTGAAAATGCTCACATTACTCGTCCAGGCTATGCCATAGAGTATGATTATTTTGATCCTCGCGATTTAAAACAAACCTTAGAAACCAAACATCTACAAGGCTTATTTTTTGCCGGACAAATTAATGGAACGACCGGATATGAAGAAGCTGGTGCACAAGGCTTAGTAGCAGGCTTAAATGCTGCATTACAAGTGCAAGGAAAAGACGGTTGGGCTCCTCGTCGTGATCAAGCTTACATGGGAGTATTGATTGATGATCTCAGTACTCTCGGCACCAAAGAACCCTATCGGATGTTTACGTCACGCGCCGAATATAGATTGTTATTGCGCGAAGACAACGCAGATATGCGCTTAACTGAAAAAGGCCGCGAGCTAGGTTTAGTTGACGATGCAAGATGGGCTGCGTTTAACGACAAAATGGAAGCCATTGCACAAGAGCAACAACGTCTACGTAGTACTTGGATCCATAAAGATCATCCAGCAGTTGCTGCGGTTAATGAATTAGTTAAAACGCCGATAACTCGAGAAGTGAATGGCGAAGAATTATTACGTCGCCCTGAAATTAGTTATCAAGATCTCGTCAAAATTGATGCTTTAGGACCAGGTTTAGCCGACGAAAAAGCTGCTGAACAAGTAGAAATTCAAACGAAATATGCTGGTTACATAGCGCGTCAGCAAGACGAGATTAGCAAACAGCAACGTCATGAAAATACTCAGTTACCGGCTCATTTTGATTATGCCAGTATCAAGGGTTTATCCAATGAAGTGATTGCTAAGCTGAATCAACATCAACCAGAAACCGTTGGTAAAGCTGCTCGAATATCTGGCATTACTCCAGCAGCAATCTCAATGTTGTTGGTGCATTTGAAGAAACTTGGCCTATTGCGAAAGAGTGCTTAATAAAATCCATGTTAAATAGACTACAATCATTATTGGCTCAGGCCGAGCTTGATCTTTCTCTAGATAAACAAGTTCAACTTATTCAATTGGTTGAACAATTAAATAAATGGAATAAAGCCTACAATTTAACGTCGGTTCGTGATCCCATCCAAATGGTGAGTCGCCACATTGTGGATAGCCTTGTGGTGTTACCACATCTTCAAGGGCAACGCTTTATTGATGTCGGAACTGGGCCCGGATTGCCTGGCTTACCTTTAGCCATTGCTTGTCCAGAACGTGATTTTGTTCTGTTAGATAGCTTAGGCAAAAGGATTCGTTTTATCCGCCAAGTTAGCCATCAGTTAGGCCTTAAGAATGTAACAGCTGTGCAAAGTAGAGTTGAAGATTATCAACCTGAACTAAAATTTGATGGCGTGATAAGTAGAGCCTTTGCCTCGCTTAATGATATGCTGAATTGGTGTGAGCATTTACCTAAGCCTGATGGCCGGTATTTTGCTCTAAAAGGGCAATACCCAACTGCTGAATTGGCTGACTTGCCAGCGCAGTTTGAGGTTGAACAAGTGATTCGATTACAGGTTCCAGAGGCCGATGGCGAACGCCATGTGGTGATTATAAAAACGAGAGGATAACCCCTGTGGGCAGAATTATTGCGATTGCTAATCAAAAAGGCGGCGTTGGTAAAACCACCACTGCTGTTAATTTGGCAGCATCGATGGCAGCAACCCGCCGTAAAGTATTGCTGATAGATCTTGATCCTCAGGGCAATGCAACCATGGGTAGTGGTATCGACAAATACGATGTTGAAAACACCGCCTATGAACTATTGGTTGAGCAGAAACCAGCCGAACAAGTGATTATTAAAGAAACTAACGGTAAATATCACCTCATTGCGGCTAACTCTGATACCACGGCTGCTGATATTAAATTAATGGAAGAATTTGCGCGCGAGCAGCGCTTGGCTAATGCCTTAAAACCAGTGGTTGATAATTACGATTTTATCTTCATCGATTGTCCACCATCGCTCAGTATGTTGACCGTAAACGCCATGGCCGCCGCTGATTCAGTGTTAGTGCCGATGCAATGCGAATATTTTGCTCTTGAAGGCTTAACGGCGTTAATGGATACCATTGAACGATTAGCTGAAGCTGTTAATCCACGGTTGATTATTGAAGGTATTTTGCGAACCATGTACGACCCTCGTAATCGTTTAGCTAATGATGTGTCAGAGCAACTGAAAAATCATTTTGGTGACAAGGTTTATCGAACCGTTATTCCACGAAATGTTCGCTTAGCTGAAGCTCCTAGTTTTGGCTCACCAGCCATGTATTACGATAAATCATCAGCCGGAGCTAAAGCCTATTTAGCCCTGGCCGGAGAGTTAATTCGTCGCGCCGAACAACAAAAAAAAGCCGAAGCAGCGGCTGAAGCTTAAGCTAAAGGAAACGACGCTTTATGTCTGCCAAAAAAAGAGGATTGGGGCGCGGTTTAGATGCCCTACTTACAACCAGTAAAACGGCTCGTGAAAAAGAACATCAGGTTCCTGATGAGATAGTTCAAGACTATCGCCAAGGCGAACTGCAAAAGTTACCGATAGAATGGTTACAGCCGGGCAAATATCAACCACGCAAAGATATGACTCCTGAGGCCCTTGAAGATCTCGCTGCTTCAATTAAAGCCCAGGGTGTAATTCAGCCCATTGTTGTGCGCGAAATAGCGCCAGAAAAATATGAAATTATCGCAGGTGAGCGACGTTGGCGTGCAAGCCAGCTGGCACGCCTAGACGAAGTACCTTGTTTGATTAAAAACGTCCCTGATGAAGCGGCTGTAGCTATTGCGTTAATTGAGAATATTCAACGTGAAGACCTCAATGCCATGGAAGAAGCGACCGCCTTACAACGCCTACTAACGGAATTTCAATTAACTCATCAAGAAGTTGCCGATGCGGTAGGTAAATCCCGAGCAACTGTAACTAACTTGCTGCGTTTGAATAATTTACAATCCGAAACTAAAACGCTACTAGAGCGCGGTGACATTGAATTAGGTCATGCCAAGCTGTTACTTGCTTTAGAGGGTGATGCGCAAACAGACATTGCTCGGTTAATTGCAGCAAAAGGCATGACGGTGCGTGAAGCTGAAAAACTGGTTCGCCAAGCTCTAGAACCAGCCAAGCCAAGCCCAGCAAAACCGCAGCCTGATGCTGATATTCAACGTCTAGAGAAGCGCTTAAGTGAACGCTTAGGCGCCGCTGTCGCAATCAGTCACGGCCGTAAAGGCAAGGGTAAAGTTGTAATTAATTACAGCAGTTTAGATGAATTAGATGGCATTCTTATGCAATTTCAATTGAATGAGGATGGCTAACCATCCCATTTCATTTGCATTTGAACGTTAAATCTTTATACTATCGCGGGCTTTCAACCGAGGGTTTTAGCCCGTGAATAGAACGTTAACAGGCCAAGGGAAACAACTCGCAGCGAGGTTAATTCGCGCCCAAGCTGGAGCTATATTTTTGCTCGCTTGTGTCTTTTCTTTGGTGCAGCCGCATTTTGGCTATATGTATTTTTGGGGTGTTGTGGGTGGCGGTATCGCCGTCATTATTCCTACGGCACTGTTTGCATGGCGAGCCTTTGCTGAAGGTGGAGCGCGAGCTGCGCAAACTGTAGTGAGTAATTTTTTTGCCGGCGAAGCATTAAAAATTTTCTTCGCAGTAGCCTTATTGGTTGTATTGCTGGTATTTACTTCGCTCCCGCTTAGTGCGGTTGTTAGCGGCTATATTACCGCCTTAGCAGTGCAATGGCTGGCACCAATTTTGTTTTTAAAATCAACTTAAAATTGTGGGAAACTAAGATGGCTGCAGAAGAGTTAACGCTCCAAAGTCATATTCAGCACCACTTAACTAACGCCAAAATGTGCTCTACCGAAAATGGTATAGCCTTTAATAAAGCGTGTAGTGAAGCTGGCTTCTGGACATGGCATATTGACACCTTAGCTTGGTCTATCGGACTAGGTATCTTGTTCTTAATGATCTTCCGTAGTGCTGCAAAGAAAGCAGATACTGGCGTGCCCGGTAAGCTGCAGTGCTTTATTGAGATGATTGTTGAATTCGTTGGTAACAACGTACGCGACACTTTCCACGGTAAAAGTAAACTTATCGCTCCTCTAGCGTTAACCATTTTCGTGTGGGTTTTCCTCATGAACTTAATGGACTTAATTCCGGTTGACTTTTTGCCTGCTTTTGCTGGTTTTGTGGGCGAGCAAGCCTTCGGTGTGGATTCGCACGATGTGTACATGAAAATCGTACCAACCACCGATATCAACATGACCGCAGCATTAGCCATTGGTGTGTTCTTACTCATGATTGGCTACGGTATTCGTATGAAAGGTATCGTTGGCTTCATCAAAGAACTTACCTTACACCCGTTTAGCTCAAGTAATATGGTCGTTCAGGTGCTACTGATTCCGTTTAACCTATTGCTTGAAACGATTGCTTTGGTGGCCAAGCCGTTCTCGTTGGCACTGCGTTTGTTCGGTAACTTATATGCCGGCGAGCTAATCTTTATCCTGATTGGAGCGATTGGTCTGGCGCAATTACCATTGCACTTTGTGTGGGCGGTATTCCACATTCTTGTAATTGTGTTGCAGGCCTTCGTATTTATGATGCTGACTATTGTTTACTTAAGCATGGCCAGCTCAGAGAGCCACTAAGATTTTGTATTAACTTTTATTTTTTAACTTAACCTTTGAAATATCGGAGAAAACAATGGAACTAATGTTAGGTCTTAAATATATCGCTGTAGCTTTACTGATCGGTTTCGGTGCAATCGGTACCGCAGTAGGTTTCGGTAACATGGGTGGTAAATTCTTGGAAGCGTGTGCACGTCAACCAGAACTAGCTCCTTCTCTGCAAGTTAAAATGTTCATCTTAGCAGGTTTGATCGATGCGGTAGCCATGATTGGCGTAGGTATCGCAATGGTACTGTTGTTCGTACTGTAAGGTCTATTGATACCAATTCGAACAACTGAACTAAGGGGGTAGGTCGTGAGCTTAAACATGACCCTTATCGGCGAACTGATTGCCTTTATCGTCTTCGTACTATTCTGTATGAAGTTCGTATGGCCACCGCTGAATAATGCGATTGAAGCCCGTCAGAAGAAAATAGCCGATGGTCTGGCTGCCGGTGAACGTGCAGAAAAAGACCTGGAATTAGCGCAAGCTAAAATTGCTGACGAGTTAAAAGAAGCGAAAGCACAGGCGGCTGAAATCATTGCCCAAGCGAAGAAACGCGCTGAGCAATCGGTTGAAGAAGGCAAACAACGCGGCGAAGCCGAGCGCGAAACTATTATCGCTGCTGGTCACGCTGAAGTTGAAGCTGAACGCAATCGCTTACGCGAAGAACTGCGCAAGCAAGTAGCTGTATTAGCTGTTGCTGGTGCTAGCAAAATCATCGAGCGTGAAATTGATAAAGACGCTCACAGTGACATTGTTGAAAAACTGGTCGCTGAACTCTAACCAAAGGGGTTTGTGCAAATGTCAGAATTGACTACGGTTGCTCGCCCCTATGCAAAAGCAGCTTTTGATTTTGCAGTAGAGAACGGCGCGATTGAAAATTGGCACAGTATGATTGCTTTTGCTGCTGCGGTAGCAAAAGACTCGGCTATGGCCACATTTTTGAGTAGCGCCGAAACGCTAGATAAGAAAACTGAAGTATTCATTAATGTATGTGGCGAACAATTGGATGAAAAAGGCCAGAATTTTGTTCGTTTAATGGCTGAAAATAGCCGTTTGAATGCTTTACCTGCTGTACTTGCCCTATTTGGTGAGTTACGCGCTGAACATGAGAAAGAAGTCACGGTAGATGTTACCTCCGCCGTAGCACTCTCACAGCAGCAACAGGACAATCTAGCGAAAACGTTAGAGCAACGTTTTTCACGCAAAGTTAAGCTGAATTGCACTGTCGATGAGGCTATTGTCAGTGGCTTATACATTAAAGCTGGTGACACAGTAATCGACGGCACGGTGCGCGGCAAGTTAGAACGACTTGCACACGCACTGCAATCCTAATTGGGGACTTGAGCATGCAACTGAATTCAAATGAAATCGCAGAGCTGATCAAAAAACGAATTGAACAGTTCGAAGTGGTCAGTGAAGCTCGTAACGAAGGTACCATCGTTTCTGTAACCGACGGTATCATCCGCATTCACGGCCTTGCAGACTGTATGCAAGGTGAGATGATTGAGCTTCCTGGCAATCGTTACGCTATCGCTTTGAACCTTGAGCGCGACTCTGTCGGTGCCGTGGTTATGGGTCCTTATGCGGACCTTCAAGAAGGCGTAAAAGTTAAATCAACAGGCCGTATCTTAGAAGTTCCTGTTGGTCGTGCATTACTTGGCCGTGTAGTGAACACCCTAGGTGCTCCTATTGACGGTAAAGGCCCGATCGACGCGGATGGCTTTGAGCCGGTAGAAAAAATTGCTCCTGGTGTAATCGAGCGTCAATCGGTAGATCAACCTGTACAAACAGGTTATAAGTCAATCGATGCTATGATTCCAGTAGGCCGTGGTCAGCGTGAGTTGATCATCGGTGACCGTCAGACAGGTAAAACTGCATTAGCTATCGACGCTATCATTAACCAGAAAAACTCTGGTATTAAGTGTGTGTACGTAGCTATCGGTCAGAAAGCTTCTACTATTGCTTCAGTAGTACGTAAATTAGAAGAGCACGGTGCCTTAGAAAACACCATCGTGGTAGCTGCATCTGCTTCTGAATCAGCAGCATTGCAATACCTAGCAGCCTACTCAGGTTGTACTATGGGTGAATACTTCCGTGATCGTGGTGAAGACGCGTTAATCGTTTATGATGATTTGTCTAAGCAAGCTGTTGCTTATCGTCAAATCTCATTGTTGTTACGTCGTCCGCCAGGTCGTGAAGCTTACCCAGGTGACGTGTTCTATCTTCACTCACGTTTGCTTGAGCGTGCAGCGCGTGTTAACGCTGACTACGTTGAAAAGTACACCAATGGTGAAGTGAAAGGTCAAACCGGTTCATTAACGGCGCTGCCTATTATCGAAACCCAAGCGGGTGACGTATCAGCGTTCGTACCAACCAACGTGATTTCAATTACCGATGGTCAGATCTTCTTAGAAACTGATTTGTTTAACGCGGGTATTCGTCCTGCAGTTAACGCTGGTATCTCGGTATCTCGTGTAGGTGGTGCAGCGCAAACCAAGATCATTAAGAAACTTGGTGGTGGTATCCGTTTAGCGTTAGCGCAGTATCGTGAATTAGCAGCGTTTGCTCAGTTCGCTTCAGACTTAGACGAAGCAACTCGCGCGCAGTTAGAACACGGTCAGCGTGTTACTGAACTGATGAAACAGAACCAATATGAGCCAATGAGCGTGGCTGACATGGCAGTGTCTATCTTCTCTGCAGAAAAGGGTTACCTTAAAGATGTAGAGCAAGACAAAATCCTCGACTTCGAAAGTGCGCTGATTGCGTACATGCGTAGCGAGCACGCTGAGCTGATGGCGGATATTGACAAAACTGGCAACTATAACGACGACATCGAAGCTAAGCTGCACGAAGGTTTAAAAACCTTCAAGAAAACGCAGTCTTGGTAAGCGGAACGTGGCTACAATTTTTGTAGCCACAAGTCGTTGAGTTAACAGGAGAATATCATGGCCGGCGGTAAAGAGATAAAAACCAAGATCGGGAGTATTAACAATACTCAGAAGATCACCAGTGCAATGGAGATGGTTGCTGCGTCCAAAATGAAAAAGGCGCAGGAACGTATGGCTTCAAGCCGTCCGTATGCGGACAGCATTCGCAAGGTGATCGGCCATGTTGCCCATGCAAACCTAGAGTACAAGCATCCGTATCTAGAAGATCGTGATGTGAAACGGGTTGGCTACATCGTCATTTCTACCGACCGTGGCTTGTGCGGTGGTTTAAACACAAACGAATTTAAAGCGGTTGTGAAACATGCCCAAGCACAAAAAGAAAACGGCGTAGAAGTAGACTTTGCAGCCATTGGCAACAAGGCTACGGGTTTCTTTAAACGCTTTGGAGGCCGTTTACTGGCACAAACATCAGGTCTAGGCGATAAGCCAAGCGTGAATGATGTGTTAGGGACTGTACAAGTGATGCTAGATGCCTTTGATGAAGGCAAATTAGATCGCTTGTTCGTGGTGTACAACAAGTTTGTTAACACCATGAAGCAAGAGCCAACGATAGCGCAATTGCTACCGTTGCCAAAAGCTGAGTCTCGCGATGAGGTTCAATCAGGTAGCTGGGACTATCTGTATGAACCTGATCCACAACCCATTTTAGAGTTGCTGATTCGTCGCTACGTAGAAGCAACCGTGTATCAAGGTGTGGTGGATAACATTGCCAGTGAACAGGCAGCGCGGATGGTGGCTATGAAAGCCGCTACCGACAACGCCGAAGACCTCATCGATCAGCTGCAATTGGTGTATAACAAAGCACGCCAAGCAGCGATTACGCAGGAAATTTCGGAAATTGTATCGGGCGCCGAAGCGGTTTAAGGCGAAGCTTGCAAGAATTTTAGAGTTAGAGGAAATGTCATGAGTCAAGGTAAGGTCGTGCAAATTATTGGCGCGGTTGTGGATATCGAATTTCCACAAACAGACGTGCCAAAGGTATACGACGCGCTGAAGGTGACCGACGGTGACCTCAAGGGTTTGACCTTGGAAGTTCAGCAGCAGTTAGGCGGTGGTATCGTGCGTACAATCGCACTAGGTACTACTGACGGTCTGCGTCGTGGAATTACCGTAGAAAATAGCGGCGAGCCAATCATGGTACCAGTGGGTAAACAAACCCTAGGTCGTATCATGAACGTATTGGGTGAGCCAATTGATGAAGCGGGTGAAATCGGTGAAGAAGAACGTATGTCTATTCACCGTGCTGCACCTTCGTACGAAGAACAGTCAAGTGCTACTGAACTGTTAGAGACCGGCATCAAGGTTATCGACTTGATTTGTCCGTTCGCTAAGGGTGGTAAAGTTGGTCTGTTCGGTGGTGCGGGTGTAGGTAAAACCGTAAACATGATGGAACTTATCCGTAACATCGCTATCGAGCACAGTGGTTACTCAGTATTCGCTGGTGTAGGTGAGCGTACTCGTGAAGGTAACGACTTCTATCATGAGATGAAAGACTCAAACGTACTCGACAAAGTTGCACTGGTTTATGGCCAGATGAACGAGCCTCCAGGTAACCGTTTACGCGTAGCGTTAACAGGTTTGACCATGGCAGAGAAGTTCCGTGATGAAGGTCGTGACGTTCTGTTTTTCGTAGATAACATCTACCGTTATACCCTTGCTGGTACCGAAGTATCTGCATTGTTAGGTCGGATGCCATCTGCGGTAGGTTATCAGCCAACTCTTGCCGAAGAGATGGGTGTACTACAAGAACGTATTACTTCAACCAAAACTGGTTCAATCACGTCGATTCAGGCCGTTTACGTACCTGCGGATGACTTAACTGACCCATCACCAGCCACTACCTTTGCTCACTTAGATGCAACCGTAGTATTGTCTCGTGATATCGCGTCACTGGGTATCTACCCAGCGGTTGATCCATTGGATTCAACGTCACGTCAGTTGGACCCATTGGTTATCGGTAAAGAGCATTATGAGACTGCGCGTGGCGTCCAGTCAGTATTGCAGCGTTACAAAGAGCTGAAAGATATCATCGCAATCTTGGGTATGGACGAATTGTCTGAAGAAGACAAGATGACCGTATCTCGGGCGCGTAAAATTCAGCGCTTCTTATCGCAGCCATTCTTCGTAGCAGAAGTATTTACTGGCTCACCAGGTAAGTATGTGTCTTTGAAAGACACCATCGCTGGCTTTAAAGGCATCTTAAACGGTGATTACGACGACCTACCAGAACAAGCGTTCTACATGGTTGGTAGCATCGAAGAAGCAGTCGAAAAAGCCAAAAAAATGTAATAAACCGGGAGGTTTAAATGGCAGCTAAAACTGTACAGCTTGACGTGGTCAGCGCCGAAGAACGTTTGTTCTCTGGCGCCGTAGAGACCTTGCAAGTGACCGGTAGCGAAGGTGAGCTAGGTATTTATCCTGGTCACGCCCCTTTATTAACGACGATTAAACCAGGTATGGTTCGCGTAGTTAAAGAAGGTGGCGAAGAAGAAATCATCTACGTAGCCGGTGGTGTGCTAGAAGTGCAGCCTCACAACGTCTCGGTACTTGCTGACTCGGCAGTTCGTGGTGAAGAGCTTGATGAACAGCAAGCCCTTGATGCGAAGAAACGTGCTGAAGAAGCAATTGCAGATTCTGCCTCTGATTTAAGTTATGCAGAAGCAGCAGCTGAATTAGCTCGAGCGTTGGCACAACTGCAGATTATTCGCAAAATTCGCAAGTAATCAGCGCGCCTGCAATCTAAAGAAAATGAAAAGACCCGTAAATTTCGGTTTGCGGGTCTTTTTTTCGTCTGTTAATTTGTTGTAAACAGCTTTAAAATAGCTGCAGGTTTATAAAATAGAAACGGAAGGATTCATGTCTCTGAATGTGGTAGTTCTAGCAGCAGGTAAAGGCACCCGGATGCGTTCAGCGTTACCAAAGGTGTTACATCCCATCGCCCATAAACCCATGGTTCAGCATGTGATTGATACTGCGCATACCTTAGCGCCTACACATGTGCAGGTTATCTATGGCCATGGTGGCGATGTACTTAAGGAAAGGCTAGCCGGACAATCGTTAAATTTTGTTGAACAAGCGCAACAGCTAGGTACTGGTCATGCCGTGCAGCAGGTCGTGCCTTATGTGGCTGACGACGAAACTGTACTTATTTTGTATGGTGATGTACCGCTAACGCGCACAGAAACTCTGCAAGGCTTGTTGGATGCTGCGGCAACGACGGAGTTAGCGCTGCTCACCGTGACCCTACCCGACCCCACCGGCTATGGACGTATCATGCGTGATGCCAGTGGCGCGGTAGTAGGTATTGTTGAGCAAAAAGATGCCAGCCCAGAGCAGCTGGCTATTACTGAAGTAAACACCGGTATGATGGCGGTAAAAGGAGCAGCGTTAAAACGCTGGCTTGGCAATTTATCCAATGATAACGCCCAAGGTGAATACTATTTGACGGATATTGTCGCTATGGCTGCCGCAGAAGGCGTAGTGATTACCACGGCACAACCACAAGCCATTAGCGAAGTGGAAGGTGCCAATAATCGGGTGCAGTTAGCCGGGCTAGAGCGTGCCTATCAAGCTCGCCAGGCTGAGCAACTGATGCTTAACGGTGCCACCTTAATGGATCCGGCTCGGGTTGATGTTCGCGGCGAGGTTATCATCGCGAATGATGTGGTGGTTGATGTTAACGTTATTTTTGAAGGCCGGGTTGAACTTGGCGAAGGCGTAGTTATCGAAAGCAACTGTGTGCTGCGTGATTGTAAGATAGGCGCAGGTTCTCGGGTAAAAACGAACAGCCTGATTGAAGAAGCCGTACTTGCAGAAAATTGTGCTGTGGGCCCTTTTGCCCGCTTACGACCAGGTGCTGAGTTGGCTGAGGGCGCACAGGTAGGTAACTTTGTTGAGATTAAAAAGACTCGCATGGGGCAAGGCTCTAAAGCGAGCCATCTTACCTATTTAGGTGATGCAGAAATTGGCGCTGGAGTGAATATTGGCGCAGGCACTATTACTTGTAATTATGACGGTGTAAACAAACACCTGACAGAAATAGACGATGGTGCGTTTATTGGTTCAAATAGTTCGTTAGTGGCTCCGGTACGAATTGGTAAGCATGCTACCGTAGGTGCAGGCTCTACCGTAACGAAAAATATCGATGATCATGAGCTAGGTGTGGCCCGTGGTCAGCAACGGAACATCAGTGGCTGGCAACGCCCTGTAAAAAAAGGATAAGGACAATGTGCGGAATTGTTGGTGCAACCTCAGAGCGCCGTATTAGTGAAATCTTGATTGAAGGCCTAAAGCGGCTTGAATACCGTGGTTACGATTCGGCTGGTTTAGCCGTATTGAGCGAAGACGGACGCCTACAAAGTGTGCGTCGGACTGGTAAAGTCCAGGCACTCAAAGATGCGGTTGGCGAGCAACCGTTAGCCGGTACTGCTGGTATCGCTCACACGCGTTGGGCTACTCATGGTGGTGTTACCGAGGCAAACGCACATCCTCATATTTCTGAAGATTGTATTGCCGTAGTGCACAACGGTATTATCGAGAATCACGATAAATTGCGTGAGCAGTTAAAAGGATTGGGCTACACCTTTGCGTCTGATACTGACACCGAGGTGATTTGTCATTTGGTTCATCACGAGCGTAAAACTCATGCGGACTTATTCACTGCTGTACAAGCCGCAATCAAACAGCTTGAAGGGGCTTACGGCACTGTCATCATGGACTGTCGCGATCCTGGCAGACTTATTGTCGCGCGCTCAGGTAGCCCCTTGGTGATTGGGCTTGGTATTGGTGAAAACTTTGTCGCATCAGACCAATTGGCTTTGTTACCAGTAACCCGCAAGTTCATGTACCTTGAAGAAGGTGATATGGCGGATATTAGTCGTACCGAAGTAAAGGTGTACGATGCTGACGGTAACCGCGTTGAGCGCGAAATTCATGAGTCTGACGGCAACTACGATGCTGGTGGCAAAGGCGAATACCGCCACTTTATGCTCAAAGAAATTCATGAACAGCCAAGTTCGGTGCGTAATGCGTTAGAAGGCAGGATTGTTGATGGCAAAATTGCTGAAGATGTCTTTGGTAATGGTTCTTTAGATCTATTGAAAGGTATTCAGCATGTACAAATTGTTGCCTGCGGTACCTCTTATCACGCTGGAATGGTGGCTCGCTATTGGCTTGAATCAATGGCTGGAGTTTCTTGTAACGTTGAAATCGCCTCAGAATTCCGTTACCGCACCTCTCATGTTCATCCAAATAGCTTATTAGTCACTATTTCACAGTCAGGTGAAACGGCTGACACCTTAGCGGCGCTACGTTTAAGTAAGGAGCTTGGTTACAAGGGCAGCTTAACTATATGTAACGTTTCTACCTCGTCAATGGTGCGTGAATCAGATTTAGCCTACATGACTCGTGCGGGTACGGAAATTGGCGTGGCATCAACGAAAGCTTTCACCACGCAGTTAGTTGGCTTGCTGATGTTAACTTTGGCTATTGGTCAGTACCGCGGCATGAACGAAGAGCAGCAAGCGGCCGTAATTAAGTCATTGAAAACATTACCGTCTAAGCTTGAAGAAGCCTTGCTGTTAAGTGATGCCATTGAAGCCTTAGCGCCAGAGTTTGCTGATAAATTCCATAGCTTGTTCTTAGGCCGTGGTACGCAATACCCTATTGCAATGGAAGGCGCGCTAAAGCTGAAAGAAATCTCATACATTCATGCTGAAGCCTACGCCGCTGGCGAACTGAAACACGGGCCTTTAGCACTGATTGACGCCGACATGCCGGTTATCGTGGTCGCGCCAAACGATGAGCTGTTAGAGAAGCTGAAATCAAACGTGGAAGAAGTACGCGCCCGTGGCGGAATCATGTATGTGTTTGCTGACAAAGACGCACACTTTAAAGGTGACGACAGCATGCGCGTGATCAACGTGACGCACTGTGATGAGCTGATTGCGCCAATTGTGTACACAGTACCGTTGCAACTACTCTCCTACTTCGTTGCCATTATTAAAGGCACCGACGTAGACCAGCCGCGCAACTTGGCTAAATCGGTAACGGTGGAGTAATTCCACCGTTTTACTGGTTGCTGATAAGCCTATCAAGTGGGCTAGCTGTGCCCGCATAATGTTGACCAATGACGTGTGTATAAATTTGAGTTGTACTCACGTCGTTGTGCCCTAGTAGTTCTTGCACTGTTCTAATGTCGCATCCCGCTTGTTTATAAGCATTTGGATATTTTCTATCGAGCGCATTAGGCATCGATGGGCCAAGTCCATTCTTGTTATCCTCGATCTGAACAGTTAAAGCCGTTTCAATGGCTTGTTGTAATGGTTAAATGAGTCTTTGGCTGAGAAGGGTTTGCCGATCTTTCTTGCCTTTACCGTCACGAATCGTAAGTGCAGCATGGCGCTCATTCGCCAACCAACTTAAAAAGGCCTTCACCTCTTCCGCTCCCATATCAATAGGATGTCGTTTTTTATGAAAATAGATAAACTGCCGTATCCAACCTAAATAAGATTTCTCCGTTTTTAAGCTATAGCCACGTAATCGCATATCAGCGCGAAGTTTTTCAATAAAAGGGCTCGCCATCATTAACATCCATGATTTTTGATAATCGTGAGTTAAGCATAATCGATCAATCGGCACGCTTCACGGCTCAAAGTCGCACACTTAAAGCTTGCATGTAGGATAAATATGTCCTATTTTCAATTACATAATTTAAACAAAAATAGTGTTATCAGGCGTAGTCGAACAGCAAAGTGTGCATGCTTACTTTGCTGACAGTAAAAGGCGACTTTCTAGATGGTTTTTGTATTGTTTTTGGTGAGTTACCAATTTAAACGAACGATTACGACATGTGCCAGCACACTACACAAATGTTAGGCCTACCGAAGAGAAATGGCAGAATGTCTGACGAGCGAAAACTAATTCCAGCTGATCCAGAGTATCTGTCTGCTCTTGGCCTCGCGACTTACGCATTCGCACGATGTGAATGGCAAGTCGTATGGTGCAGCGAGAAAGTTTATCCGGGTTCAGTTGCTAAGATCACTTCTGAAGAAATGACGGCCGGAACAATTGGCAAATATTTCGCAAACATCGTACGAAACATGCCAAAGTCGAAAGAGCGCGAGGAGTTGAGTTCGCTGGCCTCGGAGTTCCTCGCTTTGGTTAACGAGCGAAATAGAATAATTCATGGTAAGCCTTGCACTGCTCCAAGTGGGGCGCAGAGGCTCAGCGGTACTGGCATTATCGAAATATCCGATCTAGAACAAGCCGCAGATGCATTTACAGTATGTGCTGGCAAGCTCAACTCACTTTTTTACGGCTTCTTGCAAAGCTATGTGCCACGACAGGCCTAACAAGGAATTCAAGCTCGCTCGTTACACTCGCTGGGACGCGCTTTCAGCGCGCCCCTTAATTTCGCGTTAGGCTTAAAGAGCAGAAATAGAGGAGAAAATCATGGATTCAGTTAATTGGACGGATAGAAAGCAAGTCAGGGAACTGGTGCAAAAGCATAGCTTGATTTTTCGTCAAGCTGCTGAAAACGGAATCATCGAGCAGGCTCAATTGGATGTCGGTGACGAATTAAATGCTATTACTGAAAGCCTTGACGAAAGTAAGGTCGAGTTGTTTAACAATCTCTACGCGGAGGAATCGAATGCTGCGGCTTCGAAGTTAGAGAGGGAAACTGCTGAGCTGAATTTGAAAACCGCTGAGATCGAATTAAAAACCGCCGAGTCAAACGCCAAGGCCGAGTACACTGGTCAAATTATAGGAGCCATTATATTATTTGTTGTACTATTTTTTATCTTTAAAAATTTGTAGCCTAACAAACAGCACCAGTACGCGCCCTTCGGGCGCAGGACGGCTTTTAAATTGCGCGTTTTTGCGAATCGCTGCGCGAATTTTATCGCAACGCGCAATTTAAAAACCGCCTCTGTGCTGGGCGTTAGGCATTTCCATGAACGAAAAGATTAGTTTAGATAGCAAATACCTTGTTGAAATTCGTCTTGGGGAAAACCATGAGAAGGTTCATGCTGCTTGGCAAGACGATACTAATGAGGGTTTTCTGATTTGTTATGACATTAATTTATTATTTGATGATCAAACTGTATTCTTGGTCAAACCATGTGAAATTGGGATTGCTGGTCGGTATCCCGGGATGGCGTTGTCATTGGAAAAAATTGAGTCAGTAAATTGTCAGTCGCCGTTCAATGCTTCGTGCCTTCCGATGAAAGTTGATGAAGTAATTCAAACAGATTACTTGGGTGAGGGCGCTGTAAATGAAATTATCCTTGTTCTAGTGAATAAATGCAGAATTATAATCAGGCATGTCTTTCCCCCCATGACAATGGGTGTAAAACTGGAGCAAAAAAATGCCTAACAAACCGCTTAAATTCGTTCCGGCCACAAAAAGCGTGGCCTCCACCGGACTCGCTAACGCTCGCCGTTTAGCGGGGCGTTAGCAATCACAAGGAGCTATCGTGCACGAAGTCACTGAATTATTAAGACAAATCGCGGAGCAAACAAAACCAGATAATAAGGCTATTTGGGTTGCAGCAATATCTTCAGTTTCTGCTCTGGTTGGTGCTGGTATTGGTGCACTTTTGCTCTATCGGGGCACTAAGAAGCAAATAGAATCAGCTTCAGAAATCGAAGAGAAGAAAATAAGAGCCAACATTATTACTACCGAGAGGCTGAGATGGCTTCAAGAGTTACGCGCTAAAAGTAGTGAGTTCTACGCCAATTTAGATATGCATTACAACTTACTTAAAAGGCCAGTAAACCCACAAGCTAATCCTGAGTACCAAGAAGAGGCTGACAAGATTTCTAAAGAAGTAATGGTTCAGGTAAATCAAATAATCCTGTTGCTTAACCCTAAGAAAACGCATCAAGAAAAAATGCGCCAGAGCTGCAATGGATCACTTGCTTTTTTCCAAGAGTGTGTAGGAAAAAGAAATCAAGGTGATTTTAGCTTTGATGACCAAAAGTACGCTCAAATAAAAACAGATTATTTTAATGCGTTAACGGAAGTCGGTGTTGAAACCTGGAAGCAAGTAAAGGAGCTAAAATAATTGCTAACAAGGCCATCAAATTCGCTCCCTTCGGTCGCCGGACGCTCGCAAGCTCGCGCCGTTTATGGCGGCGTTATGGCTAAGTAATTTCACATTTAGTTGTTTTAAGGAGGAAACATGATTAATGATTTTAAAAACTGGTGGAACTCAGTGCCAAAAGCTCAGAAAACTGGCTTGATCGTGTTAGCGGTTTTTGTTGCGGCTGTTCTTATCATGAGTTTTGGAGTGACTATCGGCTCATCTCTGGGTAAGGTGCTCTAAAGTTGTTGCTCTCAGGAATAGATACATTTGAGCTCTCATGGCAAAAAGTGCTACTAACATTTCCGTTAGTTCCGCCACGAGCGGTATCAAGCGGGCAATGTAGCCATAACAAGGCCAGGCAGGGCGACGTCTTTTCCGCTACGGCTTCGCCTTCACTACAAAGTCGCGCGTGCTGGCGGCGTTATAAGCCATAGGAAACCACATTTGGCGATTCTATTTTTTACCGTATTTATTGTTACGTTTTGCTGGCTAGAGCTTCTTTATTTAGCTCTAAATCGCTTTGGAAAGGTAGCTACCGTAGGAGTCTCGGTACTGGGTGTTACTGCGGGTTTTTTGTACTCATATTATGGTGTAACAGATTACACAAGAGACACTAAAGCCGTCCCATTAGTGGTGTTCAGTATACTGGCCTATCTAATACCAGCAATCGTGTTGTATTTTATCGCTTTGTTTACAAAACATTTTAGTGTAAGTAGTAGGCATGCATGGGCAGCAGTTATTGGTTTTATTAACTGTTTTGTTTGGCCTTTCTTTGCCCTTGCACTTGGCTGTTACTCAGAGTTGGATTGCATTTAATGGCTTATAACAAATTGCTTAATTTCGTTCCGGCCACAAAAAGCGTGGCCTCCACTGGACTGCCTACGCTGCGCTGCGGCAGCCAATTAGCAAAGCGTTAGCTGCCAAAACAGGAGAGTTTGTGAAAAAGTTCGTCTTTGTCGTTTTTCTTCTAATCACATGCAATACATTCGCAAGTGATTACAAGGCTATGGATGGGTATTCGTCCTCCCCTCTCGAAGAACCGGTTTTCGAATATGCGAAAGTTATTGTTGATACGACCGCTTTTAATAACTGGCTAAATGCTAATTATTCAAAGCTAGACGCACAGTCTATGAAGGGCCCAAGAGAGCACCTTTACTATTTATTAAGCTCATATGTTTCCGAACTTTATAAAAGAGACGGAGTTATTCTCCCAAAGGAAAATGATCTTGTTTTAGAAACAATGCTTTCATGGAGTGAGAGGCTAGGGGTTTATGGGGCTCACCTTTTTTATAATAAAATAAAGAGGCCTGATTCCACGGCTATGCCAGAACTAATGAAAGTCCCTGAAGGTATCAAAATATCAGCCTTCAATGACATGTATGAAGTTAAATCAAAAAATGGCGGCTGGGAGTTCAAAATCCCATACTATTTTATGATAGGAGGTATCAACGAATTTGAAGCGACCAATGGAATGCACACCCAGCTCTTAATAATTTCTACTGGGGCAGTAAGAGATAAAACAGAAGCAGGTCGCTCACAATCAACTTTAATGTTTGTCCACTCGCCGTCTAAAAAAACCGATGAATTTAAAAGTTATTGGCTTTCCCAATTTAATATAGGAAGTGACATAAAACCAACATCACTAGGTCTAAACAGTCTGGAGAGCTTTTACCTTTACGATAGACGGGCCCGGCTACATAAAGAAGTCGCTTTTTTGCCGTCACATAAAGGCTCTTACCTTGTGGCCTACTTGGGTATGGATGGAGCGTTCCAGGTAAACAAACAACATTATTTAGATTTTCTGTCACAGGTGAATATTGAGAAAGAGACAGCAGCTAACAAATCAATGCAGTCGACCGCTAACGCGTCGGCTGATTGAAGCATTAAGTGCTAGGAGGAATATGTCCACTATCGAAAAACTTTTAGATAACGCCTATCAAGATACTCAGCTTTTAATAGGCAATGATGAAAAAGGGGATAATTTCAATGTTCCAAGAGATATTGATTTTATTCTTTATGCACCAACTGCTGAAAAAGCAGCGTTGGTCGCTAACTTCATTAATGATAATCGTTATGGTTCTGCGCGGTCAGAAACCATCAATGAAAATCACAGAATTACCGTTGTCGTAAATATGCCATCAACACAAAATCTCGTGTGTTCTGTGTCTGGCTTAATGGTGTGCATTGCTTCATTATTCAACATCGAATACGACGGGTGGGGTTGTGCATTACAGCGCACTTAACAAGGCCCAGCACACCGCGCACTTCGTGCGCTGGACTCGAGCAAGCTACGCTTGCACTCGCCTGTGTGGGCA
>NZ_JBOJLN010000015.1:0-52249 GCF_050750165.1 Pseudidiomarina sp. WS423 | reverse complement strand
TAACCCCTAGCAGCTATGCTAGGGGTTTTTTCGTTGCGTGGTCGAAATCACAACTCATCAATAGTGCAACACCCGCCACCCGCCACCCGCCAACAGCTAACAGCTAACAGCTAACAGCCAACAGCTAACAGCTAACAGCTAACAGCCAACAGCCAACAGCCAACAGCCAACAGCTAATAGCCAATAGCCAATAGCCAATAGCCAAAATAACCAACAGCTAATAGCTAACAGCTAACAGCTAACAGCTAACAGCTAACAGCTAACAGCTAACAGCTAACAGCCAACAGCTAATAGCTAATAGCTAATAGCAGTAGCCAATGCTAATAGCCAATCTAATAACCAATACCGAACAACTAAATGCCGTCACTTCTCAATAGTATAAAAAATATCGCCGCCCTGAGCTTCGCCACTAGCAGTTGACTCAATTAAGATATTATCAGTTAAGAAATAACGAATCAGGAACGTATTGGTGTTTTCAAACAGTCCCACTCCGTACTTAACGTATAGCTTAGGTGATAGATATTTGCCTATGTAAAAGGAGGTGTCTTGAGGATTCATGGTCGAATCAATCCCAAATTCATCTAAGCCAAAGATCTCTTGTAATGGTTGACCAATAACCTCAGTACCTTTGGAGCCTAACATGATCAATGCCTGTAACTGCATATTATCACCGCTGCCACGGGTAGTTCCCGAGCCGCGGCCTAGTATCAAATAGGAAAGGACCTCGCTATCAGGCATTGCTGGTGTTGAGAACATTTGGAAGTCTGGTTCGGTTAGAGTTCCAGTAATTTGCGCTCCGACAGTCACATTTTCCGTAGACATGATGTTTTCTTTAGCCCTCACCACTCGCAAATCTAGGCCAGGATTATCAACAGAACCGCCATTGTAGATGAGAGAGCCTCGATCGATTTCTAAACGTTGCCCATAGAGCTCATAAAAACCCTCAGTGACACGCACACTACCACTGGCTGTTAGTGCTCGATTTGGTTGTTCAATGAGTCGCAAGCGACCTGCTAAATTACCCTCAAAACCGAACGCGCTTACGCTAATCTGTTCACTTAGATTGACCCGAATATCTGCATAAAGCGGATAAATGGAACTCTCATCGGTTACAACAGGCTTGCCATCCTTATATAATTTAATGTCTTCAGATGGGTTATCTATGCTTTCACCTAATTCCGGCTGCTCAATGTTTGCATAAGGAATGGTTACTTCGCCCTTCACGTCGATACGCTTATCGATAAGCGAAATGGTGATATTGGGAGAGACATCGACGGTAATTTCTGGTGTCTGAATGGTGCGAAATTTTTCGCCATCAATATCAATAGCTAAACGTTCGAGTTTGGGTTCAATTAAGCCACGGATGGTGATCCAGCCATCGCCTGAATAAGCTTGGCCATCTAGCAGAATATTATCAGGTTGTTGTTTGGCTGTTTGCGCATTAACCCGAACACCAGTTAACAAGAGTCCGCTTTCAGCAAAACCAATTTCATCGGCAGCAAGCTCGATTGAGCCGATTAATTCGGGTTTGGCTAGTGGTCCTGAAAACTCAATACTACCCAGTGCCGTGGCATTTTCATAACGTAAATCTGGTAAGAACCACTGCAACAAGGTTAAATCTTCTAGGCTTAATAAAACAGAGCCTGATAATTGTGGTGCATCCGCTAAGTTGGTTATTTCGGCATCGCCAATAAGAACACCCGCATCCTTGTTCAACTCTGCGGTGATCTCACTCGTGATTAAATCTAAATTACCTGCCCAACTTAATCCCCAAAATTTAAAACCTGTACTTACTTCTTCGTCTAGCGCAAAGAGAAAGGTTCGATCGCTACGGATATCACCTTCGGTGCGCACAATACTCCAACTGTTAGTATCAACAATCAGGCTCGCATCTGCGTCAACCAAACCCCATACGCGCTCGGCTACGTCAGCTTCACGAAAACGATTGAGCAAGGCTAGTGGTAGGCTACGTGCAGTTATAGTGGTCGTTTGTTGCTGATTGCTGTATGCGGTTTGTAAACAGATCTCGGCTGGTATGCGGGCATTAGATTGGAGACAGAGATCATCAGCTGTTAGAGCTACAGGCTGGGCCAAGGGAACTTCTAATTTGCCGTTCTTATTGGTTGCCCAATCACCAAAATCCGGATGTTTAATACTTAACTCAGCGATATCTAATACGACCGCTTGGTTAGTGTTTAATGCCGCTGAGGCCTTTAAGACTAAGTTTCCTTGTGCGTATGGACTATTTGATAATTCTGAGATATCAGGTACTTGAATATCGATAAGTAGCGGTTGGTCGCTGCGCATGGCACCATCTAGTTGCACTTTGTTTGAGCGCCATTGAAGATTGAATTGTTCAGCACGAACTCGGTTATTGCTAAAAGCTAAACCACCTTCTGCAGTAATTTGCTCCGTTAAACTCGCATCTATAAGTTGGCTATCTAAGGTAAACTGCTGGACATCAAGATGGCCTTCAACATTTTCCTTCCAATTCAGGCTGCCCGCAAGTAGTGCGTTAAAGTTTGGCGCAGTCAGGCTTAGGCTCTCAATGGCGAGATCATGAAGGCTACCAGTGCCATGGAGATGAGTAGAAACTGTTTCGGTTAAAGGGTGGGTAACATCGGCCGCTAGTTCATAGCTAAATTTACTGAGATTATCTTTAACCTTTAACGCCAGCTGCTTGATCAGGAAGTTTTGTTCAGTGTGCTCTATCGCTACGTTATCAATAGCTAAATCAACATTAAACTCAGTTTGATTTGGTTTTACCATGGCATCGAGATAATTAGATACAACACCTGTTGCATTGATGCTGCCACCAGCCATCTGCTTGGAAGCCGATTGGATGTCATTAATTTGGAGTTGATGTAGCTGCAACCGGGTTGGGTCGGCATCAAGGGTAGCGGATAGCTTGGCATCATTGAATGACGTTAACCAAGCAGCCGCTGCGCTATCTTCTAGTAACGGAAAGCCGAGGCTGAGAGGTAACTGGTTCAGAATTAACGAAGCCTGCCAAGAAAAATCAGTTAACAGCTGTTCTGCATGAATCGTCATTTGCTGCTCAGGTATTTGTTCGGCTTCAAAACGGGTCACCGCGTTTAGACTATTTAGGTTGCCGACTAATTCTGTACTTCCAGTAAGTTCGGTTAATGCTACTGCAGAGATAGGTAACTGTGATAATTGCCAAGTTGCGGTCACGGATGATTGATAGGGGGCAGTAGTATCAAGTTGGGCGTTCATGACAGCATCCATGTTGTCGTAGCTGATTTTTACCTCAGTTAGAGTTAAATCGTTTTGATGCCAGTTTAAAGCTAAGCTAACGTCAGGTAATGTTTCTAAACCTTCCGCTAATTGTATTTGAGTATTCTCAGTTCTGAATTGCTTAACTTGCAGCTCAAAGGGCAAGCTAATGTCAGGTAATTGCAGTGGTTGAGTTTCCTCTGTTGGCTCTGTTGTTGTGGCTTGATAACGTACGATCAGATCTGCTGTGATGATTTGGTTAATGACGAGCTGCTGGTCAATGAGTGCACTTGGCTGCCAGTTAAGTGCTACTTTCTTAGCACTGATTTGTAATGTTGGGCTTTGATAATCAACACCCGATAAGGTTAACTCTGAAAGTAAATCACCTTCAATTTTGGCTATGGTTAGGGGTTGCCCACTCCATTTAAGTGCCTGTGACAGCACTAAGTTCGAACCTTTGTTGGTTGCGACTAAACCATAGATAACGCTTGGCACTAGCACAAACAGAATAACTATGACCCAAGCAAGCAGTTTAACCCATCTCATAAATCAGGCCCCAGAGTAAAATGAATCCGCCATGGTGTGTCAGGTTCATCAATAGCATTAGCGATATCTAATCGCACTGGACCAATCGGAGAAACCCACCGAACTCCGATACCTACCGTTTGTTTTAGGCTCTCCTGCCAATCCCTCATACTGTTACCAAGATCAGTAAAGATAGCAACGCGCCAATTAGGTTGAAAAGCATAGTCTAGTTCAAGGCTATTAGCCGTCATGAAACGTCCACCAACGACCACTCCCTCTTCATTGAGAGGTCCTAGCTGTTGAAAGCCATAGCCGCGCACACTGTGGTCGCCACCTGAGAAGAAACGCAAGGTAGGCGGCAATAAGTCAAAATTGTCAGCTTCTAAGGCTCCCACTTCAGCGCGGGCAAGAACTCTCCATTTATCATTTAACCGATGCACCCATTTGCCACTTACTTTGAGACTAATAACATTCGTATCAGCAACGAGACTTTCATGGGCGCCACGCAGAAGAACTGAAATCCGGTAGCCATCGTCAATAATATTGCGACTGCCTTCAAGGGCGGTGCTCTCAATTAAACTCCATTCGATAGAGGGAATAAAGAAATTTGAGCGCTGCCGCGGCTCGTCACCAAAGGCGAAGTCTTCGCGCTGATAAGATAACTCGTAGGTTCGATGCCAGCGATCATAGTGACGAATATCACGTACCGAAGCTTTGGTGAGAGTTGAGCGCTGTTGCTCAAAGGAGCGATCTGAAACTTCTGCATTAAAGCTATAAGAGTCTCGGGCCGGATTACGACCGGGAATAATATAACTGATGTAGCCGGTGTTCTGTACTTCAGAGAGACGCACAACGCTACTTAGCTTATGCCCTCGATCATTTAACCACCGACGATCAAATCCAAGCGTTAAACGAGCCCCTGTGTCGGTACCGTAGCCCGGACCAATTTGATATCGGTCGCGCTTGTTTGGAGTCAGAGTGACCTCAATAGGTACTTGTTTATCACTCGCTTCTGACCATAACGGAGAAATTTCAACGGTATTAAAGTAATCACTAGCAGCTAGCCCTACTTGAAGGTCGAGCAGGTCTCGAGTATTGAAGCCACTGCCTTGTTGGTATTGGACAAATCTATCTAACAGCTCAGCGCCTATGGTGGTGCAGCAAAACAATGTATCGCCGAATAAATAGCGCGGGCCAGCGTTAAATTCTATGGTGAGGTCGGCGCCAAAGTTAGCGCTATCGACAGCTACCCCGCTGCGGCTAAAAAATGCGTCGTAATAACCGCGTTCGGCGGCGAGGTTACGTAATCTACTTTTAAACGCCTCATAGTCACGGTGGATAACAGGGTCACCGATGGTTGGGGCCAAATCACCGATTAATCGAGTAAAAGCAGCGTCTTGGTCCGCTTCACCAAGCAGTGTTACAGTTACGGTTTGATAGGTCGAAATCGGCCCCGCATTCACCTGGTAGCGCACCGTCCATTGCTGGTCTTCTTGGAGTAACTCGTAGCTGACTTGTGTTTGGTAATAGCCATAGGGCATCAGCGCTGTTTTCAGCTCTTGTTCTCCTTGGCGCATCAGGTAGCGCACTCTAAACACCGAGGGAACAGTTTGTTGATGGAGTGCATAAATAGCGAGATGGGCTTTTGCATTGGTCAACAGTTGATCGTCGAGGCCTTCAATAATGACCTGTAATTGAGGCCGTTCCTCGCTGGTTGCATCTTGTGGCGCAGCCAGCGACGCAGGTGCAATCAGCACTGAACTGAGAGCAAGCAAAGATAACCACAGACATACTACCGCACGAAAAATCATGAAAGCCCTTATGATCCCTATGTGGGGTTCAGTATATCACTGCTTTTTAAAAGGATTGATGAAAAAAGCTGCAACTAAACCTAAATCACGAATAAATCACTTGCCAGCGCAAGCGATGCCAGTATAATTCTGAGCCTAGCTGCAGGGGTGTAGTTCCAATTGGTAGAACAGCGGTCTCCAAAACCGACGGTTGGGGGTTCGAATCCCTCCACCCCTGCCACTTCCTTATTTTAATCGTTTAGGCTAATCTAAACGCATGACCAAGCACCAAGTTCCGCAATTTACTCAATCACAACAACAAGCGCTAGCTGCTCTTGGGTTACCTCTTTGGCGACAGCGAATCGAATCAGCTCCAGCAGTTCCCCAAGAGAAAGAGGCTGAGCCGGTTGCTCAGTACTTTTATAAAGTAGGCGCTTGGCTGATTGTTACTACTATGCCGATGCCAGTTACATTGCCCCAATGGCTCCGAGATTTATTTTCACTCTTTAGCAAAAATCCTGAAACAGAACTCACTGAATTATCAGCAGCCAGCGTGGTAAGTTGGCCTCACACCAAAAGGCTCAGTTTTACGGGCAGTGATCTAGTTCAGCCATCCCCAGCTACTAAGCAAACTACTTGGCAAACATTGCTTGCCAGTAAAGCTAGTAGCTAGCTCCTAAGTGGCATAATCGCTGTGATGTTGCAGATAGCCCCCCTTGATTGGCAGCCGGAGATTGTTGTGGTTGAACAACAAGCTCATGCGTTAGCTTGGTCGGAGCGTTTGTTGCAATCCTGTTTTGGCAGTGGTTATAAAAACTGGGGAGCGTGGGTAGATCAGCACTTGGCTGCTTTTCTGATTGTGCAAGAAGTGCTAGATGAATGGACTGTCATGAATATCGCAACTGCTGCTCGCTTTCAGCGCCAGGGCGTTGCAACGCAACTTATTCAGCACTTACAAAAGCAAGCCAGCCAGCAACAAGCAATTATTTGGTTAGAAGTTAGAGCATCTAACTTAGCTGCTATTCAACTCTATTTAAAGTGTGGTTTTGTCGAGCGCGGTAAACGCGCTCAATATTACCGCAATGCCGATGATACTCGAGAAGATGCGATTGTTATGAGTTGGCAGGCTTAACTTAAATCCGGACAGAATTTGGTTTTCAGTAACTGGATAAAGGCAAGCGTGTCAGGATCTTGAATAGAATAGTAAATCGTTTGGGCTTCTTTACGAAACTTCACCAATCCTTGCTCTCGTAATACCGCCAAGTGCTGTGAAAATGCCGAGGCACTTAGCGGGAAATGACGATTTAAATCACCTACACTGCGTTCACCGTTTGCTAAATGACATAAGATTTGCAAACGATGCTCGTTAGCTAACGATCTCAAAAAGCCAGCAGCCATATTCGCTTCATCTTGCTGTAGCTCAGTTATTTGCGTGTCGGTCATAAAAATATCTCTTAGTTACGGGTGGCAAGTTCTCGCTCTGTTTTCAGCTTAAACACTTTACGCATAAACATACCGGCAGGGCAAAAACCGGTAAAGGATTGTTGGAATAAGTTAGCACCAACAAACACAGTTAACCAGACCCAATTTGGATGAACCCAAACGGTTAGGGCTACAGATAATAACACCATAAAGCCAGCAAAGGCAGTCAAAGCTCGTTCAACGCTCATGATTCATTCCTCGTATGAAGTACATCTAAAAGTACTAATTTAGCTAACTACGAATTTAGTCTTGATTTAAGCAAAAGTCCAGTTTATTTCGTGAACGACTAAAATAAATCTGTTGGGCTTGGCTACTTGGATTCAAAGGCCGAAAAGAGTAAGCTTTAAGGCCATAAATAACGAAGAAATACCATGAAAAATACTAGCTCATCATTAGTAGCTATGGCGCAAAGCGCCGCCCAGCAAGCTTATGTGCCTTATAGTAAGTTTAAAGTAGGGGCTGTGTTGAGTTTTGCCAATGGTGCTACAGTAACTGGCTGTAACATTGAGAATGTCTCTTATGGCCTCACCAATTGTGCCGAGCGCACGGCTATTTTTAGTGCTATCGCACAAGGATTTGATCCTCGTCAAATTAGTTCGGTGGTGGTCTTTACACCAAGTGACCAAGTTTATTCGCCTTGTGGCGCCTGTCGTCAAGTGATGACAGAGTTTTTAGCTCCTGACACTAAAGTGATTTCAGCTTGCTATCAGGGCCAACGTGAATGGACTCTAGCTGAATTACTCCCAGACGCATTTCATTTTGATATTAACGAATATCGGGACTAACCCATGATGACAGCACAACAAGCAGCGCAACGTGGCATTGCGCTGATGGATTTAACGACGCTGAACAATAGCGATGATGTGGCAACCATTACTCGGTTGTGTGAGTCGGCTCGCACAGATTTTGGCCATCCTGCGGCTCTGTGTGTGTTTCCAGAATTGGTGGTGTGGACCAAACTAGAACTAGAACGGCTTGGTTTGACGGCAATCAAAGTAGCCACGGTAACCAACTTCCCTGAGGGGCACGCCAACGTTGAGCGTGCTGTTGCTGAAACCGAACGCGCAGTCGCAGTGGGTGCCGATGAGGTTGATGTGGTGTTTCCTTGGCGAGCGTTACAGGCAGGTGATAGTGATATAGGTTTTGCATTAGTGCAATCGGTAAAACGAGCGTGTGGCGAAGTGCCGCTAAAAGTTATTATAGAAAGCGGTGAGTTGAAAACTCCTGAACTAATCAAACAAGCTAGCGAGATTGCCATTGCAGCTGGAGCTGATTTTATTAAGACCTCGACTGGCAAGGTACCAGTGAACGCAACTCTAGAAGCAGCTGAAGTGATGTTAACAGCAATAAAAAACAGCGGTCAGCAGGTTGGTTTTAAGGCGGCCGGGGGCGTTCGTAGTGCCGCCGATGTTGCCGCCTATCTTACGCTAGCCGAACAGATCATGGGTGCCGACTGGGTTACCGCTGAGCATTTTCGTTTTGGTGCGAGCAGCTTGTTAGGCAATTTAGTTGGTACGTTAACGGGTGGTTCCAGCCCGGCGGAAATAAAGGGATATTAAATGTTTTTACCACAAGAGGTGATTCGCACCAAACGCGATGGACATGAACTAAGTAAAGAACAAATCGATTACTTTGTGCAAGGCTTAACTGCAGGTGATATTTCTGAAAGCCAAATCGCAGCATTAGCTATGGCTGTCTACTTTCAGGGCATGAGCGCAGATGAGAGCGTTGCCTTGACCCTAGCCATGCGGGATTCTGGAGATGTACTGCAATGGCACGATTTAGAACTAGGCGGCCCCATTTTAGATAAGCATTCTACGGGTGGGGTTGGTGATGTAGTCAGTTTGATGTTAGGGCCGATTATTGCTGCCTGTGGTGGCTATGTACCGATGATCTCAGGACGCGGTTTGGGCCACACAGGCGGTACCTTGGATAAAATGGATGCCATTCCAGGTTACCAAACCATGCCAGACCTGGCGTTATTTCGTCGGGTAGTTAAGGATACCGGTGTTGCTATCATTGGGCAGACTGGCGATTTAGCGCCGGCAGACAAACGTTTTTACGCTACCCGCGATATTACTGCAACAGTTGAATCTATTCCGTTAATCACAGCCTCTATTTTGTCGAAGAAGCTGGCTGCAGGATTAGATGGTTTGGTTTTGGATGTAAAAGTTGGTAACGGAGCCATGATGCCAACTGAAGCTGCCGCACAGGAGCTTGCTGAGAGTTTAGTTCGGGTAGCTAATGGCGCAGGTCTCAATACCTGCGCAATCTTAACGGATATGAATGAGATATTGGCTCACTCAGCCGGTAACTCGATTGAAGTCATTGAAGCTATTCGCTATTTAACCGGTGAATACCGAGCCCCTCGATTGCATGAAGTTACCGTAGCCTTATGTGCGAAAATGCTGCAGTTGGGTCAGCTTGCAACCTCGGCCGAAGAAGCGGTAGCAAAAGTTGAAGCTGTTTTGGCTTCCGGCGAAGCCGCTGAGCGTTTTGCGAAAATGGTACGGGCGTTAGGTGGACCCAATGACTTGCTAACTCAATATCAACAGCATTTGCCGTTAGCAGCTTTTGCTCGTCCGGTGTTAGCTGAGCGCACGGGTGTGGTGCAGGCAATTGATACGCGCGCAGTTGGTATGGCAGTCGTTGCCTTAGGTGGTGGCCGTCGTCGCAGTAGCGACCAGTTAGATTTTAGTGTTGGCTTGGATCAGATTATCGGACTTGGTGCAGCAGTAGACGCACAGCAACCGCTGGCGATGATTTATGCACGCAACGAGGATGACTGGCTGCAAGCGGCACAGCGAATCCGTGCTGCATACAAGATTGGCGATAAAGCTGCAGCAACCCATCCGGTCATTTATAAAACGATTGGTTAGGCTTGTTGTTGCGGGGATGGCAAGCAACTACGCCATAGCCCATTGATAATGCGAAGGAGAGACCCATGGCACGAGCCATTGTAATAGTTCTAGACTCATTTGGTATTGGTGCCGCCGCAGATGCCGATAAATTTGGTGATGTGGGTGCTGATACCTTTGGCCATATTGCAGAGCACGTGGCATTACAAGGTAAAGGGTTAGCTATTCCGAACCTAATGACATTAGGTTTGGGCGAAGCTTATTATGGAGCCACAGGTGAACAACCAGCTGGTATCTCTCCAGCCGCTGAAATCCTCGGTAAATTTGGGTGGGCGCAAGAGCTTTCATCGGGTAAAGATACCCCATCGGGACATTGGGAAATGGCAGGCGTACCTGTGCTGTTTGATTGGGGATATTTTCTGGACCAGCAAAACTCATTTCCAGCTGAACTACTAGAGCAACTGATTGAGCATGCTGAATTGCCCGGAATACTCGGCAATTGCCATGCTTCAGGTACCACTATCATTCAGAACTTGGGCGCTGAGCACATGCAATCGGGCAAGCCGATTGTCTATACTTCGGCTGATTCTGTGTTGCAAATAGCTGCACACGAGCAAAGCTTTGGCTTACAACGACTCTACCAAGTTTGTGAGCTTGCCCGAGAGTTACTAGAGCCTTATAACATCGGTCGAGTGATTGCTCGCCCCTTTACTGGCTCGGATGCGAGCAATTTCGTGCGTACCGGCAATCGGCGTGATTATGCCGTGCCACCGCCAGCCCCAACCGTACTAGATAAACTCTCGCAAGCAGGTGGCGAAGTGATCAGTATTGGCAAAATTGCCGATATTTTTGCCCATCAAGGGATTACGCAAAAATACAAAGCTACCGGAATTGAAGCCCTCATGGCAAAAACTCTGGAAGTAATGACAACAGCACCTGAACAAAGTCTTATTTTTACTAACTTGGTTGATTTTGATAGTGACTTTGGGCACCGCCGTAATCCGCAGGGTTATGCTCAAGCATTGGAATTGTTTGATCAATTATTGCCTCAGATCACTGCGCAAATGCAGCCAGACGATATACTCATCCTTACTGCGGACCACGGCTGCGATCCTACATGGCCGGGTTCAGACCATACTCGCGAATACGTCCCTGTGTTAGCATATGGCGCACAGCTCGCTCCCGGTTCAATCGGTCGTCGTGAAACCTTTGCCGATATTGGACAGTCGCTAGCTGAGCTGTTTGGATTAGAACCAATGGCTTATGGACGTTCGTTTTTAAAGGAATAGCTTAATCATGACAACCCCTCACATCAATGCAAAAGCAGGTGCTTTTGCGTCTACCTGTTTATTGCCTGGCGATCCTTTGCGAGCGCAATTTATTGCCGAGAACTTTTTCACTGATGCGAAACAAGTCTGTGATGTGCGCAACATGTTTGGTTACACAGGTACCTACAAAGGGCAAGCTGTATCCGTGATGGGTACAGGTATGGGGATCCCGTCTTGTAGTATTTATGCCACCGAGCTAATCCAGCATTATCAAGTTCAGCGCTTGGTACGGGTAGGAAGCTGCGGTGCTGTATTGCCTGAAGTGCAACTACGCGACATTATTTTGGCCCAAGGCGCAAGTACCGATTCAGCTGTTAATCGACAACGCTTTGGTGGCTACGATTACGCTGCGCTTGCTGATTTTGAATTACTGAGTAAGGTAGCCAGCTATGCTCAACAACATGGACAGAAGGTGCGAGTTGGCAATGTATTTTCTGCTGACTTATTTTACGGCGTGAATGATAACCTGACGGATTTACTAGCCCGCTACGGCATTCTTGGCGTGGAGATGGAGGCAGCTGGGCTCTATAGTGTTGCGGCAGCCCACGGTGCTCAAGCATTAACCGTACTGACCGTTTCAGACCATTTACAAACTCATCAGCAAATGTCATCGCAAGAACGGCAAACCGGCTTTGCGGATATGGTTGAGTTAACTCTTAATAGTCTTTTTAGCTAATGCAAAAACCATTTTTGCATTAGAAATATTAATTAATTATCCTTTTTTACCTCCCTCGATTAAGGTAGCTACCCTACAGTAGGTAGCTACCTGTTACTCCCTCATTTCACTCGAAAAACCGCGTCAATACGGTAACCTATAGTCATCTAATTTAGCACTCCCATTGAGGTGACAACATGAAAAACATGAATAAATTTAAATCAGGTGTACTTGCTAGCGGTTTAGCCGTAGTCGCACTTTTTAGTCAAGCCGCCGCCGCAGATGCTGGCGCTAGCGTTTATCAGAAAAATTGTGCTGCTTGCCATCAAGCCAACGGCACTGGTATGGCAGCAGTATTTCCCCCATTAGCAGGCAACTCAAATATCAAGGACAAAGGTCTCTACATTGCCGAGACTATTGTCAAAGGCAAATCAGGCAAATTGACTGTGAATGGCGCTGATTATAACGGCATGATGCCACCGATGGCTTATCTGAGTGATGCCGACATTGCTGCCGTGGTCAACTTCGTGAATAAGAAGTTTGCTGGTGGCTCAGAAGAAATTAGTGCAGATGCGGTTAAAGGCATTCGTTAAGAAATTTACCCTAGAAGGTTTGGAGAAGTCGTTATGAAAAAGCTCGTTTTATCTGCAATTGCTAGTGCCCTTGTTGTTGCTTGTGCTGGTGCACCTCAGTCTGGTTCTGCTGGATTAACTCTAAAACACGACAGCGAATATGTGATTGATGGCAAAATCTACGGTTTGCCTGAAGCAAAAGTTTATCGTGAAGATTACAACGGCCCTGCGGTGGTTGGTGATTACCTGACCATGGCGCCGAATTTGGCCAAGCTTGATTATGAAGGCAATAAAGAGCACGAAGTGCGAATGGATGTATTTTCGCAAAAAGTTGAAGTGGCTCCGGGTGTTAGTTACAACGCATGGACCTTTGGCGGCTCGGTTCCTGGTCCAGTTTTACACGTACGTGAAGGCGACCGTGTGGTTTTCAAAATGAAAAACCGTTCAGACGAAGAGGTGGTCATTACTGAGCCATTTAAAGGCCAATCACCTTACTTAAGCCAAATTCAAGCGTCAGAATTACAAAAGCATGAGGCCGTTATTGCGCCTATGCCACACTCTATGGATTTTCATAGCGGTACTGTCGCAGCAGAAGATAAGTGGCGTACCATTGCTCCGGGCGAAACTATCGAGTTTGAATGGATTGCAAACTATGCCGGTACTTATATGTATCACTGTGGTACTTCAAGCGTACTGATGCACACTGCAATGGGCCAGTACGGTGCGGTTGTGGTATCGCCAAAAGAAGGCTATCCAACTGATGCCGAAGTAGACCAAGAGTACGTGATTGTGCAGTCAGAAATGTATTTGTCGCAGATGGGTGATAGCTACATTTACGACCACGGTGCAGCGTTAGCTCGCGACCCAAGCCACGTTGTGTTTAACGGTCATGTGAGCTCGTTAAGCGAAAATCCATTGCGTGCTGATGAAGGTGACCGCGTCCGTATTCACTTCTTGAATGGCGGCCCATCTGGAACTTCAAGTTTTCACGTGATTGGCGCTATCTTTGACCAAGTTTGGGCCGAAGGTGATCCACGTAATACTTGGTATGGCATGCAAACTGTCTTGTTAGGTGCCAGCTCTAGCGCAACCATCGAGTTTATTGTGCCAGAAGAAGGGATCTACAAATTGGTAGATCACGAGTTTGCTGATGCTGAGCGCGGTGCTGCCGGTGCCTTAATCGCTGGCCCACGTAAAGCTAAGTAAAGCTAGCTAACCCAAATAAGGTTTGATTATGAAGTCTTTAGTAGGTGTTCTAGCCATTGCAGTAAGTGCTCAGGTTCTCGCTGAACCCGTGCTGGTAGAAGGTGGTCAATATGTTCCTGTAGTCGTCCTTGATAAGGAGCTTGAACAACTCACCATGCCTAACTTTATGCTCGATGCAGCACCTGTTACTCATGCTGAATATCAAACCTTTGTGTTGGCCCATCCGAAGTGGCGGCGGGATACCATTCCCGCCATCTTTCACGATGGTAACTACTTAAAAAGTTGGCAAACAGCAGATAGCCATGCTGTTGATGATGCTGACAAAGCAGTGACTCAAGTATCTTGGTTTGCTGCACGAGCTTATTGCAAAGCCCAGGGTGGCCGTTTACCAAGCCTAGAAGAATGGGAATATGCATCGGCACAATATCGGCAGCAACAAGGCTTAACGGATCATGAGTACGCTCGGATGTTGTTCTCATGGCATACCAACCCAACCACGTACGCTCAATTACCGTTAGACCCTGTGGCTGGTAAATTGAATCATATGCATGATCGCGTTAACGAATGGGTAGAAGATTTTCAGCTGTTACTCACTAACGGTGATGACAACGATGTATTGTCTGGCTCTTGTGGTGACAGTGCTAGATTTATGGCTGACTTTGGCGAAGCCAGTTATGCCACCTTTTTTAGATATCAGTCGCGCAGTAATTATCGAGCGCAAAGTACTACTAGCACCTTAGGTTTTCGCTGTGCTTACGATGTGGAGTAACTCTTATGAACGCCATGATTAAATTATTAGCAGGTATTGGAGTTGCAGGTTTGTTGGCTAGTGGAGCTTTGGCTCAAGACCATAACCATCATCATAATCACGCTAACCATACTACCCTAGGGGCAGCGGAAGTACGCCAAGATGACTCCATTTATCACCTTGATGCAAACTGGCAAGCCCATACTGGACAGGAGCTGACGCTGGCTCAATTGCAAGGGCAGCCGGTCGTTATTTCGATGATATATGGCAGCTGTACCACCGCATGTCCGGTGTTAGTAAATGATGCACGAAGGGTCTATGAGGCCTTACCCGCAGCGTATCAGCCTTATGTGAAGCTGGTGATGGTGAGCTTTGATGAAGATCGAGATACTCCGGCAGCGCTTGCTGAATATGCGGCCAAATACAATCTTGGGGACGACACTTGGTTGTTCTTACACGGCGAGGATAGTGATATCCGGGCGATGGCAACCATGTTAGGGGTGCGTTATCGTAAGCGTCCCGATGGTGACTTTGACCATAGTAACTTAGTTACTGTGTTAGATACCCAAGGACGCATCGTACAGCGCACTGAGGGACTCAATCGGCCGGTCGATGATGCCGTGAAAGCTCTCATGAAAGTGATAGATGATAACCACTTAATGCATCACTAATTCTTGTATTCTGTTGTTCTAGCGCATGTTGTAGCTGTTTGCGTCACCTTAGTGGTGGCGCTTTTTTTGTATTCCTTCTATCGCCCTAGCCTTCAAGTTTTACTCCAAAAGGCACATAGCGACAACACAGTACAAAAGCCCACTGAGACTAAATGGCAAGCATTGATTGTTTAAACAAGCAAGATCAGCGAAAATAGCAGCTATTGACGATCAACCCGATGGATTAACCAGTACCAGCACATTGCGTGCTTGCAAACTGGTGTGCAAATCTGCGTACAAACTAAAAGAATTTATACATGGCAAACCAAGCTTTCCTTAATGAAATCAAAAAGCGTCGCACTTTTGCGATCATCTCTCACCCTGATGCAGGTAAAACAACCATTACCGAAAAAGTCTTGTTGCACGGGCAGAAACTGCAAAAGGCCGGTACCGTAAAAGGTAAAAAGTCGGGCCAACATGCAAAATCTGACTGGATGGAGATGGAAAAAGAACGGGGTATCTCGGTAACGACCTCGGTGATGCAATTTCCTTATCGTGAAGCCTTGGTGAATTTGTTAGACACGCCAGGACACGAAGATTTCTCGGAAGATACCTACCGTACTTTAACCGCGGTAGATTCATGCTTAATGGTTATCGATGGCGCCAAAGGGGTAGAAGATCGCACCATAAAATTAATGGAAGTAACACGCTTGCGTGATACGCCGATCATTACTTTTATGAACAAGCTCGACCGTGACATTCGCGATCCGGTGGAGTTGTTAGACGAAGTAGAAAACGTCTTAAACATTATGTGTGCTCCTATCACTTGGCCGATAGGTTCGGGCAAGAATTTTAAGGGGGTGTATAACCTCCTAAAAGACGAAGTGATTCTGTATAAGTCGGGGCAAGGCCACAAGATTCAGGATAAAGATGTCATTCAAGGTCTAGATAACCCTGAACTTGACCAGCGGATCGGTAACTACGCTGATGACTTGCGGCTGGAAATTGAGCTGGTTAAAGGTGCGTCCAACGCATTTGATAAAGAACTCTTTTTAGCTGGTGAATTAACGCCCGTTTATTTTGGTACGGCGTTGGGTAACTTTGGCGTGGATCACATGCTCGACGGTTTGGTGGAGTGGGCACCTAGTCCACTAGCTCGTGATACCGATACTGGCGTTGAGGTGAGTGCAAGTCAGCCTGAGTTTTCGGGTTTTGTCTTTAAAATTCAAGCGAATATGGATCCGAAGCATCGCGATCGTGTGGCTTTTATGCGGATTGTGTCTGGTAAGTACGAAAAAGGCATGAAGATGCACCAAGTACGCCTCGGTAAAGATGTGCGTATCGCCGATGCATTGACCTTTTTGGCGGGCGATCGTGAACAAGTAGAAGAGGCCTATCCAGGCGATATTATTGGCTTGCATAACCATGGCACGATTCAAATTGGGGATACCTTTACCGGCGGCGAAAAATTTAAGTTCAGTGGCATTCCGAACTTTGCGCCAGAGCTATTCCGTCGTATTCGTTTAAAAGATCCGCTTAAGCAAAAGCAGCTTTTAAAAGGCTTGGTACAGCTTTCTGAAGAAGGTGCTGTGCAAGTATTTCGACCGCTGATTAACAATGACTTAATTGTTGGTGCGGTAGGGGTGCTGCAGTTTGATGTGGTGGTACACCGGCTAAAATCAGAATATAACGTTGATGCTGTGTACGAAAACATTAACGTCGCCACGGCGCGGTGGGTGCACTCAACTGATGCACGCAAGTTAGATGAATTTCGCCGCAAGGCTGAAGCAAACTTGGCTCTAGATGGCGGTGACAATCTTACTTATATAGCGCCTACTATGGTGAACTTGAGTTTGGCCACAGAGCGCTATCCTGATATCACCTTCAGCCATACCCGCGAGCATTAAATTGCTAGGGTGAGTAAGCACCGTAAGGAGTCGAGATGGCCAAGCTTAGATTTTGTGACAGCCATTGCCATCTCGATTTCGCTGAGTTTGCGGCCGATAGACAAGAGGTCGTAGCACGTGCCTCAGCCGCCGGAGTAGAGGCAATCATAGTGCCAGGGGTGGCACGCCAAGCAGCGGCTGATGTGTGGTTACAGCAATGCCAAGGTGTCACCATTTATCGGGGCGTTGGGCTACATCCTTATTTTATTGCTCAACATCAATTAGCCGATCTAGCTTGGGTTGAGCAACAACTGCAACAACATCCAGCATGGGTGATCGGTGAAGTTGGCTTAGATAAAACTTGCACTAATTATCCCGAGCAACAACAACTCTTTATTGGACAGCTAGAACTAGCTGCTCAGTATCAGCGCCCCCTGTTAATTCATCATCGTCAAAGCCAAGCGGACTTGCTTCAACTCATCAAACCGTTAGCCTCTCAATTACCGGCGTACCCAGGTATCTTGCATGCTTTTAGTGGTAGCCTTCAGCAAGCCGAACAGTGGCTGGCGCTAGGCTTTAAACTAGGGGTCGGTGGGGTGATAAGTTATCCCCGAGCACAGAAAACAAGAGCGACTGTGGCTGCCTTACCGTTAGATAGTTTGGTGTTAGAAACAGATGCGCCTAGCATGCCGTTACAAGGGTTTCAGGGCCAACGTAACGAGCCAGCGCAGATTGCACGGGTTTTAACCGAGCTACAGGGGTTGCGTACTGAGTCTGTGGCAGAGCTAGCTGCGGCTACGTGGGATAACAGCATGGCTATCGTTGCTAATTTAGGTTAAGCAACGCTATGGGGTTGCCGGTGTGGTAACGGTGCGGCGCCAACGATTGAAGGTGGTTGCTAACAAAACTCCAGCTAGAATGGCAAAGGCCAGTAAAAACTGACCATAAAAGCTTAAATATGAGTGGGTATTTAACGGTTGCTCTAATAATAACGCTTCATCGATAACCAGAGTTAGATAGCCATAAATAGTGTCACCATCTGAGATCTCTTCAACCAAGATGAAAGCTTGTTGCAAGGCATCACTATCAGCTTGAAAATGAGATTGAGTAAGCTCTTCGCCATATCTGTTTTGAACACTAGCAGCCGCGATAAAAGGTTGTTGCTGTAATTGGTTCACTAGTGCGTCAAGATGCTCAGGTTGGTCGTTAGCTAGCCACTGCTGCGCAGAAAAAGCCGCTTGGCGTGCTGTCGTTTGCATTAATTGGTGGCTGTGGCTTTGAAACTCTTGCAGGCTGGTGGTGTGCATGGTGCCCCAGAACTGCTCAATGAGAATGACTAATAGCACAGCTAGCCCCAATCGGCGCAAGCGGCGATAGACAAGTTGGAAACTGCTGATAACATGGCTAGGTAACTTTGACATGGTGCAAATATACGTTGTCTCACTGATTTGGTGCAAGCAAAGTTGATGCTTTTCTTGTACTCCAGCAGCTAACTGAAAAGGACAAGATGTTCATGATTGATTTGCATAAACCCGGATTAGTGTTGTTTGACATGGACTCAACGCTAATTACCATCGAATGCATCGACGAGATCGCTGAGCTAGCTGGCTACCGGCACCTGGTAGAACAGATCACTGCTGCGGCAATGCGTGGTGAGTTAGATTTTGCCGCCAGTTTAAGACAACGAATGCAGTTATTAAAAGGAGTTGCACAAGCTGATTTTCAGCAATTATTTGAGCCGATTCCTTGGAGCCAAGGAGCCGTTGAGTTACTAACTTGGTTTCGGCAACTCGGCTGGAAAACCGCAGTAGTATCTGGCGGTTTTACCTGGTTTGCTGAGCAATTACAGCAGCAGGCGCCGTTAGATATCGTGATTGCTAATCAATTAATTTGGGATGGTGATAGACTGACCGGTGACGTTGCAGAGCCCATTATAGATGCGCAAGCGAAAGCCGCCGCAGTCACCCAGTTGGCACAGCAGTTTGGTATCGCTATGGAACAAACCATCGCGGTTGGAGACGGCTCTAACGACAGTCTCATGTTGCAGCAAGCGGCCCTTGGCATAGCCTATTGTGCTAAGCCGGCATTGCAAGCCGTCGCTGATGTGGTCATTAACGAGCCCAATCTTAGCGCGATAAAAGCTCACTTAACGCAGCAGAGCACAAGCAACTAATAAGCTTATTAAAGATTAACCCAAGGATAGTTATGGCAAAGGCAAAAACGGCATATGTTTGTAATGATTGTGGTGCCGATTATGTACGTTGGCTAGGTCAATGTACTGAATGCAAAGCGTGGAATACCATCACCGAAGTACGTATAGGGACGGCTAAAACGGCCGCGGTTGAGCGTCGCGGTTACGCTGGTGCAACGCTCGCTAAAGTACAGACATTGAACGAAGTCGATCTTGAAGAGCTGCCGCGCTTTAGTAGCACCTTTAAAGAATTCGATCGGGTTCTTGGTGGTGGCATTGTGCCAGGCTCGGCCATTTTGATTGGGGGGTCGCCAGGTGCAGGTAAGAGTACATTGTTACTGCAAACCATGTGTCAATTGGCAGAGGTGATGCCAACCTTGTATGTAACTGGAGAAGAATCGTTACAACAGGTCGCGTTGCGCGCCCAGCGTTTAAATCTACCCACCGATAAACTGCGCATGTTAGCGGAAACATCCGTTGAAACCATTTGTGATTTAGCCGACAAAGAACAACCCCGAGTGATGGTCATTGACTCTATTCAGGTGATGCACTTGGCTGACATTCAGTCTGCTCCTGGGAGTGTATCCCAAGTACGTGAGTGTGCCGCCTATCTTACTCGCTATGCCAAGCTCAAAGGGGTAGCCATATTGATGGTCGGGCATGTGACTAAAGATGGTTCTTTAGCTGGCCCCAAAGTATTAGAACACTGTATTGATTGCTCTATTTTGCTAGAAGGTAGCGCAGATTCTCGCTTTCGTACCTTGCGTGGACATAAAAATCGCTTTGGCCCAGCCAATGAATTAGGGGTATTTGCCATGACCGGGCAAGGCCTGAAAGAAGTGACTAATCCGTCTGCGATATTTTTGCAGCGCGCTGAAGAGCATGGCAGTGGTTCAGCTGTGATGGTGATTTGGGAGGGTACTCGTCCGCTATTGGTGGAACTGCAAGCGCTAGTTGATGCAACTCAGTTGGCAAACCCACGCCGCGTCGCAGTGGGCATGGAAACCACTCGTTTAGCCATGTTGTTGGCCGTATTACACCGTCACGGTGGTTTACACATGTCCGATCAGGATGTGTTCGTCAACGTGGTTGGTGGTGTTCGAGTCACCGAGACAGGTGCTGATTTGGCGCTACTATTAGCGATTGTATCTAGTTTTCGTGAGCAGCCGCTGCCGCGTGATGTGATTATTTTTGGTGAGGTGGGTCTATCGGGCGAAATCAGACCCGTGCAAAATGGCTTGGCGCGTTTGAATGAAGCTGCCAAACATGGTTTTACCAAGGCTATTGTTCCTTATGGTAACCGTCCTAAAGAGGCGATTGCTGGGATGCAGGTCACCGCGGTGAAAACCTTGCAAGAGGCATTGGATACCTTGTGATTGCACGACTCACGTTAGTCAGTATCGTCATCGGTTGGCTTAGCTTAACCACGGTGCAGGCTAAGCCAGTAACTGTGGTTTCGCTTAACCCATGTTTTGATACTTGGTTACCGCAGTGGTTACCAAATGACTGGGAAATAATTCCAACCACGGCACATGGCAATCGATTGGAACAGGTTCTACTGGCACAGCCAGACTATGTGGTTTATGGCACTTTTACTCGTGCTCGCTTAGTTAACCAGTTAGCTAGGCATACGCAGATGGTGTTGGTGGAACAGCCGCAAACGTGGGCGCAGTGGCAGCGAACCGTAGCAGAAGCAGCAACAGTGATGGCTATTGCAGAGCGGGGTCAAGCCTGGTTAGAGCAGCAGCAAGACCAACTTAGCCAACTTCCCAACATGGAACAATCGGTACTCGTGTTGATGCCCAATCAGTACGCTTGGGGGGGCGCTAGTTGGTTGGCGCAACTTTTTGCTAAACAACAGATCCGATGGATAAGCCTGCATCAAGACCTGGTGCTATATCAGCTTAATCTCGAACAATTACTAAAATTAAATCCGGAGCTTATTGTACTCGAAGGCTTTGCTAAGCCTTACGCTCGGGCAAACGATTGGTTGTGGCATAGTGCTCTAACCCCTTGGTTGCAGCAACGGCAGGTTCGTAGCATTCCTACCGCGGTGTCTGGATGCCCTGCAACGCGGGCAGTTGATTATTTGCAAGCCGTCGTAGGTGAGCCATGAGGGTAAAACTATGGTTAGTGCTATGCCTTGCCAGCTTACTCATTGGCTTAGGCTATTTAGGCAGTGGTGTTGATGGTTGGCGGTTACTCCCAGAAAACGCACTAGAGTCAGCTATTTTATTTGAGATAAGACTCCCGCGCCTAGTGCTTGCTGGATTAAACGGCATGGCGTTAGGGATGGCTGGCGCAGTGCTGCAATTACAATTAAAAAACCCATTAGCAGAACCGGGTATAACAGGTATCGCTGGTGGAGCAGGTTTAGCTACTGTGGTGGCACTTTATTGGGGTGGATTAACACCGATAGCTTGGAGTTTGCCCTTAGTGGGAATGTTAGGTGGCGCTCTTAGCTTAATATTGTTGTGGCTGTTAAGTCGTGGCCAAATGTTTGGCTTGCACCTGATTTTGGCAGGCGTAGCTCTAGCTTCGTTAACGGGTGCACTTATGGCTGTGGTGCTTAATTTGGCGCCAAATCCGTTTGCGTTTCAAGAATGGGCTTTGTGGTTGATGGGGTCAGTAGCTAATCGCGGTTGGTCGCATGTGTGGTTGATGGCGCCGAGTTTAGTCCTTGCGTTGTTGTTATTGCTAAGTCAGCGGCGTTTTCTCAGCGCCCAAATTTTTGATGATGCCACCATCGCAACCTTGGGTTTTCAGTTAGGCTGGAACCGTTTTTTGATTTTCGCTGCGGTTACTTTACTGGTATCGGCATCGGTGGTTACCGCTGGTATTATTGGCTTTGTTGGTTTGTTAGCCCCCCATGCAGCTCGGTTGCTAGGGCAACATCAACCACTACCCATGATCTTGCTGAGTGCTTTGTTAGGGGCGTGGTTGTTGATGCTAATGGACTGGCTAGTGCGGCTTATACCTACGCCAGTTGAGTTACAGCTGGGCGTGGTAGTGTCGTTAATTGGAGCTCCATGGCTACTGATATTATTGTACCGACAACATGCAGCAAAGTACTAAAATACATCTTGATAAGGTTGGCTAAAGTAGCATGCTAGAAGTCTCAGGTTTAAGTTTAGAAAGCAGGCTCACGAACGTTAATCTGCGCTTATCGGCAGGGCAAATGGTAGGGGTGATTGGTGCTAATGGCGCCGGTAAATCAACCTTACTGAAATTACTGGCTGGTTTGCTCACACCAAGTTCTGGTGGGAGTGTATGGCAGCAAATAGATTTGCATCACATCAATCCTAGCCAACGGCGTCAGCAACTTGCCTACATTGCTCAGCAAACCCTTGTTAATGAAGCTGTGACAGTTGCCTATGCTCTGCAAGTGAGCCAAGTTAATCTGGCCCAAACCAAGTCTCAGTTACGTCATTACCGACAGCAAACGAGTGCAGAGTTTGGTTTAACCGAGCTGTTACAACGCCCAGTAACTGAGTTATCTGGCGGCGAACTGAAGCGAGTTCAATTGGCCTGTGGTCTGATTGGGCAGCAGCCTTTAATTCTAGCTGATGAACCCATTGCTAGCTTAGATCTAAGGTATCAACTAGAAACCCTCATGCTACTTAAGCAGCGCGCGGACAATGGTGCTTTGGTGTTAGTGGCACTTCATGATCTGGCGTTAGCGGCGCGCTTTTGTCAACAATTGGTGTTGCTGCATCAGGGCCAGCTGTTGGCGGTTGGTGAGCCAGCTGAGGTGTTGTCGAAGTCACTATTGCAACAGGCTTATCAGGTTGAAGTTGAGTGGGTTTGCCATCAACACGGGGTAGCCATGCTACCCCGACTGTTAACTGATTAATGTTCGGCCGCCCACTGGTCGATAATACGCCAAGGTTTGGTAGGGGATAAAGTGGTGCTGGTGGTACTCGAGCTGGTTGGGTTGGTGGCACAGGTACCGGTTTCAATATGTTGATTAACCGCCCGTAGCATTGGGTCGTTGGCATGCCCCCAATCGCCGGTGAGGCTATCCGGTGCGCTACAATCTGCGGCGATACCATTAAAGTAACGACCCTCGCCGAGCGCATTCACAATCTCAAAATTGACCACGAAGGTTCGCTTATCACAAATCCGTTGCGGTATTTGGCCAACGGGTTTGCCGCAGGTTCTGGCTCCTATCACCACCACCTCGACAAACGGCTCCAAGGCATTGATGATCAGCTCTGAAGAAGAACAGCTTTGCGCCGTAGTTAGTACATACACACGTTCTAAATCAAGCTGTTGAACGCCATCATACATTTGAAAGAGTTCGGTAAAATTTTGCTCACTATTGTCTGCGTTAAATAGGTAATCGCCAAACACTTCACCAATGACGTTATTACCGGCAGCCTGCGTGGCGGCCTGATTAGCATATCTGGTTAAGCCTCCGCCGTTATAGCGAACGTCTATGACGAGTTCATCAACCCCTTGTAACTCATTGTATGCTTGATTTAGATCGTCACCAGTGCGGTTGATAAAGGTATTAAGCACATAATAGCCCACCGTTTTGTCGCCGACGCTGTAACTGCTGGTAGCTAAGACGGTGTTCGTTTCTACCTCGGTTTTAGTCAGCACATCGGTATAGATATCACCAGCGACAGTACGCCACGTTAGGGTTGCAGCTACTCCATCGTCATCATCACCGAGCGCTTCTTGATAGCGCCCTTGGGCAAGTAATAACTGCACTGACTCACCATTTATGTGAGTGATTTCGTCGGAACGTTTGATTCCAGCCAGAGCCGCCGGCGAATCTTGATAGACATAATTGACAAATACCCGAGCGGTGGTGGTAACTCGTGTAGCAAAGCCAAAACCAATGTAGGCGGCGTTCACGTAGCGGTCTTGATATTGCTGTTCAGTGGTAATGAATGAGTACCGATCCTCGCTGACGGTAATGGCATCTAAGAGTTCGTAAATATCAGCGTAGTTATCAGGATCGATAGAATCAGCGAGCTCGGCATTCCAAAAATACTGCTCGTACATGTAATCGAGAAATTGTTGCTTCTCATCACTAACCGAACACTGCCCAACAATCGCAGTGGCGTCATCGTTGTTGCTATCACTGCCGCCACAGCCGCTGAGACTAAGAGTGGTGATAGCTGCCAATACCCAAAATCGTGTCATGTTGTGATCCTAACCTTGCTTGTTCTAGCTATTATGGTGGTTGTTTCAACAATTATCATCGCCACAGTTGTTTGCCTAGTGACGCCTGCTATGAAATTTGGCACACTGCTGGCTGTTCATCAAGTAAGAGATGTATATATGACCGCAGTAATGATTGATTTGGCCGGCCCAGAGCTCAGCGCAGAAGAGCGTGATATCTTGGGACATCCCGCTGTTGGCGGGGTTATCTATTTTACGCGAAACTTTGTAGAACAAGATCAACTACAAGAGTTAATCAGACAAACTCGTGCAGCGGCTCGTAATCCACTGATTCTAGCGGTTGATCATGAAGGTGGTCGAGTACAAAGGTTTCGCCAAGGTTTTTCTGCGATTCCACCGATGGCGGATATTTTGCGCAGTAACTCAAGTCAAGTTCAGGCCTTAGCTCATGCTCAAGAACTGGCTTGGCTAATGGCCTCCGAAGTACTAGCGATGGACATAGATATCAGTTTTGCTCCGGTATTAGATGTTAACGGAATAAGTCAGGTGATTGGTGATCGGGCTTTTGCAGCCCATGCGGATGCCATCGTTCCTATCGCCAGAGCCTTCATTAAAGGCATGCATCAAGCAGGCATGAAGGCTACCGGTAAGCACTTTCCTGGCCACGGTTCAGTATTGGCCGACTCGCATATTGATATTCCAGTTGATGAGCGTAGTTGGGAAGAAATAAAAGCAACCGATCTACCGCCATTCATTGAATTAGCCAATTGTTTAGATGCAATAATGCCAGCTCATGTTATTTACCCTGCAGTAGATGATAAACCCGCTGGGTTCTCCCAATATTGGTTACAGGATATACTGCGGGCGCAACTGCAGTTTAGTGGGGTGATCTTCAGCGATGATTTAGCCATGGCTGGCGCCACTGTTGCTGGGACTATGGCCGAACGAGCCCATGCTGCTCTAGATGCTGGTTGCGACATGGTGTTAGCCTGTAATGATCGAGCTGGTGCTATTAGCGTAATCGAGGCGGTAGAGCCGCTGTTGGAGCAACGCTCAAGACAAGCGACTCGTTGTTACGAATTGCTTGCCAAAGCTGCGGCGATGCCAATGAAAACTCTGCAAAATCACCCACGCTGGCATGCTGCTCAAAAAATTCTAGCCCATTATCACAACGACCAATAGTTAAGCAGCAGCCAAGCCGTAAAGGTAGAATGTTGGCAAGTGAACAAGCGTTATCCGAGCGGCGCTGTTAACTTGCCAAGTAGTAAGCAAGTTACTCGTAGGGGAGCGGATCCACCTGATGATTGGCGGCAAAAGCTTCGAGACGTTCAACACAAGCACCGCACTTACCACAAGCTTTATCGCGACCGTTGTAGCAAGTCCAAGTCTGGCTGTAATCTAAGCTCATACTAATACCATCGGCTAAAATAGCGGCTTTGTCTTGATGTAAATAAGGAACCTCGATACGAATTGGTTCATAGTTAGCAATCAAACTAACCTCATTCATTTTTTCTACGAACTCAGGACGACAATCAGGGTAAATAAAATGATCACCCGAATGAGCGCCGTAATAAACAGCTTCGGCTTCTAATGAGACAGCGTAACCAATCGCTAGCGATAGCAAAATCATATTGCGATTAGGCACCACGGTTGATTTCATACTTTGTGCTTCGTAGTGTCCTTCAGGAATAGCGATATCCGAGGTGAGTGAGCTGCCTGCCAAGAGTTGATTGATTGCGGTAATATCAACAACCTTATGATTAACATTTAATTGTTGGCAGACCTGGGCTGCTACTTCAAGTTCTTTGACGTGACGCTGACCGTAATTGAAGGATAAGGCATACACCTCATGACCATGCGCTAGCGCATGATGTAATACCGTGAACGAATCCATCCCGCCAGAATAGATCACCACAACTTTTGCCATCAATAGATCCCTTTTCGGTTGGTTTGCGATACAATTTATCGCTGCGGTTGGTTAACTAGATAGACCCCGTAGCCACTCTTTAGTAAAGAGTAATGGTCGTTTTGCGTAGGGCCTATTGTAGCGTAATTTTTGGAGAATCCCATTAACAACATCTATCCGATCAACGAGATCTTTCAAACCATTCAAGGTGAAGGTGTGTTCACCGGGGTACCGGCTATCTTTATTCGCCTACAAGGCTGTCCGGTTGGTTGTCCTTGGTGTGATACCCAACATACCTGGTACCAGCATCAAGAGCGGCAAGTCGCCCTGTCTGAGGTTGTAGAAAAAGCAGCTCCGAGCGATACCTGGGCGGGTGTTACGGCAGCTGCCATCGTGGCTGAATTGCAGCAGCGCGGCTATCAAGCTAAGCATGTGGTGATTACCGGCGGTGAACCTGCTATGTATGATCTACGTGAATTAGCGGCCGTACTTGAACACAATGGGTATCAACTTCAGATAGAAACAAGTGGTACTTTTGCTATTCAAACCTCTGCTGATACCTGGGTTACCGTGTCACCTAAATTAAATATGCCGGGCGGCTATTTAGTTCGTCCCGACTGTATGCAAAGAGCGAACGAGATCAAATATCCGGTTGCTATGCAAAAGCATATTGATGAGTTTGATAAACTCCTACAAGTTTGTCCACCAGCTGCTACTGCTGTCATCGCATTACAGCCAATCAGCCAGCGCCCGCGCGCCACTCAGTTGGCAATGCAAGTTTGTATTGAACGCAATTGGCGTTTATCAGTGCAAATGCACAAGTATCTTAATATTGAGTAAGCCTTAACCGCTACGAACTCTCGTTCCTGCAAACCTGCTTTTATACTCAGCATTCTTTTCACATGTAAGCGTGCATTACCAAGTCGTAATGTCACGCTCAGGAGAATGCTATGTACCATGTTATCTGTTCTAGAAAACCTGTTCGCCAGTCCAATAAACGTTTAGTCCGTGGTCAGGGCATGACCGAGTACATCATTATCGTGGCACTTATTGCGGTTGCTGCTATTGGTGTGTACTCGCTGTTAGGTGAAACTGTTCGTAGCCAAGTTGCGGGTATTGCCGCCGAGGTTTCTGGACAAAGTTCTAACGATGCCATTAATCATGCTCGTAGCAAGGCTCGCGAATCGAAAACCCTAGCACAAACCAAAGTAACATTAGGGTCTTATGATGAAACGACAGGTACTGGGGCTAACTAATGTTAGCTTCTCGTACTCGTCAACAAGGCCATGTTAGCGTGTTCATCATCCCGGTCCTAGCGGCAATATTATTATTGCTGCTAGGAGCTATTTCACAATCGGTGAAGTTGCAGCAACGATGGCATGTGCAAACGGCTGCTGACAACATGGCCATGAGTGCAGCTGTTCTTATGGCGCGTGAAATGAATTTGCAAGCCTTGATTAATCGGGCTCGTATCTCAAATCAACTATTGGCCGCACAGCTACTAGGGTTTCGTAGTTGGTTCGCAATGACTTCTAAAGTTGTCAATAAGATAGCCACGGTATTGAGATTTGTTCCTGCTCTAACACAACCGATGCATGCACTGATTCGAGTCATTAGGCAAGTTGATCAAGCTGTTGAACAGATGGTCAAACTTGGATTAATAGCACAACAATCGCTCGACAACGTCTATACGCTAACGCAAGTCGCGATTCGTGCCAGTTTTGGTCTGCTTATCCCAAGTACTTTAACTAAGATTGCCCAGCATCATGGGTTAAGTGAACAGGCCTGGCAATTACTAGGCGGAAGTGGACTCACTGATTTTCATCCAGCTTGGGCTATTTATTTACGTCCTACATCATCCAATTCGGATGATGGCAGATTAGAACAAATCATGCGAGCTAGTACCGATCCCTTCACTGAGTTTCGCTCCTACCTTTGGGCTGATATACCACTGATTAAAGTCCCTAAAAAAGGAGGGGCTGAGTTGCGAGTTGATAGCCGCGGTAAGTGGCATTGGCAGGCTTTAGACACAGTAACTTTAGAGGTTAAAGGAGTAGCAAACTACTCGTTGGGATGGGGGGCTGCCACCAAAGGCAATCGTATTACTCACATCGGTAAAGAAGATTTCGGACATAGCGGCGGCAAGGGTGCCAAGCGGCGAGGAGATGTGCATAAGAAGGCCCTTAGGACACAGCGAAAACTAGGTAACTCTGTGGGGCCGCTTCGTTATATTGACCGTAGAGATTTTGCTCCGTCGGAATGGCCAGCAGTAATAGTTAGGTTTGCTGGTGCAGTTGCTAAAGCGGGAGTCAGTTTTTCTCGGCCCAGCTCGTTGTTCCCGAGAGAAGACCGTATTCAAGAGCAAGCCAATCTGTTCAATCCTCTATGGCAAGCTGAATTACAATCCTTGACGCCACAAAACAAACTTATATTGAGCCAGGTGAATCATGTTGATGCGCAGAGCAATAGCCAAAACTAATCCCAAGGCTCTTAGGTTGTTGCAATGTCCTAGGCAGTTGGCTGGGCAAGCCTTATTTGAAAGTATGGGGTTGCTGCTGGTTGCGGCAATCATTCTTGGCAGTAGTTTGCCGCTTATCCATAGCGCCTTAAAGGATAAGCATGAAAGTGCCATGTACAGCCGTAATCAACTTTGGCAACACCAACCACAAGAGGTTGTTAATACCACGCGCAACTACCCCTTTGCAGAACGCTTGGGGAGTACTGTTGGCGTTCTGAAACAGTTAACGGCGCTTGAACTTGAGGTAAATAATCTGCGTTACTTTGATGATAGTGCGACTTCTTCGAACTTGACCTCGGCCAGCATGGATGCTGGTAATAATTCGCCCAGAACATTACCCATGGCCCTTCTAAGTGATGGTTGGAGTGTCAAAGCTACGGATGGTTTAGTTTCTGAACCACGGCGTCTAACTTTGGGGCATTATCTTGATGAGCTAGGCTTTACTACAGTTCTTAATTGGTCCGCCAAATTTCTATTGATCATGAAAGAGTTCAAATCAGACTCGCTTAAATTAGGTCATGTTGAGCCTGATGCGACTCCGTACGAGTTGGCTTGCAAGGAGAGTAGAAGAGGATGTTAACACTTACCTTACTTGCAACTGCATTTCCATTGGCACAATGGTTGCCTGAAGTCCTGACTAAAACTGCGGCCATGACGATTTGGGTGCTGCACGCACCACTGACTATTAATGCACTCGAGCAACAGATGGGCTGTGTTGATAGTGAAACCTTGGTGCAATCGGTATATACCATGCGTACTTGTCGATCTGGGCAGCAATATTTCACGATTTTTACTGACATCGCTAAACCTGATGAATTGTACTTAATGTTGGCTGAGCAGAAGGTTCAGCCATCGCCTTTGCCGCAATCGCTGTCAGGGCTTGCGAAAGTTGCTGATGCAGATATCGAGGACAATGGTCAGCGCGTGGTAAGCATCCAAGTGAATCGTTCGCGCGAACAATTAGTACGATATTTTCAGCTGCGTATGGCTCACCGAGAACCAACCGTAGAGGTGATGAACGATCACTATCTGTTGCTGAGTTTGAAGCATCCGCAAGAGCAAATAGTTCTAGCCAAAGAGGGTACAGACACCCTCGTTGTTAGCATGTCTGAAAATCACCATGATTAGTCTGCAACGCGGTCAGGCTATGGTCGAGAGCCTGTTATTGGCCATGGCACTGTTGTTAATTTTGATAGTTCCAGTAACTGAACAAGGGCAGACTCTACTTGATTTTTTGGGGCATATTGTGGCTAGCACCGCGGCTCTATTTGAATGGATTTGGGATGATTTTTTATTGCAACCGGGAGTGTCGTAAAAATGGCAAAAATCGCGCTTGGCTGGCGTGCCAAGTTAGCCGTTATGGCAATCGTAAGTGTGCTCTTAGCCTTAGCTAGTTACCAATTGGTAGAGCGCTATATTGCGGAGCAAAATCAGGTGGTTCAACAACAAGAACAGGAAGATCTGGTAGAGATTCTAGTGAGTTCTATCGACCTAGAAATTGGCTCAACCTTAGATCCTATGTCCATGGTTATTCGCAGCTATCCATCGGCCTATGTGCAGGAAGATTGGTTGCGCCCCAAAGATGCTGGATTAATTGCAGGGCTTACGACCACCAAATTTATTGAGCGTGGAGAGCCGTTAACTCCTTATGCTATCGCTCCAGATTATTCGGGCTATTTTTCGGATACTTTGGCTGCCGGGTATTATGCGATAACTGTGGGAATTTCGCCGGAACAATTGCACAGCGGGCTGTTAACTATTGGCGATAAAGTCACACTCATGAGTGTCCTTGGTGACACCGATAAGATGACGGAAGTGTTGTTACCAAAAATTGAGGTCATTGCGTTAGATAACATCAGTGAGCCGCACTTAATGATGAGCGAAGCCGGGCAGTACATGCCAAGCACAGTCACTTTTGCGATGACACAAGCACAGGCATTGCAGTTTGAACAGATGCGCGCCGGGAGTTTTGAAGTTTGGTTAGAGCATCCACAATTTGAGTATCAGCAACTAAGTAAAAAGATTGTTCCACAAGTTTTTTCATTTTCATCAAACGGCCAAGGAAGGCAGCATGAGTTTTCGTTTTAGTGTGTTTGGATTGCTCCTCTTACTAGCGTTGCCTAGCTTTGCTAACACCAGCAAAATTGAGCTACAGCCTGGTGCTATGGAAGTGCTCAAGTTGGCACAAGCCACGGATGTCATCATTGGTAATGAAGCTGTTGCCAAAGTCCGCTTAATTGGTACTACACAACTGGTGATTAATGCACAAGCTGAGGGGAGCACGGAGATTATTGTGGTCGCGGCAAACGGCAGTCATCAGCGCTATCAAATTGAAGTGAAAGCAGCACCATCACCTCGCATTGTTACGGATATCGCCTGGTTGTTGCAGCGCTTTCCTCAATTGCAATTTACTGAGCAAGCAGGGGTAGGGTTTCTGACTGGCCAACTTGATAGCGATGCTGAGGCGACCGTGACTGAATTCGCTAAACAGTATCCCAATTTAGTTAATCGGGTGAGTTACCTTCCTGAAGCCTCACTACCTATGGTCGAACTCCATGTGCGTATAGCCGAAGTAAAACGCCAGTATGCTCGTCATTTAGGAGTGCGTTGGCCGCAGCAATTAGCTGGACCCACGCTATCAAGTACGGCGGCAAGAATTATCTCTATGCCGGTTGAAATGGCTTCAAGTATCGACCTGCTGGAACGTGATGGACACGCCAAAATTCTAGCCGAACCCAAGTTAGTCGCCCGTAGCGGTGGTGAAGCAGAAGTACTTGTAGGTGGTGAGTTTCCGATACCGCAGGTCCTTGCCGATGGGCAGCAAGATGTGCAATTTCGTGAATATGGTGTGAGCCTGAAAATGGCACCTCTGGTGATGCCAAACGGCGACATTGAGACTGCCGTTCATGCTGAAATTAGCACCATCGACTCTGCCACTATGGTTAATGGTGTGCCCGGTATTCTAACCCGCAAAGTTACCTCGCAAGTGGTTGGTGAACCGGGGGCGCCGATCGTGCTATCGGGCTTAATTAATCACGAACAATCGCAGCAAGCTGATCAGTTTCCATGGTTGCATGAGGTTCCGATTCTTGGTGGGTTATTTTCGTCACAGCAGTTTCGTAACGCCGAAACCGAACTGGTGGTGATAGTTACTGCTCACATGCGTGGTGATTTACAACAACAAGAGCGGCGGATAGAGCAGTCAGCACAGTGGATTCGAGATTTTCAACAACAAGCAGGATGCATAGGACTTCATGATGGATACTATTAATGAAAAAGGCTTAGCGGATTACTTAAAAACTGCCTTGCAACGCAGTTCTATTGAGATAGAGCGGATGCCCTTTGAGCAGCTCAAAGAGCATGCACTGCATGTTTTGGAAGATCATTTGAGTATTTATTCGCGGCAGCAGCAACAACAATGGCGCTCTGCCTTACCAAGTATAGTCGATAGCTGTGTTGGCTTTGGCCCTATTTCTAAGTTGTTGGCGGATAGTAGTATTTCAGAAGTAATGGTTAATGATTATCAGACTATTTTTGTTGAACGTGGAGGGGTGCTAGAAGAGGTGGAGCACAAATTTAATTCGGAGGAAGAATTATTACGCGTAATTGATCGTATTGTGCTCCCATTGGGGCGCCGCATTGATAGTGCTCAGCCGATGGTTGATGCACGTTTACCTGATGGCTCTCGAGTCAATGCGGTGTTAGGGCCGTTAGCCATCCATGGAAGTTGTTTAACCATCCGTAAGTTTTTGGCCAAGCAATTGAGTTTAGCTGAGCTGGCGCAATCAGGATCTATCTCAGAGGCGGCAAAGGACTACCTCAAGGCAGCGGTAATAGCGCGCAAAAATATGCTTATTTCTGGTGGTACAGGTACTGGTAAAACGACCTTACTTAACTCCTTATCTATGAATATTGATGCAGGCCAACGCATTGTAACCATTGAAGATGCGGCAGAGCTTAAGCTAGCTCATCGAAATTTAATTGCGTTAGAGGCGCGTCCCGCAAATGCGGAGGGTAAAGGCCAGATAAGTATTCGTGATCTGTTAGTGAACGCGCTTCGCATGCGTCCAGATAGAATCATTATTGGTGAGTGTCGTGGAGCCGAAGCGATAGATATGCTGCAAGCGATGAACACGGGACACGAGGGATCGCTTACTACTTTGCACGCTAACAACCCGCGGGAGGCGTTGCAACGCCTTGAAGTGATGGTGCTGATGGCTGGCTTTGATATGCCTATGCAAGCGGTACGTCAACAAGTGGCATCGGCCATTGACGTGATTGTACAGATTGTACGTTCGAGCACCGGGCAACGGTTTGTTAGTGCTATTTGTGAAATTTCAGGGATGGATACTAACACTATTCAGCTAACCAAGGTCTTTGAGCGTAGCCAAGATCAGTTGCAAGCCACTGGGATTCCGTCTGAATGGTATAGCCCATGTCAGACCCTCTAGTACTTGTTAGTGTCTTAGGACTCACGCTCTTTTGCCTGGTTGTCACCTTAGCTATGGTGGTCCCTCATTATGTGAACAAATGGGGGGCACAGATAAATCAGACCACTGAGCAATCGCTGGCGGACTTTCTGATCTTTATGCCTGTTGCTCAGCTTTGGATGCGTATTCTTATGGCAAGTGTAGTGCTGTTTATGGTGGTCGCCTTAGCTGTTTCAGTGCAAGCGGCATTGATAAGTGTGGTGGTGCTTATTCTAGGGTTGCCTGCGTTGAAGAATTATTTGCTGACCAAACGCCGCAAAATTATTGATAAGCAATTACCTGATTTTATTTTACTCATTGCCAATGGCAGTGCGGCGGGTCTGAGCTTTATGGCAGCAATTGAGGCTAGTGTACTGCAGTTGCCGATCCCCCTGCGCTACGAGGTGCAATTATTGGTCCGCCGTAGTCGCACGGGTGACAGTTTGGCTGATTCATTAAATGATTTTTATCGACGTGTACCAACCGATTCTATGATGCAGTGGGTAACCACAGTACAGCTAGGATTAAAACACGGCGCCCAGCAAGTTGCGGTGATGCAGCGTTTGGCGACATCGCTACAACAACAGGCGTATGCACGTGAGCGGTTGCTGAGCCTATCAGCACAAGCGCGGTTGCAAGGTAAGGTGATGTTGTTCTTACCTATTGGATTGTTCTTTATTTTACGCAAAGTTGAGCCAGGTAATACGGCCTTGCTAACTGAAACTGGTACCGGCCAGGCCATGCTCATTGGCTGCGCTATTTTGATGTTCATCGGCAATATGATCGTCAAAAAGATCATGGGGAATCGACGTGTCGTTCGAGCTTGAACTATGGTTAGGATTAATTCTGTTAGGCGCTATTGCTGGGGCCTTAGTGGTAGGTTTAGCCTATCTGGCGCTGAGCAGTCCGCTGCTATTGCGTTGGACTCATTTACTCTTGCTGAGGTTACCGCAGTGGGCAGTTAAGTACATAGGCAAACAGGTACGATTAAGCGTACAAAGTGTCACTGCCGAGCAATGGTTGCTACTTAGATTACTCGCTGTCGTTGGGGTTTGTGTTGGCTGTACCCTACCTATTCCCACCTATGTCAAAGTAGGATTAGTACTGTTGTGTGTGTTCGCGCAGATCTATCAGTTACAACAACGCCGAGAGTATCTCCAGCAAGTCATTGAGCACTGGCCGAGTGCACTAGAAATCACCTCCATGTTGCTTCACTCGGGGCTATCTTTAAGTGCTTCGCTACATGCCTTACATGATATTCCAGGTAGCTCAGCCAGTCTCAAAGAGTTAGCAAGGATTAATCGTCAACAGCAAGCGGGGATGGGGTTAACTGATGCTTTAGATGAACTCTATGAGCGGGTGCCACACCGTTTGGTAGAATTATTTGCCAATGCTATTAAGCAGGCCAAAATTACTGGTTCTTCGTTAGCCGATACCCTGCAGAAACAAGCACAACAATGTCGTGAGCAAGAGTTATTAGCTGCCGAAAAGCGAGCCCAAGAGGTGAGTGTTAAGTTGTTGTTCCCACTTCTGACCTGCTTTTTTCCAGTTACTTTTTTGCTCATCTTAGGCCCCGTTTTTATTGGTTTTTCATTGGAGTGAAAACACATGCAACAAGGACGTTTCTATATACAACAGCGCTGCCTCTGGCGCGATGTGCGAGTTATGAAATATTTTCCCCAGCGGTTAGTGGGGATGCTCTATCTACGCGCCACCAGCCACCAGCGAGCATTTTGGTTTCCGCGCTGCAGATCTATCCATACCTGGGGCATGCGCTTCGCCATTGACATTATTGGACTAGACAGTCAGCTGCGCATCGTAGCGGTTCATCGAAATGTGCAGCCCGCGCGAGTGCTGCGTATCGCTGGGGCCGATTCGATTATTGAGTGTGGAGCCGGCAGTCCTTGGCCATTTGAGCACTGGTTGGGGCAATCACTTACGTTTGAACAGAAGGAACTCTGCTATGAATAGGATTTCAATGCTGGTGCTGGCGCTGTTACTTATGGGGTGCCAAACCACACAAAGCCGAGAATTGGAGTTGCAATTAGAGCCGGCTCTTTATGCCGCACAAACAGCCTATCGTCAGGGCGACCTGCATTTTGCTGAGGGGCTGTGGCGTCAAGTCCTTGATGCCTATCCGGAACAAGGCCAAGTATGGTGTGATATTGGTCATGTTAACTACCGCGTACATCGTTATGATGCTGCTTATGAGGCGTATCAATTTTGTTTAGCAAACAATCCCCAGCAGCCAGATATTTGGAAGAACTTAGCTGCTATCAGATTACGGCAGGCAACCGAGCTGCTGCTAGCAGGACATGCGTATTTGGGCATGCCGACCTCTTTTGGTGCTCGCAATAACCAAGCTCAGCGCTATGAATACGAGATGTTAATGCAACAGCTTTTAGCCTTGCACCGAGTAGAGTCCCCCATAGCTGAGCAGCACGATGAAAAACCATCATATTAGGGGGCTGATGTTACCTGTTATCGCCGTTCTTATGGTGCTAGCAGGTAGCGCTTATGTGTTAAAGCAACCACCGCCGCAATCATCACTAGCGCAAGTGCGTTATTGGCATGGCCAGTGGTGGCATTGGCAAGAAGCGGTTTGGGCCTATTATAACGAGCACGTGTTTTGGCCTGAAGGTCTGGATGATGTTGCGCTACATTATGGTTTGCCGATGCCAGCGCAAACGATTCAGGGCTTTCGTCAAGGTGATAGCTTTGTCGTGCGGCTGGTGGGGCTAAGTGCATCGCAGTTAGATGCATTATCGGCAGGATTAGGCGATACAGCAGAATTTATTCATGAGGATGCGATTCAAGTGACACTTATTCCACCGCAACAAGTCAGTTTCGCCGGGCAGAAGCTTTTACGTCATGGTGAGTATTTGCAGACCATTGATGTGGATATTGATATGCAGGGACATCACCTGCGCAATGTGAGTGAGATCAGGTCGCAGCAACTTGACGTGCTAACCAAGGTGAGTGGTCAGTCACTTACAACCGATACTCTTAGGGGAACTCAACTGGAAGTATTAGGGCAGCTTCATCTTGATTTTTTATACTTGGAGGATGGACGCGATTTTGCCACCGCTTATGCAACCATCAACGCTCAGTACGAGCGGCTCGCAGCTTGTTTGCAAAGTGCGAGCGGCTGTATTGATTAATCTCGGTCTGAATACTGTTCTGGGCGATCACGGTAGTCACGCGTACGACTCACTCGCTTCAGCTCTAAGTGCAAGCCAGCTTTTGCGAGTAGGTGAGCACTGATAGGTGCCGTTAAAAATAAAAATATGGCAATTAAAAGCTCATGTAGTGATAGCCCTTGTTGGCTGGCGCTGAAATAGACGATTGAACCCAAAATAACACCACCGACGCCCAGTGTGGTGTTTTTTGTTGGAGCATGTAATCGTGCCATAAAATCGGGCAAGCGAACTAATCCAACAGAACCAATGAGGCCAAAGATAGCGCCGATAAGAATTAAAGCTGAAGCTAGCCATTCAGCCCATGCTGGAAGCGTTTCCATTGTCTACCTCGTTATTCAATAATGTCGCCACGCAGCAGGAACTTCGCTGCCGCTACCGTACCAATAAAGCCCAACATGGCAATCAGCAGGGCTGCTTCAAAATAAGCCGTGGTGTGATGCCAAATCCCTAACAAAATCAAAAGCGCCAGAGAATTAATGTAGATGGTATCTAAGGCTAGAATGCGGTCGGCTAGATCTGGGCCGTGAAATAATCTCCACACGTTTAGCAATAATGCTAAACAAAAGAGCGCAAAAGCTATTTGAACAGCAATAGTTAGCATTTGAAAATCTCCTTGAGGCGCATTTCGTAGCGAGTTTTTATTTGCTGAATCATAGCTTCGTGATCAGCTACGTTGAGCGCATGAATGAGCAAGGCCCGTCCATCACGACGAATCTCGGCGGTGATGGTGCCAGGGGTCAAGCTAATGGTACTGGCGAGTACGGTAATAGGGACCTCGCCAGTTATCTCAAGTGGGTATTCAAAAAGCGCCGGCTGTATCCGTCGGCGTGGCAGCAAGATGATTGCGGCGATATTAAAATTAGAAAGAATAATGTCCACTAACAGCACTAGAAAATACTCAACGGCTTTCAGCGGCCGATGAATTTTAGTGGCAAAGTCTCGCCCTCGGTGGGTATAAAGCGGAATCAAGAGCGCAAGTACCGCACCTAAAACCACTAATCCTGATGAGATGGAGTTCTGTAATAGTAACCAAAAGACCAATAGAAATAGGGATAGTCTAGGGGCCGGAAAGATTTTATTTAACATCGCTAACTCCCGTTCCTAGTACTGCATTTTTATATGCACTGGGATGAACTAAATCGTTCGCTATAGCTTGGGTATAACTGCTAACCGGGTTGGCAAAAATCGTTAACCCAACAATAGTGGCTAGCAACAGCGTTATTGCAGTTAATTGCCCGGTCGGGTGGCGAACCTCACCAGGTTTGCCATCCAAAGTATGCCAAAACATTCTGCTACCCGCGCGTGAAAGTGCAATCATCATCAAGAAGGTACTGCCAAGTACTAACGGCCACAATAGCGCAACTTGGGCACCTGTGCGTGCGGCTTCAAGAATAAATAGCTTACCAATAAAACCTGAGAATGGCGGCATTCCTATAACGGCTATAGCCGCAATAAAGAACATCATCCCGAGCGTACCGTGCTGCGCCATCTTGCGCCCTTTCACAATACGGGAAGCGGTTTTTCCGCGCTGCTCCGCCACCACATCCGTGAGTAAAAAGAGTGCGCCAGTGATGAGGGTCGAATGCAGCATATAGAACATGACTGCGCTAATGGCTCGTTCACTGTTCATGCTGAATGTGGTGAGCATGGTACCGATAGAGATTACTACCAGATAAGCAATCACGGCACGTAGGTCGCGACTACCTAAAACTCCAATGGCACCTATGCCCAGCGTGGCTAAACCTAGCCACCAGAGCCAATCATAGCCGAGTAGGCTAGCAGCACCCGCATCGACGCCAAAGATTAGGGTAAAGACTCGGATAATTGAGTACACGCCCACTTTGGTCATAATCGCAAACAGAGCTGCAACTGCACCCGTTGTGGTGGCATAGGCTTGGGGTAGCCAAAAATAGAGCGGTAACAGAGCCGCTTTCAAGCCAAACACAACCAGTAATAACATGCCTCCAGCTCGGGCAATAGTGGCGTCATCACCAGTCAGAAGCGCAACTTTATTAGCCATATCAGCCATGTTTAGGGTACCGGTAATACCATACAGAACCCCAAGGCTAATCAGGAAAACTGCTGACCCGGCTAAATTCAACAACACATAATGTAAGGTTGCACGAAGCTTCAACTTGCCGCCACCATGCATTAATAAGGCATAACTAGAGATCAGCAGAACTTCAAAAAATACGAACAAGTTAAATAAGTCGCCCGTCAAGAATGCCCCAATGATTCCTAGTAATTGAAATTGAAACAACGCTTGAAAGTGCGAGCCTAGGTTATCTTCGCCATAGCAGGAGTAGATCAATACCGGTAACGCCAATAAATTCGTCAGTAAGATCATTAATGCTGATAATTTGTCAGCCACTAAGACAATGCCAAACGGTGCCTGCCAATTGCCTAGAGCATAGACCAGCGGCCCTTGGTCAACTGCAATTAGCAGTTGAATTGACAGTAATACGGCTAGCATCGAGGCTAGAATACCGATGGCGCGCCGATAACGCTGAGGTTGGGCTCCCCATGGCAATAATTGCAGTAACGCCGCCAGCATGGGCAGTATGATTGGCAAAATAACTAAATGAGCAGAAACAAGCATTAGCGATTGCCCTCCCCATCGTTGGGGCTAGTGTCATTTACTTCATCAGAACCCCATTCACCACGAACCCTTACCGCCAAAATAATGGAGTAGGCGGTCATTGCAAAACCTATCACTATGGCGGTTAACACCAAAGCTTGTGGAAGCGGGTCTGTGTATTGATCCGCTGCACCGATAATAGGAATTTGGTTTATCACTAAGCGTCCAGTCGAAAATAGAAATAAGTTAACCGCATAGGACAGCATGGTGATACCTATTACGATCGGAAAAGAGCGGCCACGTAAGATTAAATAGACGCTGCAAGCCGTGAGCATGCCTACGGTAATTGCATACAGTGCTTCCATTTAGTTACCCTCCTGACGTGGTCTGTGTCTGGTTGTCATTTGTCCGAAATTAGCAAGAATCATCAAGGTCGCACCGATAACAGTTAGGTAGACGCCGAGATCGAAAAGAATGGCCGTGGCGATTTCAAACTTGCCGACAACCGGCCAATCTAAGTAGGTAAACCACGAGGTGAGGAAGTTAGCACCGAAGAACCAACTGCCAATGCCGGTGAATAGGGCAATCATCACCCCAACTGAGGCTAAGGTTTGGTAATTATAATCAAATCGATGTTTTACCCAGTCCACACCATTCGCCATGTACTGCAAAATCATCGCTGCAGAAGTAATCAAACCCGCGATAAAGCCACCACCAGGTAAGTTATGACCGCGCAGGAAAATATAAGCAGATACCATCAGAGCTAAGGGTAATAAGGCTTGTGCGACTGTCTGCACTAATAAGGGATGTTTGACCCGATGCCATGGACGCCCATCAATGTCACTCGATGGCATAAAGGGCCGCAGGTTATTGAGTAGCTTGTGAATGCCAGCAGCTGCTATGGCTAACACGGTAATTTCACCGAGGGTATCAAAACCCCGGAAGTCGACCAGAATGACATTCACCACGTTAGTACCGCCGCCACCGGGTTTGGCATTAACTAAGAAGAAGTCTGAAATGGACGAGAGAGGTCGTGTCAGTAGCGCGTAATTAAGCGTACCGACAATCCCACCAATAAAGCCAGCTAATAAAACATCCCGCGCTACACGACGCCCGCTAGATGCTTTAGGCGTTTTTTGAGGCATGAAGAAGAGGGCTAAAATCATCAAAATGATACTAACCACTTCTACTACCAGTTGGGTCATAGCTAAATCAGGAGCTGAAAAGTGAATAAATACCAAGGACACCATCAAGCCTACCACCGATAACATCATCAGCGAGGTCAAGCGCATATGATGAAAGGCTGCGGTACCAATCGCTGTAAGGATGATAATGATTGCCCCCACTAAGCTTACGGAGTCAATCGGTAATTGTGCTCGGGTACCAGTTAATGCATCTATCTTAGCTAATTCTGGGATAACGAAAAGAATACAGAGTAATAGCAGTGCGGCCATGTACCTTTGCAGCGACCCAGTTTCAATTCGTTGTATCAGGCGATCCGAAAACGCAGTAACGCTACTGACGATATAGGCAAAGGTTTCTTTGGCATCGCGATGATCAAATTGTCGGTTAAAACTAAAGAGTTCAGCCCGTTGAATGTAGATTGCGGCTCCACCTACCAGTGCTAGCACACTCATGAGTAACGGTATGTTAAAACCGTGCCACAGAGCTATTTTTATGGTGAGTGGGCTCGGTGCGAGTAAATCTACTGCGGGCTGTAAAAAGTTGGGAACAAATAACATGGGTAGCAACCCAACCAACACACACAAGGCTGCTAAAATAATAACCGGTACCCGCATCATTAACGGCGGCTCGTGTGGAGTAACGGTGAGTTTTACTGGCTCACCATCAAAAAAGACGTCATGTACAAACCGAATCGAATAGGCGACTGATAACATCGCACCCAGGGTAACTAACACGGGTACAAACCAGGACAATGCGCCAAACAATTGCTGCTCATAGCTCTCCATAAACATGAGTTCTTTCGATAAAAACCCGTTAAACAGCGGTACCCCAGCCATTGCCGCGGAAGTGATTATCGCCAATACCATGGTCACCGGCATAAACTTTCTTAAGCCGCTTAGTTTACGCATGTCACGAGTGCCAGTTTCATGGTCAATGATGCCAGCAATCATAAACAGGCCGGCTTTAAAGGTGGCATGATTTAAAATATGGAATAAAGCAGCAAAAATCGCTCCGCTGGTGCCTAGTCCCAGTAGCATCGTAATTAAACCGAGATGGCTGATCGTGGAAAAAGCTAATAGCCCTTTCAAGTCCGACTTGAAGAGGGCGAAGTAGGCCCCGAACAACATGGTAGCAAGACCAGTTAAGGTAACTATGGTAAACCATTCGTGAGTACTACCTAGTACCGGGAATAAACGGGCTAGTAAAAAGATACCTGCTTTGACCATTGTTGCTGAGTGTAAGTAGGCACTCACTGGGGTTGGCGCTGCCATTGCATGCGGCAACCAAAACTGGAACGGAAACTGTGCTGATTTAGTAAAGGCCCCTAGCAACACCAAAAGTAGCGCCGGAGGGTACAGGCTATGAGCACGAATTTGATCACCAGCGGCAATCACTTGATCGAGTTCGTAACTACCGGCAATGTTGCCAATCAGTAAAATCCCGGCGAGTAACGCGAGGCCACCGCCGCCAGTAATAGCTAAGGCCATGCGTGCACCACGTCGGGCAGTGCTTTGATGCGACCAAAAGCCAATCAATAAAAACGATGAAATGCTAGTTAGCTCCCAAAATAACCAAAGTAGGATCAGGTTATTGGCTGTCACAATGCCAAGCATCGAGCCCATAAATAGCATCAGGCTGGCAAAGAATTTGGCGCTGTCATCTTTAGCGCTGAGGTAGTAATGGGCATAAATGATGATTAATAGCCCGATACCAAGGATTAGTGTCGCAAACAGTAACGAGAGGCCATCTAAACGTAAGGAAAAGTCTAAACCAATGTTTGGTAACCAGCTTAGAAAGAATGAGGGTACAGCTCCGTTCAAGGTCTGCACGGCTAATGTAGCTAGCAATACTAATGCCACAAGGGTGACTGAAGCGCTGGCTAAGCTTATGCTAGCGCGCCCACGCTCGCGCAACATTAGGGGAATCGATGCCCCAATAAACGGCAGTAAAACAATAGCTGCTAAAGTCATAAGTACCTTATCCAAGTGACTGAATTTTATCTGTCGTATTGCGTTATTGAGATTGAATTTACCACTAGAGTAGTAGCCTTGCCAACAGCTAAACTATCAGCGATGCCGCGCTTTCGGTTGTTAAATGAGTGCTTTGAACTCATAAATAAGCAGAGCTATTTTGATGAAAAAATATTCAGGATGGGTTAAACTACTCACCATTGTGAGAAAACAAAAGCCAAGTTGATGGTTTTGCTCGCACTGGTCACGCTATCTGTTAATAGCGCTTCGATCTCTTAGATGACCCGAGATCTTATCCCCATTAATTATTTCTCATATCGCACTACCATATACGAATTTTATCTGTTACAATTCGCCGCCCTTTTTATGGGGGAAAGTCTTTATTTCTCAAATTGAGAATTAAGGTACATTAGGGTAAAAACAGTGGCTCGAGAGAGTCTGTTTTATTAATCAAGCGGAGCACTGCAATGATCCAAATGCAAACTACACTGGAAGTGGCCGATAACTCGGGCGCCCGCAGCGTACAATGTATTAAGGTTCTGGGTGGCTCGCACCGCCGGTATGCAAACATTGGCGATATCATCAAAGTTTCTGTTAAAGAAGCGATTCCTCGCGGTAAAGTGAAGAAAGGTGATGTTGTGAATGCGGTGGTCGTTCGCACCAAGAAAGGCGTCCGTCGTCAAGACGGGTCAGTCATCCGTTTTGACCGCAACGCGGCTGTTTTGTTGAACAACAACAAACAACCGATTGGCACTCGTATCTTTGGACCAGTGACTCGTGAATTACGCTCTGAGCAATTCATGAAGATTATCTCTCTGGCACCAGAAGTACTGTAAGGAGTCAGTTATGGCGGCAAAAATTAAACGTGATGACGAAGTAGTAGTCCTGGCAGGTAAAGACAAAGGTAAGCGCGGTAAAGTGCTGAAAGTCGATACCGGTTCAAATCGTGTATTCGTTGAAGGCGTTAATATCGTTAAGAAACACCAGAAGCCAAATCCGGCTCTTGGCGTTGCTGGCGGCATTATTGAGCAGGAAGCCCCTGTTCACGTTTCTAACGTAGCGGTATATAACCCAGAGACTGGTAAAGCAGATCGTGTTGGTTTTAAAGTTGAAGACGGCAAAAAAGTTCGTTTCTTCAAGTCTAACAACGCAATCATTTAATTTTAAATTTGGAGTTTTACGATGGCGAAACTGCATGATTTTTACAAAGAATCAGTAGTTCCTGAACTGGTTAAACAGTTCGGCTACAACAGCGTCATGCAAGTCCCTCGGATTGAAAAAATCACACTCAATATGGGTGTGGGTGAAGCTCTGGCAGACAAAAAGATTCTCGACAACGCAGTAAGCGACCTAGAAGCTATTTCTGGTCAACGTCCTGTACGTACTGTTGCTCGTAAATCTGTCGCTGGCTTCAAAATCCGTGAAGGCTACCCGATTGGCTGTAAAGTGACTCTGCGTGGCGAGCGCATGTGGGATTTCTTAGAGCGTTTAATCTCTATTGCAATTCCTCGTGTTCGTGATTTCCGTGGTTTGAACCCGAAATCTTTCGATGGTCGTGGAAATTACAGTATGGGCGTACGTGAACAAATCATTTTCCCTGAAATCGACTTTGATAAAGTTGATAAGGTTCGTGGTTTGGATATCACTATCACCACTACTGCAGGCACTGATGACGAAGCTCGCGCTTTGCTCGCTGCCTTTAACTTCCCGTTCAAGAAGTAAGGTGTAGAGTTATGGCAAAAGAGTCAATGAAAATGCGTGAGCTGAAGCGTCAAAAGCTAGCAGCTAAATACGCAGAAAAACGCATCGCACTTAAACATGTGATCAGCGATCCGGCGACGTCGGACGAAGAGCGTTGGGAAGCCGTGCTTAAATTGCAAAGCCTTCCTCGTGATTCGAGCCCAACCCGTCAGCGTAACCGCTGTCGCGTAACGGGCCGCCCACACGGTTTCCTACGTAAATTCGGCATGAGCCGTATTAAAGTACGTGAGAAAGCGATGCGCGGTGAAATTCCTGGCTTGAAAAAAGCTAGCTGGTAAGCCACGAGTCACGGGAGAAAGCAAATATGAGCATGCAAGATCCAATTGCGGATATGTTCACTCGCATCCGCAACGCTCAGGGTGCTAACAAAGTCGCCGTGCGCATGCCTGCTTCTAAACAGAAAGTGGCTATTGCCCAAGTTCTGAAAGAAGAAGGTTATATCGCGGATTTCAATGTATCTGGTGAAGTTAAGACTGAACTAGAAATTACTTTGAAGTACTTTGAAGGTAAGCCTGTTATCGAATCAATCGAGCGCGTAAGTCGCCCTGGTTTGCGTATCTATAAGAAACGCAACGAACTACCTAAAGTAATGGGTGGTTTAGGTGTCGCAGTAGTCTCTACTTCTAAAGGCCTGATGACCGACCGTGCCGCTCGCAAAGCGGGTCTTGGCGGTGAAGTTATCGGTTACGTAGCTTAACGAGGAGTTAGGAAATGTCACGAGTTGCTAAAGCACCTATTGCCATTCCTGCTGGCGTTGAAGTTACGCTAAATGGCCAGGAAGTGACAATTAAAGGTGCCAAAGGCTCATTGAGCCGTGTGGTAAACGACGCAGTTGAAGTTGTTGTTGAAGACAACACTTTACGTACTATTGCTCGTGAAGGCGTAGCTAACGCTACTGCACAAGCGGGTACAGCACGCGCGTTACTGCAAAACATGGTGGTTGGTGTTGCGCAAGGTTTTGAGCGTAAGTTACAGTTGGTAGGTGTTGGTTACCGTGCAAATACTGCCGGTAGCAAACTTAACTTATCTCTGGGCTTCTCTCATCCTGTAGAGTTCGAGATTCCACAAGGAATCACCATCGAAGTCCCAGCACAAACTGAGATAGTCGTTAAAGGTGTAGACAAGCAGTTAGTTGGTCAAGTAGCAGCTAACATTCGCGCATACCGTAAGCCTGAGCCATACAAAGGTAAAGGTGTTCGTTATGCCGATGAGCAAGTGCGCCGTAAAGAAGCCAAGAAAAAGTAAGGTAAAACGATGGACAAGAAAACAGCTCGCTTACGTCGCGCAACGCGCCCTCGTAAGAAAATGCAAGAGTTGGGTGCAAACCGCCTGGTCGTTCACCGTACACCACGGCACATTTACGCTCAGCTAATCGCATCGAACGGTTCTGAAGTACTGGCAGCAGCCTCTACTGTTGAAAAAGCTTTACGTGACGAGTTGAAAGCAACTGGTAACGTAGATGCAGCTAAAGCAGTGGGTAAGCTGATCGCTGAACGGGCGATTGAAAAAGGCGTTAAGAACGTCGCTTTTGATCGCAGTGGTTTCCGTTATCACGGTCGTGTAGCAGCATTAGCTGACGCCGCTCGTGAAGCTGGACTTCAGTTCTAGGAGACGAACATGGCAAATGCAAATGTAGAAGCTCAACAAAGTGACCTGCAAGAAAAGCTGATCACAGTAAACCGTGTAGCTAAAGTTGTTAAAGGTGGTCGTATCTTTAGCTTTACTGCACTGACTGTGGTTGGTGATGGTCAAGGTAAAGTGGGTTTCGGTTATGGTAAAGCACGTGAAGTTCCAGCTGCTATTCAAAAGGCAATGGAAAAAGCGCGCCGCAACATGGTAACCGTGCAGTTGAAAGGTGATACCTTACAACACCCAGTTAAAGGCCGTCATTCAGGTTCACAAGTATTTATGCAACCAGCTTCTGAAGGTACAGGTATCATTGCCGGTGGTGCAATGCGTGCGGTACTCGAAGTAGCCGGTGTACACAACGTGCTTTCAAAAGCATACGGTTCAACCAACCCAATCAACGTTGTTCGTGCCACTATCAAGGCATTGCACAACATGAAATCGCCGGAGCAAGTTGCGGCGAAGCGTGGATTGCGCGTTGACGACATTTTGGGGTAGTGAACAATGGCGAATAAGACAATTAAAGTAACGCAGACGCGTAGCTCTATCGGTCGTTTACCGAAGCATAAAGCTACTCTACGTGGTCTTGGTCTACGCCGTATTGGTCACACTGTAGAGCTGGAAGATACTCCAGCTGTACGTGGCATGGTGAACCAAGTTTATTACATGGTAAAGGTGGAGGACTAAGACATGTTTCTGAATACTATCTCCCCTGCACCTGGTGCGAAAACTAGCAAGAAGCGTCTCGGCCGTGGTATCGGCTCAGGCCTTGGTAAAACTGGTGGACGTGGTCATAAAGGTCAAACTTCTCGTTCTGGTGGCTCTATCAAGCCAGGTTTCGAGGGTGGCCAAATGCCAATCCAACGTCGTTTGCCAAAGTTTGGTTTTACTTCACGTAAGTCATTCGTGACTGCAGAAGTTAACCTGGCAGAGATCGCTAAAGTTGCTGGTGATACCGTAACTGTTGCAGCTTTAAAAGAAGCTGGTTTAATTCGTAAAGACATTCTTAACGTTAAAGTTATTAAGTCTGGCGAAATAAACCGTGCAGTTACTGTACAAGGCATCAAGGTCACCAAAGGCGCCCGCGAAGCTATTGAAGCTGCTGGCGGCAAAATCGAAGGATAGGGCACATGGCTAAACCAGGATTGGAATCTAACAGAGCTCAAGGTGGCACGTCGGAACTTAAACGTCGACTGCTGTTTGTTATCGGCGCGTTAATCGTGTTCCGTGCGGGCTCCTTCGTGCCGATTCCTGGTATAGATGCCGCTGTGTTGGCGCAATTATTCGATCAGCAACGAGACACCATCGTAGCCATGTTTAACATGTTCTCTGGTGGTGCTCTCGAGCGTGCTTCGATTTTTGCACTTGGTATTATGCCGTACATCTCGGCTTCGATTATCATGCAGTTAGCGTCGGTTATTCATCCGCGGTTAGCTGAATTGAAAAAAGAAGGTGAGGCTGGACGGCGTAAGATCAGCCAATATACCCGTTGGGGAACTTTAATTCTCGCAACGGTCCAATCCATTGGTATAGCTACAGGCTTACCAAGCCTGATGCCTGGATTAGTTATTGATCCAAGTTTCGGGTTTTACTTCACTGCTGTAGTAAGTTTAGTCACCGGTACCATGTTCTTAATGTGGTTAGGTGAGCAAATTACTGAGCGTGGGATTGGTAACGGTATCTCTATTCTGATCTTCACCGGTATTGTCGCGGGCCTACCGTCAGCCATTGGGCAGACGGCAGAACAAGCGCGTCAAGGTGATTTACCTTTATTACTGTTATTGCTGATTGGCGTTATTGTAGTTGCAGTTACCTATTTTGTTGTTTTCGTAGAGCGCGGACAGCGAAGAATTGTGGTAAACTACGCAAAACGTCAGCAAGGCCGTAAGGTTTTTGCTGCGCAGAGTACACATTTGCCATTGAAAGTTAACATGGCTGGTGTTATTCCGCCGATTTTTGCATCAAGCATTATTTTGTTCCCAGGTACCATCGCAACTTGGTTTGGCCAAGGTGAAGGTGCGGTAGCAAACTTCTTAACAGAGTTGTCTCTGACGTTATCGCCAGGTCAGCCTCTTTACGTAATGCTTTATGCTGCGGCAATTATATTCTTCTGTTTCTTCTATACTGCGTTGGTGTTCAACCCTCGCGAGACAGCAGATAACTTGAAGAAGTCTGGTGCGTTCATTCCTGGTATTCGTCCAGGTGAGCAAACCTCACGATACATTGATAAAGTAATGACCCGTTTGACCCTTGCAGGTGCGTTGTACATTACCTTTGTCTGTTTGGTTCCTGAGTTCATGATGATTGCGTGGAACGTTCAATTCTATTTTGGTGGAACGTCTCTATTGATTATCGTCGTGGTTATCATGGATTTTATGGCGCAGGTACAAACTCATTTGATGTCTCATCAATATGATTCTGTCCTGAAGAAAGCTAATCTTAAAGGCTTCGGTCGTTAAGATTGGATAATTACGGAGTGTAGCAATGAAAGTTCGTGCTTCCGTGAAGAAAATCTGCCGTAACTGTAAAGTTATCAAGCGCAACGGTGTTGTGCGAGTAATTTGCAGTGACCCTAAGCATAAGCAGCGGCAAGGTTAATTCGAAGAAGAAGACCGCAGTCAAAAATTATTTTTGGCTGCGGCTTTTAGATGTTTGCAAATTGGCGTCTGGTTGAGTATCCTAACGGGCTTTTCAACTGGTAAGACCCATATAAACTAAAGGAGACGTGTTAGTGGCCCGTATCGCTGGCATTAACGTTCCTGACAATAAGCATGCAGTAATTGCCCTTACTGCGATTTACGGTATCGGCCGTACTCGCTCGAAAGCTATCTTGGCTTCGATCGGTATGGAAGAAAATGCCAAAATCGGCTCTTTGTCAGAAGAAAAATTAGATGAGCTTCGTGACGCAGTAGCAAAATACACTGTTGAAGGCGATCTTCGCCGTGAAGTTTCAATGAATATCAAACGCTTGATGGATCTCGGTTGTTTCCGTGGTCTACGTCATCGTCGTGGCTTGCCTCTACGTGGACAGCGCACTAAAACTAATGCGCGCACCCGTAAAGGTCCGCGTAAACCAATTAAGAAGTAGGGAGTTGAGAAATGGCTAAACAACCAACTCGTACTCGTAAGCGCGTTAAAAAACAAGTCGCTGATGGCATGGCCCACATCCATGCATCTTTCAATAACACCATTGTGACTATCACCGATCGTCAGGGTAATGCCCTGTCATGGGCGACAGCAGGTGGCTCAGGTTTCCGTGGTTCACGTAAATCTACCCCTTTTGCAGCGCAAGTTGCAGCTGAGCGTGCAGGTGAAATGGCAAAGGAATATGGTTTGAAAAACCTTGAAGTGTTCGTTAAGGGCCCAGGTCCTGGCCGCGAATCATCGATTCGTGCGTTGAACGCTGTAGGTTATCGCATCACTAATATTACTGATGTGACTCCTATTCCTCACAACGGTTGTCGTCCGCCTAAGAAACGTCGCGTTTAATAGGCGCCATACGATAGTTGGAGAAAGAACATGGCTAGATATTTGGGTCCAAAACTCAAACTGAGTCGTCGTGAAGGAACAGATTTGTTCCTGAAAAGCGGCGTTCGCGCAATCGATACGAAATGTAAGCTCGAAAGCGCACCGGGTCAGCACGGCGCTCGTCGCGGTCGTTTGTCTGATTACGGTTTACAGTTACGTGAAAAGCAAAAAGTACGTCGTATGTACGGTGTATTAGAAAAGCAATTCCGTAACTATTACAAAGAAGCTGCCCGTATTAAGGGCAACACTGGTGAGAACCTGCTGCAATTGCTTGAGCAACGCCTTGATAACGTGGTGTACCGTATGGGCTTCGCGTCAACTCGTGCTGAAGCGCGCCAGTTGGTAAGCCATAAAGCAGTAGTAGTGAACGGACAGGTAGTCAACATTCCGTCGTTTAAAGTACGTCCGGAAGATGTTGTGTCAGTTCGCGAAAAAGCGAAGAAGCAGGCGCGCATCGCAGCTGCATTGGAACTTGCTGAACAACGTGAGAAGCCAGTGTGGTTGGAAGTAGACAACAGCAAATTGGAAGGTCAGTTCAAACGTCTTCCAGAGCGTTCTGATTTGTCTGCTGAAATTAACGAACAGTTGATCGTAGAGCTTTACTCTAAGTAAAGCTTAAGTATAAAGAGAGGACACAATGCAGGGTTCTGTTACCGAATTCCTAAAACCAAGGCTAGTCGATATTGAACAAATCAGCCCGACTCACGCGAAGGTGACGTTGGAGCCTCTTGAGCGTGGTTTCGGCCACACGCTGGGTAATGCTCTACGCCGCATTTTACTTTCGTCAATGCCAGGTTGTGCAGTGACTGAAGTAGAAATTGCTGGTGTACAACATGAGTACAGTGCTAAAGAGGGCGTTCAGGAAGACATCATCGAGATCTTGTTGAACCTTAAAGGTTTAGCAATCGTCATGGAAAGTAAAGATGAAGCGATTCTGACCTTGAAAAAATCTGGAGCGGGCCCTGTCAAGGCTGGTGATATCACCCATGATGGTGATGTCCAGATCGTTAACCCTGATCACCTGATCTGCACCTTAACTGGTGACACTGAGATCGAAATGTCGATCAAAGTTGAGCGTGGTCGTGGTTACGTTCCAGCTTCGGCACGTCAGTCTGCTGACGATGAAGAGCGTCCAATCGGTCGTCTATTAGTAGATGCATCTTTCAGTCCAGTTGAACGTATTGCTTACAGTGTTGATTCAGCACGTGTTGAGCAGCGTACCGACTTGGATAAACTGGTTATCGACATGGAAACCAATGGTACATTGGATCCAGAAGAAGCGATTCGTCGTGCAGCAACAATTCTAGCGCAACAGCTAGAAGCATTTGTTGAATTACGCGATGTTAGCGAGCCTGTTGAGAAAGAAGAGAAACCGGAATTCGATCCGATTCTCCTACGTCCAGTAGACGATTTGGAATTAACTGTGCGTTCTGCGAACTGTTTAAAAGCAGAAGCTATTCAGTACATTGGTGACTTAGTGCAGCGCACCGAAGTTGAGTTGTTGAAAACTCCTAACTTGGGTAAAAAATCGCTCACCGAGATCAAAGACGTGCTTGCATCACGTGGTTTGTCTTTAGGCATGCGCCTAGAGAACTGGCCGCCGGCAAGCTTGGTTGATCGCGACTAAGTTCATCTTTTACAGAGAATTACTGAGAAGGGTATAGGTATGCGCCATCGTAAGAGTGGTCGTCAACTCAACCGCAACAGCAGCCATCGCAAAGCGATGTTCAGCAATATGGCAAGCTCTTTGGTTCGTCACGAAGTGATTAAAACCACTTTGCCTAAAGCAAAAGAATTGCGTCGTGTAATTGAGCCGCTAATCACATTAGCGAAGCAAGATAGCGTTGCAAATCGCCGTTTGGCTTTTGCTCGCACTCGCGATCAAGAAGTTGTTGGCAAGCTGTTTAACGAATTAGGCCCGCGTTATCAAGAACGCGCTGGTGGTTACACTCGTATTTTGAAGTGTGGCTTCCGCGCTGGCGACAACGCACCAATGGCTTACGTTGAATTAGTTGACCGTCCAGAAGTAGATGCTACTGAAGCTGAAGAAGTTGCAGTAGAAGAATAAGTTCTGTTTATACAGCACTTAAACAAAAAGCCGAGATGTTATGCATCTCGGCTTTTTCGTATTTTATGGTTTGCTTTTTGCTAAGGTTATTTCCGAAAAAACACTAAAGTTAACGGTTAATCGAGATACTCGGTTTCTGCGATGTTGTATCTGGTAGCAATCAATTCGAGATCTCCTTGCGGAATACCTGCACGGTGTGCAGATCTTAATAAAGCTACTGCCCGTGCTCGTTCCTGGCTCTCGCTGTAATCAGTTACTTCTTCTTGAGCTGAATCACCAGCAATAAGGTCAGCTACGGTTTGGCTTAGATACTGAGTTAAGGTAGGTACTGCATCTAATAATGAACGCAGTACTAATTCAAAGCGGGTCAGGTCTTCTACATTGGTACCACGGAGAATAGTATCAGCGGTAGCAGGCTCGACCAAAACAGCAACTTTAACGAGTTCGTGAATCGCGCTAGGGGAGTTATCGCTCGCTAAGTTAACAATAGTGTCCGCATAACTTGGCTCGGCCTCGACTGCAATTTTTACGATATCAGCGGGATCAGCTATTTGTTGTTGCAGCGCAATACTAACGATTTCACTAGTGAAGGCTGGTTCGGCATGAATTGCAGCGCGCATGATGTGCCGGTAATGCATAGGATAACGGTCGAACGCAGCTGCCAAGATAGGAGTTACATGTTGCGGGTAATTGCTTAATAATATTCGAACCGAACGTTGGGAGTTAAAATTGCGGCGTTCATAGTAGCGATACATTCTTGAGTAAGTTTCTACCAACCGTTGTTGATCTAGATCTTTACCAGCAACTAATTGCTGTTCGGTTGGTTTGATCTCCTGTGCCACAGTCGGATGAACTGTAGCAGCAAGCATCAAACTCGTTAATGCTATAGATAGGCAACTAACTTTCACGCACACACCCCGTTGTTATTGGTACTTAATGTAAGTACTGAATATTATTGTTTTTATGCTTATGCAAAGACATTAGCACTGTTTATAGACAATAAATAGATAAAATTCGTTCATTGTGATTAAAAAAAAAGCGATCAAACAAAAAAGTGAAAAAAGATCTTGCGCCTTTGAATATGATCCTTATAATTCGCCGCCGTTGTCACCGAGAAGTTAGCGGCAGGGTTAAACCGCCAAATAACGAGTAGGAAATCAACCAAGGTTCAACTCAGTA
>NZ_JBOJLN010000014.1:0-58288 GCF_050750165.1 Pseudidiomarina sp. WS423 | reverse complement strand
TTTTTTAATATGGCTAGTTCCTCTGCCTGTTCAGCTAATTGACGTTTTAATCGAGTAATTTCAGCGGCTTGCTCTGCTTCTCTGGCGCTCGTGCTAGATTTTTTTTGCGCCGCAGTCCGCCAACTGTACAGCTGGGATTCGTAGACTTTCAGTTCTCTAGCCGCCGCTGCAACGCCTATTCTTTCAGCTAATTTCAGGGCTTCTGCTTTAAATTCTTGTGTGTGGACTTTGCGTATTTTATTTGCTTTCATGATTCACCTCGTTAAGTGATTTTACTCACTTAGCTCGGTGTCCAAAAGTACTGGTACGGATCAATTAAAGACCTACCACCGAAAGAATACATGTTAATGGTTCTTGAACAGATTGAATCCGGAAATTTAAGACTTGGCGAAATTTGTGATCGAGAAGATTTACAGAGAAATTTAGCCGAAAATGCTATTCCTGAGCTCATATTCAATACTACCGCAGAAAATTACAAAGAGTTCCTAGCGGGACGCCGTTTTTTAATGGCAACAATGATCAAAGAGTATTATGACAGCCTTTGATCTTAAAGATGAGAAAACTTATACATGATTGTCTTCAATCTATTTAAAACTCAATGGCGGCAAGGTGTCTAGCAAATCAGTGTCGATTCAGCTAGGTTATCTCACCCAGCGCAGCAAGATAATTGGCTAACATCTTTAGTAAACGTTTGAGCGCATAATTTTAAGCCTTCTACCATCGTAAGGTATGGGAAGAGCTCATCAGCCAACTCATTGACTGTCATTCCTGCTCTTATCGCCATTACAGCAGCTTGAATCAACTCACCGGCTTCTCCTGCGACGACTTGAACACCGAGCAGTCGGCCGCTGCCACTCTCTGCGACAATTTTTATAAACCCTTGGGTATTGAAGTTAACCAATGCCCGTGGGACATTTTCAAGGCTCAACGTGCGGCTTTCGGTGACGTAACCACCAGTTTTAGCATCAGCTTCTGATAAACCCACCGTGGCGACTTGTGGATCAGTAAAGATAACCTCGGGCATTGCACTGAGATCAAGATGCGCATCACCGCCCGTCATGTTAATAGCGGCTCGGCTGCCGCCTGCGGCGGCGACATAGACAAACTGCGGCTGATTCGTACAGTCGCCTGCCGCATATACTCTTGAGTTAGAGGTTTGCATGCGCTCGTTAATCGTTATTGTACCGCGTTCAGTTTGTACACCGATGGTTTTTAAATCGAGGTTTTCCGTATTGGGCGTACGGCCTGTGGCCACGAGCAGTTGTTCTGCTTTTAATGTTCCGGCATTGGTTTTGAGAATGAAGTGTTGTCCGTCGTAACGCACTTCGCTGGCTTCTGTATGCTCAAGCACATTGATGCCTTCGCGATCAAAAACAGTCGCTATTGCTTCACCAATGGCAGGCTCGTCTTTGGATAACACCCGACTGCGAGCCAAAACAGTAACTTCACTACCGAGACGCGCGAAGGCCTGTGCTAATTCAAGAGCAACGACCGAGGCTCCAATAATAGCGAGGCGTTTAGGAATGTTACTTAGCTCTAATGCGCTTGTCGAAGTAAGGTAAGGGGTTTCAGCTAAGCCGGGGATGGGGGGTTGTGCGGGTCGGGCCCCGGTGCCGATAAAAGCACGGTCAAAGTAAACCGTTTGCTCACCGCCATCGCGAAGTGATACGGAAAGAGTTTCATCGTTTATAAAGCGGGCTTCGCCGTTAATAACGGTAATGGCGGAATTCTCTCTAAGAATACTCTGGTATTTGGATTCACGGAGTTCTTCTACCCGAGCCTGTTGTTGCTCGAGGAGAGCTGATCGATTTACCTTAAGAGTATGAGTACTTAAGCCTTTATCAAAAGGGCTTTCTCGCCGCAGTTGGGCGATATGAGCCGCTCGGATCATGATTTTAGACGGGACACAGCCAATATTGACACAAGTTCCGCCAATAGTACCTCTCTCAATGAGCGTCACTCGGGCACCTCTCTCGGTCGCTTTGAGTGCCGCAGCCATCGCACTGCCGCCGCTACCAATGACAGCAATGTGTAAATTGTTATTACTCATAACGGTTACTCCTTGGTCTTTCAGTTTTACAGCAGCTATAAGGCATTGTGATGTTTCATGACTGATTTTTTGGTGCCGTTGCTTTCAGTGTTGATGGGTATCCTGCATTTGTCGTTGCTTCAGTGAGCTGCTTAACTGACGTTTTTTCGTCGTCGAATGTCACGGTTGCATCCCGCTCTTCAAAACGGACATCGACGGCGCTCACACCTGCAACTTGGCCAAGTGCAGCTTTGACAGTAATTGGGCAGGTGACGCATGTCATACCGGGTACTGATAGCGTAACCGTTTTCTCAACCGCCAATGCGGGCATGCTAAACAGTAAAAATAAAATGGTTGTTATCATTGTTTTTTTCATCGTGTATTGCCTCCTAGTAAAAGAAAGGAACAACATAGGGGTAAGCCAATGCTGTTAAAGTAAGTACCGCAACGAGCCAAAACATCACTTTGTAGCTCTTACGAGCATTTGGCGTTGCGCAGGTGTTATCAGGGTTGCAGTCATCAGCACGCCGGTATATTCGACGCCAGGCAAAGAATATGGCAATCAATGCAATGGCAATAAAAATGGGTCGATAAGGCTCAAGTGCTGTGAGGCTCCCAATCCAGGCCCCGGATACACCGAGTGCAAGTAATATGAGGGGACCCAGACAACACGCAGATGCCAGAGTCGCTGCGATCCCTCCCGCGAGAAGAGAGCCCCGACCAGATTTTGAATTTGACATAAGAGTAACTCCTTCGGGCATTTTGCTTTAATGTGTTAATCTTAGACCCGTACCTCACTACGGAAGCAATAGCTATGTTAAAAAAACGCAACGTAATGACAATTGGCACGCTGGCCAAAACAGCCGGCGTGGGCGTGGAAACGGTGCGCTATTATCAGCGCCGAGGGCTAATGAGCGAGCCGGAGAAGCCGTATGGGGGGATCCGACATTACGACGAACAAGCGCTTGCTCGGCTTCATTTTATTCGCGCGTCTCAATGGCTCGGATTTAGTCTGGATGAAATTGGTGAGCTATTAACTCTGCAAGATGGCGCTCATTGCGATGAAGCACGGGAGCTTGGAGAGCAAAAGCTCACCAGTGTTCGTCGAAAGATATCGCGCTTACAGCAAGTTGAACGAGCGTTGAATGAGCTGGTGCAAAAATGCAGCTCCGGACACGGAGATGTCTATTGTCCACTGATGGCGTCGCTTAATGACGGGGTTGAGGACGCTACCACGGACAAACATAAGGTGCGTTAGTCTGTGTAGTAAAACTTTTGAGCGTAGTTCTTTAACTGAATTGCTTTATAGCTAACGCCAGCCATACACAAGAATCCCCATACCGGTTAGCACAAACGCCGCCCCAATCAAGTCGAAGCTGGATAAAGGCGATTTATCGATAATTCGCAGCTTATGGCAGTTAACACGTAAATACCACCATAAGCTGCGTAGACCCACCCGCTTTCCGCTGGATGAAGTGTTAATAAGTAAGCAAATAAGGCTAAGCTCACTGCCGCCGGAATGAGCAACCAAACCGAATGGCCCTCTTTGAGCCATAGGTAGGGTAAATAGCATCCGATAATTTCAGCAATTGCGGTGGCAATAAATAAGCCCAGTGTTTTCATTAAAAATAATGCACTCATTATCAGTTGTCCCTACAGGCTTCATCAGGATCTTCTAGTTCTACCGTTGTATGGCTTAAAGCATAGGGCGCAAGGACGTCATCGATGCGCTGTTTTAAATCGCTACGGGCCTCAATATCAAGGTTTTTAGATAACACCAAATGAACGGTTAATACATGCTCCTCGCCATCTAGTGACCAAAAATGCAGATGGTGTAGGTCAGCGACATGAGGTAGCTCCAGTAAAGCGTCCGCGACTTGTTTGTAGGTTTTTTTGTCTGGCGTGGCCTGTATGAAGAGTTTCAGTGTTGCCCACAGGTTGCGTAGTACATTCACTAAAATAAATAGAGTAAAGCCAATCGACAATATAGGGTCGAGAATCGGCCAGTCTACGAACAGCAAAACAATACCAACGATAAGTACAGCAACCCAGCCGAAAACATCCTCCAGCAAGTGCCAGTTAATAACGCGTTCGTTTAACGTTTTGCCCTCTGACAATTTGTAAGCAGCAAATCCATTAACTGTAATGCCAACGACGGCTAAAGCAATCATGCCATCAGCGACGGGCATCTGAGGGTTCCAGAGTCTGGGAATTGCTTCCACAAGTACCCAGGCAGAGCCTGCGATTAACACAACGGCATTAATAAATGCACCGGCAAGGTTCAGTCTTTTATAACCGTAGGTAAAGTGTTGGTTAGCCTGTTTTTTGCCAAGTTTATTTAGTATCCAAGCGAGACCTAACGACAGGCTATCGCCAAGATCATGAACGGCATCAGCTAAAATGGCGGTACTGTTGGTAAGAAAACCACCAATAAACTCGATAATGGTGAAAACGAAGTTAAGAACAAACGCCCATCCCAGGCGGTTGGACGGCATGTCCTTTGAGTGATCATGGTTATGGTGATGTCCCACAATACGTTCCTCTTTGTAGTAGAAGGGGCGGCAATAACCGCCCCTTTAAGTGCTATTGAACCCTAACGACTCAAATCATTAACCTTTTGTTTCGAAAACCAAGGATAGAGCACGGGTAAGATAACCAGTGTTAGCAATGTCGCAGACACCAAGCCGCCAACAATGACGGTGGCCAGTGGACGCTGAATTTCAGCGCCTGCGCCGGTTGCAAACAGCATGGGAATGAGTCCTAACGCTGAGGTTATTGCCGTCATTAATACCGGGCGTAGTCGCGACCATGCGCCATCAAACACGGCATCATTAACTGCATGCCCATCGGTTATTCTCTGGTTTATACTTTCGACCAGAACCACACCGTTTAGTACCGCCACACCAAACAGTGTGATGAAACCCACGGCGCTGGGCACCGATAAGTACTGTCCTGACACATAGAGTGCCACAATACCACCGATGACTGCCAACGGTACATTCACCAAAATCAACATGGCTTGACCCATGGTGCCGAAAGCAAAATAAAGCAGCAGGGCGATGAGTGCCAACGATATGGGAACGACAATGGACAAGCGCTTCTGTGCTCTTTGTTGACTTTCGAACTGGCCACCAATGTCGACTGAGTAACCGGTTGGTAAATCCACCTTCTCGTCAATCGCCTTCCGAATATCGGCAACCACGCTACCCATGTCACGACCCTGAACGTTCGATTGAATCACAACGCGACGCTGTACATCATCACGACGGATTTGCGGTGGTCCTGATTCAATTGCAACGCTGGCGACTTCGCCTAAGGTTACCCAGGCCCCTGAGGGAGTTAACAAGCGTAACGAGCGAATAGACTCCGGCGTATCGCGGAATTGCTTGGCCAACCGCACGTAAATATCATAGCGCTCATTACCGCGAATGATCTGGCCTGCCGAAGCGCCACCCAAGCCATTGTCGACAACGCTCAGTACATCGGAGACATTTAAGCCGTAGCGTGAGAGTTGTTGGCGTTTCGGCGAAACCACGAGTTGTGATTCACCTTTTATTTGCTCCATCGCTACTGCAACCGCCCCGTCAACTTGCTTGACGGCACTTTCTATTTCCTGGCCTTTACGGGCCAACACGTCAAGCTCGGGTCCAAATAGTTTGATGGCTAGCTGCGATTTTACACCTGAGAGCAGTTCATCAACCCGTGTTGCGATAGGTTGTGAAAAATTAAACAACAAGCCTGGGTGAGCATCGAGTTTTGCCTCCATTTTTTCTTGTAAGGCGTAGCGATCGGATGCCGTTGTCCATTCGGATTGCGGCTTAAGGCCCACATATATCTCGATGTTGCTGATAGGCTCTGGATCACCGCCCACTTCGGCTCGTCCAATGCGGCTGAGTGCGTAGGTGGTTTCCGGGAACGACATCAGGATTTTTTCAAGCTTCGGAGCCACCTCTAAGGCCGTTTCAAGGTTAGAGGAGGGGGCTAATGTCACGCGAATATTAATCGTGCCTTCTTCCAATTCGGGCGCAAATTCTGTGCCGAGACGAGGCACTAACACCAAAGCGCCGACAAACAGCAAACCGGCCAGGGTAATAACGGCCTTTTTACTGCGTAAAGCGACCGACAATAGTCTTTTATAACCATTATCTAGTGGTTTAAGCAGTTTATTTTCACGAGGCTTAATACCCCGACTGAAAAAGTAACTGGCTAATGCCGGGACAACCATAATGGCCACAAAAACCGCGGAGATAATGGCCAACATAATGCTGATAGCCATGGGTTCAAATAATTTAGCTTCAACACCCTGAAAACTAAACAGTGGCATAAAGACCACCAAGATGATCATGGCGGCAAAGAATACCGGTCGAGCCACTTCGTTAGCCGCTTCCTTAACTCGCAGCTTGATACCATGACTGTCGAGTTTGGCTGCCTGAGGATCCGGGTCGCGGTGCTCTGTGCGTTGCTCGGCGTCGCCATGATGTTCACTATCCGGACGACTTAAGTGCTTAAAGATGTTTTCAACCATCACCACGGAGCCGTCGACCAGCATACCAATGGCAACAGCTATCCCGCCCAGCGACATCAGGTTAGCCGACATGCCCATCGCGGACATTACCATTAGGGCAATGGCGATAGAAACGGGAATGGACAGTAACACTAAAAAAGTAGCGCGTATGTTGAGCAAAAACAGTGCTAATACTGCGATAATAAACACAAAGGCAATGAGCAGTGAATACGCGACCGTAGATACGGCTTTTTGTATTAAGTCGGCCTGATCATAATACGGCTCAAAGGTGACACCCTCGGGTAATGCTTGCTGAATAAGCGGAATGCGCTTTTTAATACCGTCGATGGTGGCTTTGGTATTCGAGCCCATGCGTTTGAGCACAATACCCGACACCACTTCGCCCAGCTGGTTGACCTCGCTGTCGACTTTACGCGACATTGAGACCGCCCCCTGGCGAATTTCACTGCCGATTTCGACTTCGGCAACCTGGCCCAGTGTTACGGAAACGCCGTCAACTGTTTTGAGCGGTATTTGTCGTATTTGTTGCAGGCCTTTTTTACCGCTATCCAGCCAGCCGGTGCCGCGAATAACCAACTGCTCCTGACCGCGGGGCATATACCAACCACCAACGTTACCGTTATTCTTGTTGACCGCGCTCATGACGTCTTGCTGGGTAAGGTCGTAAGACAACAGCTTAGCGGGGTTAAGATTAACCTGATACTGTTTAACTTCGCCGCCAAAGGACAAGACTTCGGTAATTCCCTCAACGGGCATCAATAGCAGTTTAACCACATAGTCGTTTAGACTGCGTAGCTCCATACTGCTGACACCGGAGCCCGGTTCGGCAAGTAGCAGATACTGATAAACCTGGCCGAGGCCGGAAGAGTTAGGACCCATTTCGGGTGTACCTACGCCTTCGGGTATTAATTCCTTTGCCGCCTGCAGTCGTTCAAACACCAGTTGCCGGGCAAAGTAGATATCGACACTCTCGTCAAATACTACCGTAATGCCCGATAAACCTGTTTTTGAGATTGACCGAACTTCTTTGACGTCGGGCAGGGCATACATCACCGACTCTATCGGATAGGTAATAAGCTGCTCGACTTCGGTCGCTGCTAATCCGGGTGCTTCCGTATTTACCGTTACCTGAACGTTGGTAACATCGGGAAAGGCATCCAGATTAAGTTTGGGAATAATAAAAAATGACGCAATGCTGATGCTGAATAAAGCCAATACCAATAACAGGCGATTGGCGACAGCAAACTGAATAATGCGCTGAAACATACAACCTCCTGTTAGTGGTTATGTGGGTCAAAACCGCCTTTAGCGATTTGTGAGCGAACGAAAAACGCGCCGTTGTCTACGTATTTTGTGCCTTCCTTAACGCCTCGAATAACTTTCCACGGACCCTTTTCATCAACCAATTCGACTTTCTTCGGTTCAAACTTTCCGGGTTCGTGCTCAATGAATATCTGCCAGTCACCATCAGATGCCCGCATTAAGGCTGAGTCCTTAACTGCAAGCACCGGTCCATCCGACTTGACTGAGAAATAAACATCCGCAAATAAACCAGGGTGTAATTGGTCCTTTTCGTTATTTACCGCAAGTCGTACCGTTCGGGTGCGGGTTTTATGGTCTATTGTGTGGCCTTCCTGAATGACTTTTGCCGCAAAGCGCTGATTGTCGACACTCACTGTAACAGGATCACCAAACTGCACATTAAGGTCAGCTGAGCCCGGTAGCCGAGCATTCACCCACAAGGTTTCTTCTTGCAGAACTTCAACCAAGTGGTTACCGGCATTGACTGGCTGACCCTGCTTGAAGTTATCGCTAACCACAATCCCGCCAATTTCTGAGGTCAGTTGGTATTCGCCGATAGGGTAGTCAGGTTTACTTAAACGCTTAATATCACTGGCTGACATACCAAATGCTTTGAGTTGCGCTTGCGCTGAGGTAAAGGCGTTTTTCGCTTCAACAAAGCGTTTTTCACCCACCGTTGACTCACCGAGTGACTGCACGCGTTGCCATTCGTTAAGTGTGACCAAATACTGACTTTGCGCCTCCGCCATGGTGGCGCTGAAGAGGGTGGCTAGTGGTTCACCTTTTTCGACGTGGTCGCCAATACTGACAAAACGTTTGAGAACGGTCGAATCGATGCGCGGACTCACGATATAGCTATTAAAGTCGTTAGCAACCACCTCGCCCGGAGCATAAACCGGGTATTCAATAACTTGAGTTTGCAAGGTTCGCGTGGTGATATCCGCCATGGACAGCTGCTTGCTGGATAGCTCCACGCCTGCACTTTCCTTATGTTCACCTTGCTCGTGTTTGCCTTTTTCCTTGTGGGTATCTTCTTTTTCGTCGTGTCCGTGTTCATCCTGCGCCATAACCGAAAAGCTCAGCGCAAGTGCTATTGCTGCGTATAAAGGTTTTACTGACATCGTTTACTCTCCAATCTCTGCGTTTGTTGGCTGGCTTAACGGCGATAACGTCAGCGCTTTACTGAGTTCGCCCGAACGGTACAACCATTCAATGGCGGCCAACCGATATTGTGTTTGCAGCGCTATCCCTGCAAATTGGCTATCGAGCTGCTGTTGCACAGCGGTGAGGTAGTCTGTGGTGGATAGGTCACCGGCGAGCCAGGACTGCTCAATCACCTGCATCGACTCATCCTGCCGAGATTGAAAGTCTTTTTGCCAGCTTTGCCACTGTTTTTTCACAAAACGATAATTGTTAAGAGATGATTTCAGTGCTGCTTGCCATTGTTGCCTTAGTGCAATCAAACGTTTTTCTTCAGCAACAGCTTCGCTATTGGCTGCGCGTACCGCATCGCTGTAGTTATTGCGAATCTGTAGTGGAATGCTGAATGATAAGCCAACTACTGTTTCGTTATCGCTCTCGCCCGCTTCGACGCCTATGGTTGGGTTGGCGGTGGTTAACGAGCGTTTCCAGTCGACATCGGCGCGCTTTAATTGCCATTGCAGGTAAGCGGCTTTTAACGCTGGATGTTGTTGCCAACGAGTCGTTAACGCAGGTTCAACGTTAAATAGCTCCTCATTAATGGAGAGTTGACCGACATCAGACGTTGTTAGCAGAGCGTTTAACTCTGCTTCAGCGGATTGCAGTTGTTGATAAGCCGCTGCCGTTTGTTGCAGTTGCCGACTTAGTGCGAGTACCGTCAGTTGTTCGTCGACGGCACCTAAGTCACCGGCTTTACGTCGTTCGGCAACCAGGCTTATCGCCTGTTTAACGATTTTCTCTTGCTGCTTGGCCAGTGCGTAACGCTGTTTTGCATCCAGCCATTGCACATAGGCATTCAACAGAGTTTTAGCATGCGATGTCGCCGACTGGCGATAAATACTCACTGCCATAGCCGTCATGGCGTCACTCTGACTGGCTCGTGCTTCATTGCGAGTGCTCCAGTCCAGCGTTTGGCTTAGGCCAACAGTGTAATTATTGATGTCACCCTCGCGCTCTAAGCGTGACGATAAGCTAGGGTTGTACAAAGGCTGATTTAATTGTTTGCCCTGTTGGATCAGCGCTTCAGCCTGCTGTTGAGCGGCTTCAACACTGGGGTGTTGCTGCACAGTTTTTTGCCATTGCTCGGGCAACTGTTGTGCATTGGCGTAGCTTGAACTTATTGCCAGACTTACGGCAATAAACAAGCGTTTGCTATGTGTCGAAAACGGACCCATAGATAGACTCCTCAGTCATATTACTGCGTAAAATAATGATTTTTTTGCGCTGCTATAGCAGCTTATTAGGCAGTTATGAGGAGATGGGAGGCCGGAACAGCGGAGATGATAGAGGGTTAGTGTAAAACTCAGTATACCCAGGACGTATTGTGCCCATTCGTGGTAACGCGAGAGTTTTTTCAGTCTTCATGGCATATAAATGAAATGAGCCATGGCAGTGACAGCAGTGATGGCAGTCAAAGCTGATTTCTCCACTTTTAGGGAGATTGCGCTTATCGATGTGGGATTCGTCATGCTCAAAATTGAGGTGTTGCTCAGAAGAGGACTGGTGAGATTGATGCACATCAGCAACCGCCTGACTGATTTGAGTCAGAACAGCAACAAGCACCAGTATTAAAAATCCGAGTCTAAGCATCATTACCTACAGTTCTAAATAAGCAGCTTAAGGGTACATTAATTAAAAATATTTCTCAACTAGTGGCGATTCACACAAATACTTCTGCTGTATACCTATGCACGAATCAAGAGCTTCAGGTAGAAGCGCGAGAAGAAGGTTTTGATTTTATATTTGGTACCGATGTGGCAAATAATGAATTGAGTTTTTTATTCGAGTCAAAATTCGAGCCTTACCAAGAATATTCAAGGACAGACATTAAAGGAATTGATCTCGTACTAAAACTCGGTGACTCATTTATTCGAGCCTTGGAAGTTAAGCTTACAGTTATTCCGGACAATACCACTGCAAACGACAGAGAGTCTGACTGGGGTACCGAGTTGGTGATTAGACCTGCAAGTACTTCTTACGCCGCGCTAGGTATTTTTGATTCGATAAAACCATTTAGAGCGAGACTAAAGGAAATCTTAGAGCCTACCTGTTCGACAATTCAACATTGGGATAATACTGTTGAAATGTTGAGTAAAAGGGAGGAAATCATTGGGTGTTTAAATAAAATATTTACAGAGTTTAAAGACTACCAAAAACCTTTTTTATTACATCCAATATGGAAGACATTGGGTAAGTCACCGATTATTGATAAGGGTAATGCATATGATATTTTTGTTTGGAGCGACTTTGCTATTTGCCGTACCTTTATTGATTGCGCATCAAGAGAGCGAGATGTGGGGAAAGTTACAAGGCTTTATAGATCAACGCTAAGGCTTGCAAGGATTCTTTACGAACTAACACAAACAGATAAGGTAAATATTCATAATATTTATACTCAAATGGCTTTCAACCTGCAGACTGACAAAGAATTTGCTCTGAATGGTAAAATGACTCGTAGATTTATGAATCATCCTCGACGTTATAATCCAATTATGAAATTATCTAGCATCACAAATGTGATTATGAATGGCGGGCACAAAGAGTTAAGTCCAGAACGTCGTTTTGATCAAAGCTTGTATTATACAGCACAGGAATTATTTAAAGACGATGCTTAAAATTGAATATTGTTGTTTATGCTTAAGAGAAAACGACAGAATTTGCTTCCTAAATTGATTAAGAGCAAGAATGTTGTGCGAAGGTCATGAAACTTGGAGGCAAAACCTTAACAAGTCACAATTTTGGCACAGAATCGGCACAAAAGCCTCAAAGTTAGTACTTGCTATCAATGTCAGGCTATAGAATTATGGCGCACCCGACAGGAGTCGAACCTGTGACCTCTGCCTCCGGAGGGCAGCGCTCTATCCAGCTGAGCTACGGGTGCGTATTGGAATGTACTGTTGGTAAAACAGCGAGCGTGGATTTTAGGGAATTATTACTCCCATGTCCAGTAACGTAACAGGTAAACTAGTTGCAATGATAGATTTTCGTGTTCGCCTGTTTGAATTTTGTACAAGGAGGGTTGTGGATTGTGTTCTTGAGTCTTTTTATCTCAGCATTTCTATCAGCTACCTTATTGCCAGGTTCGTCAGAAGTGCTTCTGATGCTTTTGCTCAATCAGACAGACTCGATCGAAACACTGTGGGCAGTGGCTACTTTAGGGAATGTACTTGGGTCTTGCGTGAATTACAGCTTGGGCAGGTACTTTCTTCATTGGCAAAACCAGCGCTGGTTTCCGGTGAGTAAAATTCGCCTAGCACAGGGGCAGGCTTGGTTTAATCGCTATGGTAAGTGGAGTTTATTATTGTCTTGGCTACCTATTTTGGGCGATCCATTAACTATGTTTGCGGGAATGCTTAGGCTACGTTTCGGTTGGTTTTTATTGCTTGTAAGTCTGGGTAAAGGAGCGCGTTACGTTTTGATTATTGGCTTGAATTATACTTGGCTTCAGCTGGTCTAACGGCAGTCTTGATGGTCGAGGTCATCGGTAGATTAAAAAAATTGAGCGGTGAATGCTAACCTTGGTATGATGTTCCTCTTGTTGAACCCTTACTTTCTGAGATATTCATGGAACGTTTTTTAGAAAATTTAATGTATAGCTTACGTTGGTTGCTGGCACCTATTTATCTTGGTTTGAGCTTGGCGGTGTTGCTGCTGGGGATTAAGTTCTTTCAGGAGCTTATACATGTTTTTCCAGACATTCTAACGATCAAAGAAGTTGACCTTATTTTGTTAACGCTAACCTTAATCGATATTGCATTGGTTGGAGGATTGCTAGTGATGGTGATGTTGAGTGGTTACGAAAACTTCGTTTCGACACTCAATATTAATAACGACACTGAGAAGTTAGCCTGGTTAGGAAAAATTGATTCTGGTGGTTTAAAGAACAAAGTAGCTGCATCTATCGTTGCGATTTCCTCTATTCATTTATTGAAAGTGTTTATGAACGCGCAAAACATGGATGAGCCAACCATCAAGTGGTACGTGTTGATGCACTTAACTTTTGTTGGCTCTGCTTTTGCCATGGGTTATTTAGATAGATTAACTCGAAAAGAGAAAGACTCCGATTAAAGAATTGCCGCTCTAATCAGAAGACCTACCAGGGTGATAGTGATCACCCCGGCAGCCCAAAGACCAATAAACCAGAGCCACTGTCGTAACTTAGTTGGTGGTTTATTCATGATATCCAGAATCCTCACTGGTTTTTCCTCTGAATACCCAATAGGTATAACCAGTGTAGGCAAAAATAATAGGAATTAGAATGGCTGCGCCTACGAGCAGGAACGAGAGGCTATTATCTGGTCCTGCGGCTTCCCATAAGGTGATTTCAAAGGGGATAAGATAAGGGAAGATGCTCACCGCAAAACCAATAAAAGCAATTAAAAATACTCCTAAAGCCCAGAGATATGGAGCTCCCTCACGTTTCTTGTTAAGTGCTGTTAGGAGTCCGCCGCCGACTATAGCTAAGGCAAAAGGTAACAACCACAAACCAGCGGAGGTCGGCCACGTTAACCATCTATCAGCGACTTGCCCATAAGTTGATACCAGATAAATGCTAGCGGCTGCTATTGCAAGAATCATGAGTAACGATAAGTTACGAGCTAATGAAAAACTTCGGCCTTGTAATTGGCCATCGGTTTTCATAATTAACCAAGTGGCGCCAAGCAACATATAGCCAATACATACCGCAATGCCTGCAAAAATAGTAAATGGGCTTAGCCAGTCAAACCATCCGCCTGAGTAGGCTCGATCGGTGACATCAATACCTTGTAGCATGGCGCCTAACATCACTCCTTGGCTAAACGCAGCAACTGCGGACCCAAGCATAAAAGAGCGGTCCCACCAATGTTTGTTATTGCGGCTCTTAAATCTAAACTCAAAGGCAACGCCACGAAAAATCAAGCCTAGGAGCATGGCAATAACGGGCATGTAAAGTGCTGGTAACAGCACCGAATAAGCCAGCGGGAAAACCGCGAGTAGGCCACCACCACCAAGGACCAGCCAAGTTTCATTGCCATCCCATACCGGCGCAACAGTATTGACCATACGGTCACGATGTTGCTCGTTTGTAAACCATGGAAACAAGAGCCCAATACCCAAATCAAAACCATCAAGAGCTACATATGCGAATACCGCGATCGAGATAAGTGCAGCCCAAATTAATGCGTAATCCATTGCTTATTTCTCCTCGTGGTAGAGACGTTCTGCAGCCATTGGGATACGAGCATAATCAGGTATGTGGGTATGCTCGGGATCGCCGGCCATCTTTCTTAAGATATAAACGGTACCAGCACCGAAGACTAAAAAGTACACGATAATAAAAGCTAGCAAGCTAGCGCCGACCCCAACCGCATCGACAGGAGAGACAGCCTCAGATGTTCTTAAGAGGCCTTGAATGACCCAAGGTTGTCGGCCTACTTCGGTGACAACCCAGCCGGCAATAACAGCTACAAACCCTAGTGGCCCCATCAAGACAGCACTACGATGCAGCATTTTGCTCTGGTAAAGGCCGCCACGTAGACGCTGGAACCCAGACCAGAGACCGATAAGCATCATTAACACACCGATGCCGACCATGATTCTAAAGGCCCAAAACACAGTTGCTACTGGTGGCCACTCGTCTCGAGGGAATTGGTCCAAACCGGTAACTTCAGCATTAATATCGTGCTGTAATATGAGGCTAGCTAGGCCCGGTATTTTCACCGCGTAATCCACTTCAGCTGTGGTCTGATTAGGAAGTCCAAACAGGTACAGAGGGGCGTTACTTTGGGTTTCAAAGTGGCCTTCCATAGCGGCTACTTTGGCCGGTTGGTGCTCTTGCGTATTAAGGCCGTGCAAGTCGCCAACAAACACTTGTAGTGGTGCCACAATTAATGCCATCCACATAGCCATCGAGAACATTTTTCTAGCGCTGGCCGAGGTACTATCTTTGAGTAAGTGCCAAGCACCAACTGCGCCTACCACAAAGGCTGTGGTTAAATAGGCGGCAAGTAACATGTGCGCTAAACGGTATGGAAATGAAGGATTAAAAATAGCTTCAAACCAACTTGTAACAATAAATTGGCCTTGTTCATTCATAGCAAATCCAGCAGGTGTTTGCATCCAGCTGTTTACTGACAAAATCCAGAATGCGCTAATGGCAGTTCCAACGGCTACCATCAAGGTGGCAAAAAAGTGCAGCCGCTCTCCTACTTTGTTCATGCCAAATAGCATCACCCCTAAAAACCCAGCTTCAAGGAAGAAAGCGGTGAGTACCTCGTAGCCCATGAGTGGGCCAATAACTGGTCCTGCTTTATCTGAGAATACGGCCCAGTTGGTACCAAATTGATAGCTCATCACAATGCCAGAAACCACGCCCATACCGAAGGCTACGGCAAAGATCTTCACCCAATATCGAAAGAGCTTCTGGTAGACCGGATTGCGAGTTTTAAGGTAAAGCCCTTCTAGCACGGCAAGAAAACTTGCAAGACCAATCGTAAAGGCGGGGAATATGATGTGGAATGCCACTGTAAAGGCAAACTGAAAGCGAGCTAATAAGACTGCATCAGCTTGCGAGAACCAACTTTCTAGCATGTTCTTGACCTCGTTATGTTTTCTGTTGAGTCAAACGCTACTCACATGGTGTTACAACAAGATGAGTATAGTATTAATTTAGGCATATGCGAAATAAAAACCCTGGATTTACTAGGACTATTTCTAATGCCAGCCATACAAAAAGTAGGCCAAAGACTAGGTTCTTGATAAAGAAAGGGGTACATTAATTACTAATAAAAACAAAACGTTTAGTTTGGAGAATGTCATGATTAAGAGCTTATTACGCTGGAGCGGACCGCTGGCGGTGCTACTAAATGTCGCAGTTGTAAGTGCAGAGCCAGCAGTTGAAACCTTCATGCCAGAAGATATCTTTGCACTTGAGCATGCAGCAGGTCCCCAAATTTCTCCTGACGGGAAGTGGGTAATCTATAGCCGTAACAGCTTTGACATGATTAAGGATAATAGCAAGCGCCACTTGTGGTTGATCAATACCCAAAGTGGCGAGCATACTCCATTGCTAACCATGGCTCATGGTTATGCGAATCCTACCTGGTCGCCGGATGGTAAACGCTTGGCTTTTACCACCAGTCATGAAGGCCGTAATCAGATTCATGTCTATTATGTAGCGCAGAAAACTATGTCAGTTGTGACTGCGGTAGACCAGAGTCCAAGTCAGTTGAGCTGGTCTCATGATGGACGCTGGCTAGCTTTTATGATGAACGTTGATGCGCCTAAATCGGAGTTTGCTCGCTCGGTTTACCGCCCGCAACAGCCCGCTTCTGCAAACTGGGCAAAAGCGCCTACCATCGTGGAGAGAACTTATTATCAGCGCGATGGTGCCGGCATTTTGGCCAATCAATACAGTCAAGTTTTTGTTATTCCAGCTGAAGGAGGGCATGCACGCCAGCTAACGGAAGGTCCTTACAGCCATTCGGGCCCCCTAGTTTGGAGTGCAGATAATAGCCACCTTATTTTTTCAGCGAACCGTTCTACCGATTGGGAATATCAAGTGGCAGAAGCTGATTTATGGCAAGTAAGAGTGAAAGATAAGGAGCTGAGCCAGTTAACTACGTTGCCTGGACGTGAGTTTGCTCCAACCTTGTCACCGAATGGCAAGCTGTTGGCGTTCTTGCATCGAGGAAACGAACCCATTGCTTATCATCATAATCGACTCCAAGTTTTAGATTTAGGTAAGAATCAGCAGCAGGCGTTGTTAGCGGACTGGGACCGCTCGGTAGAAAACCCACAATGGATTAATAATAGTGCGTTGGCCATTCAATTTACCGACCGCAGCCTCGTTAAGTTGGGGCAAGTAAGATTAAATGGGCGGTTAACCGAGGGGGTCAGTGATGTTGGCGGTGAATATATTTCGCGACCTTACACCAGCGGTAGTTATTCTATTGCTACTAATACGGGGCAGGTCGTCTATACGCGAGCTAGTTCATACCGACCAGCAGATGTTGCTTTGTTAGACTCGGTAACTAGCACGAAGGCGCGCCAATTAACCAAGCTCAATGAAGATTTACTTGCGCATAAAACACTTGGAGAAGTGCACGAGATCACTTACAAATCGAGTTTTGACGACACGGAGATTCATGGTTGGTATATCACTCCACCCAATTTTGACCCCAATAAAAAGTACCCACTATTGCTAGAAATTCATGGTGGCCCGCATTTAGCCTACAGCCCCATGTTTGCAGCTGAACATCAGCGCTATGCTGCGGCTGGCTACGTAGTCTTCTACAACAACTATCGGGGTAGCACCAGTTACGGTGCTGAACATGCGTTAAAGCTTGACGGTTACTATGCGTCAGAACGTGACTTTGCAGACCACATGTCGGGTATCGATGCGCTGTTAGCAAAAGGCTTTGTTGACGGTAATAATTTATTCATTGCTGGTGGCTCTGCTGGTGGTATCGCAACCACCTATGCGGTGGGGTTAACCGATCGTTTTAACGCTGCCGCTGCAACCAACCCGGTCATTAACTGGATCAGCAAAACGCTTACGGCAGATAGCTACTTGGGTCAGATTGCGAATCAATTTCCGGCATTGCCATGGCAAGATGTGGATCACTACTGGCAGCGCTCACCACTTTCGTTGGTTGAAAATGTAACAACCCCAGTATTGCTCTTTAGCGGTGAAAACGACCGTCGAGTGCCGATGTCTGAAATAGAGCAATATTATCAAGCATTGCAATTGCGCAAGGTAGATACGGTGATGGTGAGGGTGCCAGACGCCTCTCATTCGGTCAGCGCAAGACCATCGAATATGATCGCAAAAATTGAACATACGCTAGCGTGGTTTAAGTTGTATCAGAAGCCCACGCCAGCCGAGTAATTAAACTTCGAGTCTAGGAACACGTTGACTAACCCCAGTAAACAAATCGTAACTGATGGTGTTGGCGTGTTCCGCAACGATATTCACACTTAGATTAGGCCCCCACAGCTCAACCTCATCGCCAATGGCGACCTGCTCTAGGTCGGTTACATCAAGCGTAATCATATCCATAGATACAGTACCGGCTAAGGGCACCTGTTTACCGTGAAGCCAAACTGGAGTGCCGTTGGCTGCACTGCGTGGGTAACCATCAGCATAGCCGATGGCAACGGTTGCAATTTTACTCGGACGCGTTGCTCGCCAAGTACCACCGTAACCGACCGTATCGCCCTGAGGAATATCACGTAAGGCGATGATCGGAGCGAGAAGGCGCATCACCGGTTGCAATGGAGGGAGTTCAACTCCTTCTAAAATAGGAGCGACACCGTACATGGCAATACCGCTGCGAACCCAATGAGCATAACCATTGCTGATATCCTTAGTGGCACTTAATAATGCTGGACTATTGATGACACTCATCTGAGCTGAGGGCTTGGTTTGGGCACAAAGATCAGTAAAGGCCTCTAGCTGTTGTTGGGTGAATTGATGGCGTGTATCTCCAATCGCTAGGTGCGACATCAGCGTGATAGAAGCAACTTGCGTAGACTGATCGAGTTGTTGATAAACGGCGGGTAATTGCTCTGGACGCCAGCCTAATCGGTGTAATCCTGTATCAGCCTTTAGCCAGACCCCAACAGGACGAGCCAAGCGTGTAGTGAGCACGGCATCGAGTTGGTGTTGCTGATGAATCACCGGGAGTAAATTGTAATGTGCACAGATAGGAAGCTCGGCAGCGCTGAAACAGCCTTCGAGTAATACAATGGGCTGGGTTAAGCCAGCTTCGCGTAAGGCTAGAGCTTCGTCAATGTAAGCCACTGCGTAAGCATCAACGTTAGCTGCTATAGCCTGTGCCGTGCTGATCATCCCGTGTCCATAAGCGTCAGCCTTAACTACGCCGATAAGGTAATTATTGCCCAACTTTTCTTTGATGAGTTGCACATTGTGGGTAAGCGCTTGGCGTGATATTTCGGCGCGAGTAGAGCGAAAGTGCAAACCGTGTGTCATGTTTGATGATTATCCAAATAGTTGGTAGCAAAAACAAATCAGCTGGCGAGCTTAAAGCATCAGCCAGCTTGCCACTGTATATAAAATTACCGTAAGCCCACCAGCAACCAGTGCATAAGGTAACTGGGTGCGAACATGGTCAAGCAAATCGCTGCCTGACGCCAGCGCAGATACAGCTGTGGTATCTGAAATGGGTGAGCAATGGTCACCGAAAACCCCTCCGCCAAGCACCGCGGCCAAAAGTAGGGGAGCTGGCAAATCTAGTGCTATTATTAAGGGTGCCGCAATCGGGATTAGAATAGCAAAAGTGCCCCACGAGGTGCCGGTGGTAAAGCTAATCAGGGCACCAGCAATAAATAGCATCGGGGCTATCAGTACCAACGGTAGATAGTCACCGACTAACCCGGCCAAAAAAGTTCCTGTGCCAAGTTCACGGACGCTAGCACCAAGCGCTAATGATAACAAAACGATAGTTACCAGCGGTAATAATTCGCTCATGCCTTTAAAGCCAATCGTCACTAATTGCTGATGGCTGTTACGACGGCTGACCAAGAGCATCAAGTAGGCGACCAAACAGGCTAACGCTGTAGCATAAAGCACTGATTTTGAGCCATCACCAGCGGTTAGATTACCGTCGCCCGTAATCACCATAAATGCGATCATTCCCACGACCATGACGGTTAAAGGTACCAGCATGTAACGCGCCTTGCTGTTGCTTGGGGCCTGCGGCTGGATATCTTGCGGTGGCTGGGGTTGTTGTTCATGTTTAGCTAATGCGCCATGTACTTTGCCACTAATGGCAGTATAAAACACCAGAGCTAAGGTAATGAGTGCGTAAAAGTTGAATGGAATGGTCGCCCAGAGGGTGGCAACCGAAGACCCCGGCAGTTGCTGTTGTTCTAACATACCGAGCACGTAGGCACCCCAGCCATTAAGCAGAATCAAAATACAGATGGGAGCGCTGGTACTATCAATCAAATAGGCCAATCGCGCTCTACTCATGCCTAGCTTCTCAAATAAGCCGCGAGATAATATACCCGCAGTGAGCACACTAAGGTTGGATTCAATAAATATAAAAACTCCGGTAAAAACGGTCATTAAGCTGGCACTGCGCTTCGTTTTGCCAAAACCACGTTTGAGTAAACTATTGACCATGGCAGTCACGCCACCAGACTCACGCACATAGGCAAGCAGCGCACCTACCAGCAAACTAAAAATGAGAATACGAGTGTTACCGGCCGAACTAAAGACGGCAATGATACGCTCTAGCATGGCAGCACCAGCGCTCCAAAGTGGCTGCTGATGGTGTAAAAGTAATAATAATTCTGAGGTAAAAATGGCAAGGAGTAGCGCAACAATCACTTCTTTGCGCCAAAAAACCACGATAATGGCTACCAAGGGGGGTAGCAATGTGAGCCAATCCATACGCATCTGCCTTGAGCGATAAAGTCAGCAGCCATACTGCCAATACCTAGATGCTAATTCAATACAATCTGTAACTTTTATCTGTGAATAAAAGCGTGTAAGTTAATCTCACTGCAACTCATACAAAGATATCGTTAAAGGATGTAAAGCATCTCGTGCCAGCCACTAGCAGTTCAGCCACTTTTCTCGCAACTTTGGGTCCTTCAGGTACGTTCTCAGAGTTAGCTGCGCGTGAGGTATTGCGCCTACCGCAATTTACCAAGGCGCCGCCTACGATAAGTTTCTACAGCTCTCTTTCCCGAACGCTGCAGGCCATCCCTGAGCAGGCGGGGATTGCGGTAGTGCCGTTAGAAAATATCGTTGAGGGGATTGTTTCACCAGTCGTTGATAGCTTTCTAAAGCAGCCTTTGCAAATTATTGCTGAGGTGGCTATTCCGGTGCGCTTTTCGGTAGTTGCAAATCACCCACAGCCGGACGTCATTTTTGCGCAGTTTGTTGCCCAAGGACAATGCAGCGATTGGTTATCGCAACATGATATTGAGGTGATTTCTACCGCCAGCAATACCGCAGCGTTGGCGCAGTTGCAAGCAACAACCCAGGCAGCGGCAGCAATCATTCCGGAGCACCTGTTGGCAGCGGCCGAGCCTAATGCTAGCGCAGCGGACTGGGCTTGGGTGGAACATGATGTGACAGATTACGCCCACAATGTCACTCGATTTGTGGCGGTACAGCAGCCGCAGCCTTTAGCCGCACCGGATCATTCGATACGCTATAAATCTTCGATAGTTATTGTCGATGACGCTGACCATCCGGGGCTCTTACTCGAGCACTTACAAGCTTTTGCGGTTCATCAAATCAACCTATTGGCGTTGGTGTCGCGACCAACCGGGCAGCGTTTCGGGCACTATCACTTTTTTATCGAGTTTGAAGGGCACTTACAGCATCCTCGCGTACAGGCTGCGTTAAGTGCGATTGAGTTGCGTAACCAGGTGATTCAGTTAGGCAGCTATGAGTTTAGCTCCTAGTCGCAATCGCTTACTCCAGCTCCAATTCCAATTGCAGGGCATCATCAGGGTCGGGTAGCGCCACGCTGATGCCAATGAGCCGGACTTGCCGTTGCTGGCGCCTATCCCAGGCATCTCGTAGCAGTTGATAAAATAAGCTGGGTGACGCTAAGTTAGCTGTTCGGGATACGGTTGTTTGTTGAAAATCTGAAAATTTTAACTTAATCGTCTGGCTTTTAATGAAGGCTTGCTGCCAGTTACTCACTTTCATCCGCTTCTGCAATTGCGGCAGTAGCACTTGTTCAAGGAACTGTTCGAGTTGGCGTAGGCTCGTGGCATCTTGGCTTAGGGTTTCTTCCACTCCAACACTTTTGCGCACACGCTCGGTAATCACAGCTCTTGGGTCGTTACCTAAACAACGTTGATAAACTAACCAGCCGGCCTTTTCGCCTAAAATGCGTTGTAAACTGGTTAACTCAGCTTGTTGGACATCTTTACCTAAAAATAAGCCAGCGTAATGCAATTTTTGTAAACTTTTCGGTCCAATTCCAGGGATTCGCTTTAGATCTAATTGCGCAAGATAAGCGCTCACTTGCTCTGGGGTTACTAAATACTGACCATCAGGCTTGTTTTCTTCGCTAGCTATTTTAGCTACCATCTTTTGATTAGAAATGCCCGCCGATGCGGTTAAACCTAGCGCTCGTAGTTGCTCTCGAATAGCACTAACTGTTAAGCTGGCACTCCCTTGATAGTGCTGATTGTGGGTAAGGTCTAAATAGAATTCGTCGATAGAAGCAGGTTCAATCGTCTCGGTATACTGTTGTAGTACCTCGAAAACTTGATTGGACATAGCGCGATAGTAAGCATGATCGGGGCGCACGAAGATAAGTTGTGGGCATAATCGTCGAGCCTGGCTGCCGGCCATTGCACTGCGCACGCCATATTGCCGCGCTAAATAATTAGCAGTAGCAACCACTCCGCGATCTCCGCCACCACCCACCGCAAAAGGCTTATCGCGCAGTTGTGGTTGGCGCAAGAGTTCAGCACTGGCAAAGAAAGCATCCAGATCCAAAAGGGCAATTTTACGCGTATCTAAGCTAGGATTGGTTGACATTGCACGGAAGTATTTAACCTTGAGTGGAATCTGGCTATAATCGCAACAACAAACCGAGCGTGCAAGCTCATTAGTTCAATCAGGAGTTTACTGTGAACGTATTATCTATTTTTAAATCTAGCCGTTTAATGGTTGCCGCAATGGCATTTGTCGTAGGTGGTGCAAGTGCTGCTGTAGTACCACAACAAAGTACCGCAGATATTAAAGAGCGCATTGCACCGGTAGCGCAAGTACGGGTAGCTGGAGCTGCTCCAGCCGCAGCTGCAAGTTCTGGTGGCGCGCGTTCTGGTGAAGCAGTTTACAACAAGTTCTGTGTTGCTTGTCATACCTCTGGGGTGTTAGGTGCTCCTAAATTAAACAATGCAGCCGATTGGGAGCCACGCTTAGCTCAAGGCATGGATACAGTGCTGAAGCATGCTATTGAAGGTATCAATGCGATGCCACCTAAAGGTACCTGTAACGACTGTAGCGATGAAGAAATCCAAGCTGCTATCGATTTTATGATTGCTGAAATTTAATAGTTAGCATTCATAACATGAATATAAAAAACCGCTTCGGCGGTTTTTTTGTGTCTATAATTTGAGCTGATTTTTATAAATCTCTTTGTAATTTAGCAATGTAAATATATACTTTGAGGTTGGTTAGTTTTAAAACAATAAATAAAACAAAAACAACAATTAAACAAAACGAAACAGCTAGCTTATGCCTACGTCAACAGGGATGCAGCCTGAAGCTCAAACTTCAGCAGTGCAGAACACCGAAAGCAAAGAAATTACGCGCCTGCGTAAGGCTGTTGCGCGTCTGCAAAAACTAGCACTTAAATATCGCCAATCTGAAGTGGTGCAAAAAGCACTGTTTAAAATCTCTGAATTAGCCTCTTCTGTACAAAACATGCAAGATTTCTACGCGTCGGTGCACGCCATTATTGGCGAGCTGATGGATGCTCGAAACTTTTACATTTGTTTGTATGACCAAGCTAAAGACACGGTTCAGTTTGTCTATTTTGTGGATGAATATGATGATTTTCCGGCCCTTGAGCAAGTGATTCCGGCTGAGATGCTAGGGCAAGGCTTAACCGGTTATGTGATGCGTACGGGTAAGCCATTTTTGTATGATATTGAGGTCTTTGAACGGTTAAAAGAGCGAGGTGAAATTCGCGACTTAGGGTCACCTCCAGTAGACTGGTTAGGGGTGCCTTTGCGCTCAAATGGTCAAGTGGTTGGTGCCATGGTGGTGCAGAGTTACTCTGAGCAGATTCGCTACACAGAGCAAGACCAAGAGTTATTGTTATTCGTTTCGCAACACATTGTAAATGCTTTAGATAGAGTTCGTCAGCGTGAATACATGCAGGCAGAAATTGCTCGTCAAACCGCAAAATTACGGCAGATTAATGATGATCTGATTAATGAAATTAGTGTCCGTGAGCGAGCTGAAAAATTAACCTCCGTGTTGTTTGCGATTTCGGAAATTACCAACACCTCTGAGTCCATGCAAACCTTCTATGAACAGCTTTATCGACAGATAGGGATGCTCATCAATAACGATAACTTCTTTGTTGCTCTGATTAATCAAGACCGAGGTGTGCTGGAGTTTCCCTACAGTGTTGATGCCTATGATGGCAATTTACAACGCGAACGTAAGTTAGCTAAAGGCATGACCGAGTATGTTATCCGTCATGCGCAACCGGTATTCATTGACCGAGCCAAGTATCAACAGCTGGTACAGGCAGGTGAAGTGGAAGATGCGGTAAGCTATTACGGTACTCATCCAACGCAGTGGTTGGGCTCGCCTTTGGTGGTTGAAGACGAAGTGATTGGGGTGTTATCCGTGCAAACCTACGTGAATGACATCACCTATAAGCAGGACGATTTAGAGCTTCTTAACTTCGTATCACAACATGTTGCGGTAGCCATCGAGCGCCGTCGGAATGCCGATGAAGTTAAACGCGTTAATGCCTATCTTGAGCGTAAGGTAGCGGAGCGTACAGAAGAGCTGGTTAGCGAAATTGAGCGCCGTAAAAAAGTAGAAGAAAAACTATTCTATGACGCGCACCATGATGCGTTAACGGGCTTACCGAATCGCTCCATGTTTACTGAGCGGTTACAGCAAACGCTGAAGCATAAAAAGCGTTTCCCGCACCATAATTTTGCGGTGCTGTTTGTTGATTTAGACCGCTTCAAAAATATTAATGACACGCTAGGCCATTCGGCGGGTGATGAGTTCTTGCTTGAAGCGAGTCGTCGGATTGGTGAGTGCATTCGCGATAATGACACAGTGGCACGATTAGGTGGCGATGAGTTTGTTATTTTACTAGATATGATTCGCCATATTGACGATGCTAGAGATGTTGCATCGCGCATTATTGAAAAAATGCGATTGCCGTTTGTCTTTGGTGAGAGCGAACATTATTCGGGTGCCAGCGTGGGTATCGCCGAGTGTAAATCGCGCAATGATTCGGCAGAGCGTTTACTGCGCGATGCTGATGCTGCCATGTATCAAGCAAAAAGTATGGGCCGCGGTCGCTATGTGGTCTTTGATGAAAGTATTCACCAGGATTTGGTGGCCTCGTTGCATCGCGAAACCGAATTGCGGCATGCTCAATTTGACCAAGATTTTGTATTACAACAGTTTACCTTAGCCGATCTGCGCGATAACACAGAAGTTGCCCGTGAATTGCAACTAAGGTGGCAACGCGATGATAGCTTGCTTCCGGCAGATCGCTTTAATGCAGTAGCTGACAAAACCGGGATGACGCTGGCGCTTGATCATTGGATGCTGAAACGCTGTTGCGCTATTTTACAGGCTGAAGATCAGCCGTTACCTATCTATGTGGGCCTGTCTAGTAAGCATCTTTATAAACTGGCAGATGTGAAGGTATTAATTGATATCATCACTAACTCTGGAGTTGCGCCAGAGTCGTTAATCCTAGAGTTTAGTGAGACTGAGCTTAATGATAACTCCAAACGCCAGCTGAGCTGTTTGCGTCAGTTAGCTGAGCTCGGGGTAGGTTTGGCGCTGAACGAGTTTGGCCGTAGTGCAGGAGCACTGCAATTTATTTTGAATTATCCCTTTACCCATGTGAAGTTAGACCCGCGCTTTGTGGCGGACATTGCGACCAGCCAAAGAGCACAAGTGATGGTACGAAATGTGGTGCATCTATGCCGCGATCTAGCCATCGAAATTGCCGCAGCGGGCGTTGATAATCACGATCAATTACAGGCGCTTATCCATAATGGCGTGAATATCGGGCAAGGCCAATTGTTTGGAGAGCCCCAGCAAGTAAAGTCACCATTCAATGCCCAGCCGACCAGTAAGTCGGCAACGCGAGCTTAATCTTCCATAGCTTTACGCAGTAGTGCGATCCCTGATAACCGTGTTTGCTCTTGCTGAGCTTCTGTGGCTATGGTTTGCTCTTCCCACTCTAAATCATCTTGGGGGAGTTCAAATAAAAATCTACTAGGCTCAGGGCGTAGGGTGTCACCATATTGTCGACGTTCTTTCGCCATGGTAAAGGTAAGCGACTGCTGTGCTCGAGTAATTCCTACGTAGGCAAGCCGGCGTTCTTCTTCCACCATGTTTTCATCAATACTGGATTGATGTGGGAGTAAACCTTCTTCCATGCCCACCATAAATACATGCGGGAACTCCAAGCCTTTGGATGCGTGCAAGGTCATCAACTGTACTTGATCGCCTTGTTCGGCTTCTTCTTGGCGCGACATCATGTCTCGTAAACACAATTTAGCTACCGTATCGGCAAGGCTAAGTGGCTCGTGTTCAGCATCACCCTTTAGCATATCTGACACCCACCGCATCAACTCATAGATGTTTTTCCAGCGCATTTCGGCGGCACTGACACTCGGGCTGGTTTCGTAAAGCCACTCTTCGTAGCCTATCGTTTTAAGCAAATCAAACAAGGCCGATGCAGCCTCTGGTTGATGGTCGCAACGTCGAGCACAGCGTTGTATCAGCTGACAAAAATATTGCACCGACTGAAACTCGCGTGCGCCCAAACGAGTTTTGAGTGCTTGATGGTTTGCTGCCTCAAGGAGCCCTGTATGCAGCTCGTGCGCTAACTCGCCGATCCGCTCCACGGTATTCGGACCGATGCCACGTTTGGGGCAGTTAATGATGCGAATAAAGGCGGTATCATCGGTTGGATTAACTAATAGCCTTAGATAGGCCATCATGTCTTTGATTTCGGCCCGCGCAAAAAAGCTTTGGCCGCCAGTCATACGATAGGGAATTCGGTTGGCAATCAAAGCTTTCTCGAAAATCCGTGCTTGATGATTGCCCCGATAAAGCAAGGCAAATTGCGAATAAGGAGTACGCTCGAGAAAGCGTCGACGCACAATTTCTGCGACCACTCGTTCAGCTTCATGTTCTTCATTACGCCCGTAAATAACCCGCAGTGGCACTCCGTATTCCATTTCTGAAAAGAGCTTCTTTTCAAAAACGTGGGGGTTATTCTCGATAAGAATATTCGCCGCTTTTAGAATCCGCCCATGGGAACGATAATTCTGCTCGAGTTTAATCACCTGCAACTGCGGAAAATCACGCTGTAACAAAGCCAAGTTTTGGGGCTGGGCCCCACGCCAAGAATAAATCGACTGATCGTCGTCACCTACCACCGTAAAGTTTGCTTGATCCCCCACCAGTAACCGAACGAGCTCGTACTGACTGGTATTGGTATCTTGATACTCATCAACCAAAAGGTACTGAAACTTCTGCTGCCAGCGCTGACGAACCGCCTCGTTAGTGCGCAGCAAGAGCGTTGGCAGTAAAATCAGATCGTCAAAGTCGAGTGCGTTGCAAGCTCTCATATTTTGTTGATAGCGCCGATAAAACTCAGCAAATAACTTATCATCATCGGTTTGCGCTTGGGCTAGTGCCTGATCGGGCAGGAGCATGGCATTTTTCCATTGCCCAATCTTGTGTTGTAAGCGTTTCAGGAGCTCTTTGTCTCCATCTAATTCAGGTTCAGTTAAGGCATTTAAGAGTGCCAGGCTGTCTTGATCATCAAATAAAGAGAAGCCCGCTTTCATGTTGAGCTGAGTGACTTCTTTTTTGATAATCGTTAAGCCCAAGGTGTGAAAAGTAGAAACCGTTAATCCACGGGTATACTCACGACCGAGAGTTTGCCCAACCCGCTCTTTCATTTCTTTGGCTGCTTTATTGGTAAAGGTCACCGCCGCAATATGTTTCGCTGGGTAACCACATCGAGTAATTAAATGGGCAATTTTTTCTGTAATGACTCGTGTTTTGCCACTACCTGCGCCAGCTAATACCAGTACCGGTCCAGTAATGGCCCGCACGGCCTCTTGTTGACGAGGGTTCAACAGCATGACGAATAAACAACCTTCTTGTTGGAGGTGACAAAAGCTGGGTAAAGCGTATGAAAAGCAGATTTTACCGCAACTTCTTGCTAAGCTAAACGTTAATGATGTCAGCCACCACCAGATAAAGATAAGGGGTTGTTATGGATGCGAAAAAAATAGAAGACATAGCCCGCCAGATTAATGACAGCATTCCTGCGGGGATCAAAGATTTAGCGGGTAGTTTTGAACAGCGCGTAAAAACTATTTTGCAGCAGCAGTTAGGCAAACTAGATGTGGTTACGCGTGAAGAATTAGATGTGCAGCAGCAGTTATTATTGCGTCTACGGCAGCGGGTAGAGCAGTTAGAGCGTGATTTAGCAGCAATGCAAAAACCAGAGTAAATCATCATGGCACAATGGCTAACGGGCGAAGTAGTTGAAAACTACGCCTGGAATCAAGATTTATTCACCTTAAAGGTGCGTACTCCTAAGTTTGATTTTATTGCGGGGCAATTTGTGCGTCTGGGTTTAGAAGTAGACGGGCAACGGATACAACGCGCGTATTCATTGGTTAACGCGCCCACCGCAGATGAATTGGAGTTTTTGGTCAATCGTATTCAAGATGGCTTGTTATCGCCGTTATTACATGGCTTACAGGCAGGGCAAAGAATTGAAGTATCACAGCCACCAAGTGGCTTTTTTACCCTGAACGAAGTGCCGGATGGTGAGAGCTTGTGGCTCATTGCGACCGGTACCGGGGTGGGGCCGTATTTTTCGATGCTAGGTACCGCAGAGCCTTGGCAACGGTTCAAACGGATTCATCTAGTTCATGCGGTGCGTTATGCCAGCGATTTAGCCTATCAGAACCTAGCGCAACAGTGGTTACAGCAGTATCCACAACAATTCAGCTATCAGCCGATAGTGAGTCGTGAGCAGGTTACCGGGGCTTTGTCGGGTCGGGTGCCGGCTTTGATTGAATCAGGAGCTTTGCAAGCGGCGCTAGCAGACCAGTTAGATAGCAGTGCACAAGTTATGCTTTGTGGTAATCCGGACATGATTCGTGATGCCAAGCAAGTGCTCGCAGATCTCGGGTTACCGAAAAATCTCCGGCGCAAGCCTGGTAATGTCACCATGGAGCATTACTGGTAAGTCATTTGCCGAGCAAGGTTGCGTAAAATCGGCAGCCGCAATCCGCTATTGCGATAGCAACAAGTGCTTCTTACCGCGCTAAACTGAGGTCTTTTCACCACGGAGTGGTTATGAGCTCAATCAGTTTAGCGCAAGTCTATACGCGCGCCTTGTATGGTATGGACGCCCCTTTAGTTACGGTAGAAGTTTGCCTAGCGGCGGGTCTGCCTGGTTTCAACATGGTCGGTTTACCGCAGGCTGGTGTGCGCGAAGCCAAGGATCGGGTTAGATCAGCGATTATGGCCAGCGGATATTTATTCCCCAAAGCAAAAAAAATCACCATCAATTTGGCTCCAGCAGATTTACCTAAGCACGGTGCGCGCTATGATCTTGCTATAGCTATCGGCATATTAGTGGCCGATAAGCAGTTGTCGTCGGCAAAAGTTGAAAGCCGTGAATTTTTTGGTGAGTTAACGCTTAACGGTGATTTACGTTCGGTATTAGGTGTTTTGCCGGCGGTATTGGCCTGTCGAGATGAGGGCCGAGAAGCTGTTATTCCCCTTGATAATGCCCCCGAAGCCAGCATCTTAAAGCAACAACAGTGTGTTGCGGCCATCAGCCTGCGCGATGTGGTGAGCCATTTGCAGGGCCCGCATGGGCTTCCTTATATCAAGTATCAAGAGCCCCATGTCGATTTGGAACCCTTTGGCGATGTTGCCGATGTCATTGGACAAGAGCAAGCGAAGCGGGCGCTATTGTTGGCGGCCATGGGAGGTCATCACTTACTTTTTGTAGGCCCCCCGGGCACTGGCAAAACCATGCTCGCCCAACGCCTGCTGGGGCTCTTGCCTCATTTGGCTGAACAAGAAGGCTTAGAAGTAGCCGCAGTACGGAGTATTTCAAACGCAACGGAGCAGCCCCAACATTGGCAGCAACGCTGTGTTCGAGCGCCGCACCATTCCTGTTCAGCAGCAGCACTGGTGGGCGGAGGTTCGCCACCACGGCCAGGTGAAATTTCTCTAGCTCATCGCTCAATTTTGTTTTTAGATGAGTTGCCAGAATTTCAGCGTCATGTGTTAGATTCACTGCGCGAACCCTTGGAGTCAGGTCACGTCACCATAAGCCGGGCGGGTTACCAAGCGCAGTTTCCAGCAAAGTTTCAACTGGTTTGTGCTCTTAATCCATCACCGTGCGGACAATTTGATGGCACCTTGGCAAGTGCGCGCTCGAGCCCAGAGCAAATCATGCGCTATCTTGGCAAGCTTTCTGGCCCCTTGCTTGATCGCATCGATATGCAAGTGGATGTGCCGCGACAGCCGGAGGTGCTCGCCCAGCGTGAGGTTGCTCAGCCACCGCTAACTTCGCTTTGGCGCCAACAAGTGGCCAGCGCACGCAAGGTACAACTGGCGCGACAAGGCTGTTTAAATGTTGAGCTTAAACCGAGTCAACTCGCAGAGCATTGCTGTTTGAGTGATGCGGATCATCAGTTCTTGGTGCAAGCCATCGAGCGCTTGCAGTTATCTCACCGGGCCTATCACCGCACCTTGCGGCTAGCGCGAACCATTGCCGACGCTGCACAAGCTTCGGAGATTCAGCGTAGCCATCTTGCCGAAAGTTTAAGTTATCGGGCTTTAGATCGGTTACTTCAACAATTACAACAACTTTAAGGCCTGATCAAAAGCAATGATCACGCGTTCAATATCCTGGCTGCTGATATCTAAATGAGTGACTAGTCGTAGCCGTTGGCCTGCTCCAACAATAATGCCCTGCTCACGTAAGTGTGTGCTCACTTTTTGCGCGTCGTCGGTGCTGTTGTAGTTGAGGTAAACCATGTTAGTTTGCGCTGGCTCTACGGTAATAGCAGCGCCGTTCTGGCTTAACTGCATTAATCCGTCGTGTAGTTGCTGTGCATGCCGATGATCGTCGGCAAGCCGCTCAAGATGATGGTCAAGGGCATAATCCATTGCGGCCGCTACGATCCCAGCTTGGCGCATGCCGCCACCGAGCATTTTGCGCCAGCGCCGGGCACGTTCGATGAGTTTGTGCGAACCTACCAAGACGGAGCCAATGGGCGTGCCTAGCCCTTTAGAAAAACAGATAGAGACACTATCGAAGGGTTCAACAAGGGTGGCCAGTGATTGTTTACTAGCTACACAGGCGTTAAAAATGCGGGCACCATCTAAATGCAGCTTAAGGCCATGTTTATTGCAAAGTTTACGTGCCTTGAGCATAAAGTCTTGGCTAATCACTTTACCCGTATGAGTATTCTCCAAAGATAGTAAGCGAGTGATTGGAAAATGCGGGTCATCGGGCTTAATTCGTTTTTCGACTTGAGTTAAGTTAAGCGTACCATCCGCTTCCAATTCAAACGGCTGCGGTACGATGCCACCTAGCACTGCGGCGCCACCAGCTTCATAGCGATAGGTGTGATATTCCTGACCAACTAAGTACTCATCGCCACGTTGACAGTGACTGAGGAGAGCTAATAAATTGGTTTGGGTACCACTACTAGCAATGAGCGCGGCTTCTTTACCAGCCAATTTGGCAATGCGTTGTTGCAATGCATTGATGGTAGGATCATCCCCAAAAACATCATCGCCAACGGGCGCTGCTGCCATTGCGGCACGCATGGCCGCTGTTGGTTTGGTGACCGTATCGCTCCGTAAATCTAGCATGGCTCTACTCCTGATAACCCCAAGCTGGTGGCGGTACTGGTATGGGTTGACTGAGATCAATGTGAACTTCAAATAAACGACCCGGCCGGCTCAATTGATAGCTTAGGGTATTGGCGTCAACAAACTCAAACGTCCAAGTATTGGTGGTAGACACATCCAATCCATTCGCGACAAACAAAGCTTTACTGGCCTCATCGACAGGAAATGCCTGCTTACTAGCGCTGCCAGCTTGTACAGTTTGGCCACCGTATGGTGAGACGGCATCCGCGCTACCATCTTCATGCAAATGATAATGTTGAAAATCAATAACTTCTTGTTGTTGAGTTTGTTGTCTGGTTAGTACCCATGTACGTGAACGATCGTCACCAACATGCAACGGCATCCGAATGGTATTAGCTTCACAATCGCGAATATGCACCACTAACGGATGATCCCAGGCTGGGCTCGGCTGATTATCGGCCACGATAGTGGCGCTGAAGGCTTGTCCGCAATAAGGTTTAAAAGCCGCCATGAACTGTTGTTGAGGGCTTTCGACCGAGGCTGTTGGTTGGCCGCAGGCACTTAACAGCAAGCCACTGGCAGCAATGGTGCTAAGGTACCAAGCTGGTTTCGCTCGGGTTAACAATGTACGCCTAACTTGCTGATACTGAGGTTGCGGTTGATTAGCCATGATTATCCTTTATTGTTATGTAGCTCAGGTGCTATTACTCTGCCACACCGGCTTTTGCTATGGAACACTGCACCGTGCGATAATGCCATTATATTTTAAGCGAACCTAGTAGCGGAATTCATTCATATGCATGTTTATCAGAACGTTTTAGAAATGATTGGCAACACGCCGATGGTCAAAGTTAGTAATATTGATACCGGCCCCTGTGAGTTGTATTTAAAATTAGAACTGCTGAATCCAGGCGGCTCTATTAAAGACCGTATTGCGGTAAGCATGATTGAAGCCGCTGAACAACAGGGCAAATTACGCCCTGGAATGACGATTATTGAAGCTACCGCAGGCAATACTGGTTTAGGCTTAGCCTTGGTTGCTGCCAGTAAAGGCTACCCGCTAAAAATTGTGATGCCAGACAAAATGTCGGCAGAAAAAGTGAATAACTTAAAAGCCATGGGTGCTGAAGTGATTCGTACTCGTTCAGACGTGGGTAAAGGCCACCCTGAATACTACCAAGATATGGCTGAGCGCTTGGCTGCTGAACATGGTTGGTTCTATGTGAATCAATTTACTAACCCAGCCAACGTGGCAGCTCATTATCGCACGACCGGACCTGAAATTTGGCAACAGATGCAAGGCCAGCTGGATGCCTTTGTGTGCGGCGTAGGTTCAGGCGGAACGCTATCCGGTATTGGTAGCTATTTACGCGAACAAAACCCACAGGTTGATTTGGTTCTCGCTGACCCAGAGGGCTCTATTTTAGAACCTTTGATTAATCGCAATGAAGAAGTAACTGCAGGTAGTTGGTTAGTAGAGGGCATAGGAGAAGATTTCGTGCCAGATATTTGTCAGATCAACTTAGCTAACAAAGCTTATGCTATCAGTGACAAAGAAGCCTTTCATACGGCCCGTGAGCTGTTGGTGAAAGAAGGCGTGATGGTAGGGTCATCAAGCGGTACTTTGATTGCTGCCGCGCTCCGCTATTGCCGTGAGCAAACCAGTCCTAAACGTGTGGTTACCTTGGCTTGTGACACTGGTAATCGCTATTTATCAAAACTCTACAATGACGATTGGATGGCCGAGAAAGGCCTGCTGGAGAAGTAATAATGGCTGACCAAAAGACACTAAAATTTGCAACTCGTGCTATTCATGGCGGACAAGCACCTGAACCGGCGACTGGCGCGGTCATGCCGCCTATTTTTACCAGCTCTACGTATATTCAAGAGAGCCCCGGTGTACACAAAGGGTTTGAGTATTCACGCTCGCACAACCCAACACGTTTTGCTTGGGAGCGCGCGGTAGCGAATCTTGAGGGCGGCCAGCATGGTTATGCGTTCGCTTCAGGGATGGCCGCAACCTCAACCATCATGGAACTGCTGAACAGCGGGGACCATGTGATCGCGATGGACGACTTGTACGGCGGTACCTTCCGTCTATTTGATAAGGTTCGTGGACGTTCAGCAGGGCTGAACTTCTCGTACGTCGATTTAACCGATCTAGCAGCAGTCGCTGCCGCTATTACTGGCAGTACCAAGATGATTTGGATTGAAACGCCAAGTAATCCGATGTTGAAGTTGGTTGATATTGCCGCCGTGTGCAAGCTAGCAAAGCAGCATAATATTTGGGTTGTGGTGGACAACACCTTTGCGACACCTTTTAATCAACGTCCGTTGGAGCTCGGCGCAGACGTGGTGATGCACTCAGCTACAAAATATTTGAACGGTCACTCAGATATGGTTGGTGGTATTGCGGTGGTTGGCGATAACGCCGAGATAGCTGAGCAAATGACCTTTTTACAAAATGCTGTAGGTGCTATTGCTGGGCCATTCGACAGTTATTTAGCGTTGCGTGGGGTGAAAACGCTGGCGTTGCGTATGCAGCACCATAATGCTGCTGCGCTCAAGATTGCACAATGGTTAGATCAGCATCCGCAAGTAGAAAAAGTCATTTACCCGGGCTTACCAAGTCACCCGCAACACCAGCTCGCTAAGCAACAAATGACCGGCTTTGGCGGCATGATTTCTATTTTATTGAAAGGCGACCTCGATAAAGCACGCCGCTTTTTAGAAGCTGTAGAAATTTTCGCTCTAGCGGAAAGCTTGGGCGGTGTGGAGAGCTTGATTGAGCATCCGGCGATCATGACCCATGCATCTATTCCTGCCGAAAACCGAGCCAAGTTGGGCATTCTTGACAACTTTGTAAGGATTTCAGTGGGGATTGAAGACGTTGAAGACCTTATTGCCGATTTAGATCGTGCTCTAAGCGCTTAATATGTCAGAAAATTTAAGCTTCTTTTACAATTCAATGAAGATAAGGTAGGCTTATTTCCACAATAATAACGAGACATTAAGGAACATCTATGCCTATTAGCCTGTTTTTATTGCAGGGTTTACTTGCGGCGTTGTTGTTTTATGGATTGGTAGGGCAGCACTATCGCCAGCCGTTGTGGAATACCTTAGCGGTACTAACTTTAGGGTTAGTACCGCCAGTGAATTGGTTGGTGCTTATGTTGGCAGTCGGCTACCGACTCTGGCATAAGCCAGCCTCAGCCATGCCGATTAAACATTAATTAAGACGATTAACGAGCCATGAGGCAGTAGGGTCAATGCAGTTACAACCTTTTCATTTGGCTATTCCAGTAAGCTCGATTGAGCAAGCGCGAGCCTTTTACGGTAACGTATTGGGCTTAGCTGAAGGGCGCAGCGCGGCACAATGGGTTGACTGGGATTTCTTTGGGCACCAATTAGTGACTCATTTAGCACCCGAGCGTGCTGGCGTGGCTCACCATAATCCGGTTGATGGGCATGAGGTTCCGGTACCTCACTTTGGCGTGGTGCTAACTATGCCGCAATGGCAGCAATTAGCTGAGCAAGTGACCGCGGCAGGCATCAAGTTTGTGATAGAGCCACATATTCGCTTCGCCGGCCAGCCGGGCGAACAAGCCACCATGTTCTTTTACGATTACTGTGGCAATGCACTTGAGTTTAAGGCCTTCCAAGACTTAGATCAGTTATTTGCTCGCTGACAATTACCACCACTAATAATCACGCCAATGCGCTTGCCCTGAAATAGCTCAGGGTAGCGCGTTATGGCTGCGATAACCGTTGCTGACGATGGCTCTATCCATTGTTGAGTGTGCTCCCATACAAGAGCTTGGGCTTGCAGCACTTGGTCATCATTCACCAGTAAAATCTTATCTACCCACGCTTTAATACGGGCAAAGGTATGCTCTCCGACGCGGGTGAGCAAGCCATCACAAATGCTCAACGGTGGCATTGCTGGTTGCAACACACCGGTTTTAAAACTGGCATAGCCATCGGCAGCTAATTCAGGTTCAATCCCATACACGTTGGCTACTTGGTGCTGCTTACCCACGATCGCAGTCCCGCTTAACAGACCGCCGCCACCAAGCGGGGCGAGTAACACATCTAACTCTGGATACTCTTGTAATAATTCTAGCGCCGCCGTGCCTTGGCCTTGCAGAATGTGAGGATGGTCGTAGGGTGGCACAAAGATGCCACCACTAGGTTCGCGAGCTGCGACAAAAGCTTCACGGGCAGCCATGCCAGGCTCTATATCGATCAATTCGGCGCCATAGCGCTGCATGTTCGCGCGTTTTATCGGTGAGGCATTGGTGGCGACCCCAACGGTTACCGCAATACCCAGCTGTTGCCCAGCCGCAGCTAAAGCGGCACCATGATTGCCTGAAGAAACCGTATACACCCCCGCTTGACGTTGCGCTGGGGTAAGCTGCAAAAGGGCATTACAAGCGCCTCGAAATTTAAACGCCCCCGTGTGTTGAGTATGTTCACATTTGAGCATCAAGGTAGCACCTAAAGCGTCATTAAGGTGCTGATTGACGATGACATTGGTACGCCGAGTGCGCCCCGCCAGTCGTTTTGCTGCTGCAACAACCTCAGAGTATTCGGTGTTTAGTGATAAATGCATGTATACTCCTGTGACTAAATAAATATGAGGACATTATGGCGGTACTCAATACTTTTGAGCGCATTCGTGCGCTACCTATGCCTTATCAAACGCTGCTGGCGCTTTATTTGTGCCAGCGCATGCTACCTAACTATGAGCTTTTTCATCAGGTCACCGGCTTTGGTGATCCAAAACCCTTGCAAGGTGCACTTAATGCCTGTTGGGAATGGGTCTGGCAACCTAAGAAAGTTAAAGTGAACTTTGCTCGCTGGCAAGAGAAAGTCGATGACGAGACGCCTAGCGAACATGGCCACGATATGCTTGGTGTTTATCCGGCGATGGATGCTTGCACCGCAATCAGTACTTTATTGCAAGGACTGATGGATAACAACAGCGCTGATTTCGTTAGCGTCGCAAAAGTATCTCAAGCTGGCGTAGCGAAATTCCTTGAGCTAACCGAAGGTGCTGAGATGTCTGCCGAGCAGCGCCGCAAACTATTGCGCGAGCATGAGTTGGCGGTGTACGAAGTTGAAGTGCAACAAGCCATGTTAAACTTTTTGGAGACCCTTGCCGCCAGCCAGCCTCAACCAAGTCAGGCACTGGTGCAACAGGTGCGCCAAATGGTAGCAGACGAAGGCGTCTCCAATATTGGGGTTAGCTTAGCTGATTAACGACTCTACTTTGGTTGGCGTTGCGGTTGTGATTGGACAATGGCAAGCCAACCAATAATGCCAAAAATGACTATTTGCCAATAGTCACCTCGTCGCCACAAAATATGCTCTTTGTAGACGGTGACAAACATCAGTAATTGCAACAAATGCACCGCAATCAGTACCATCATTAAGATGAGAAAAAGCGCAAAGCCTTTACCAGGAAACGGCCAGACCAAATTGGCTAGCATCGCGGCCCATACCAAAGCAAATAATAAACGTCCTGCCCAAACTGCCATACTCATTATTGGTATCCTAATTTACTGTCACTCTGGTATCGGAGTCACGTTGGTGCTAGTTACTTGATATAAGCGAAAGGCGACTTGGCCAGCTCGCTTCTCTCGATACAAATGCCAATGAGCTGGCACTTGCGCAATCCAATTCGCCTCTGTTTCCACATACACCCAACTGTCTGGTGCTAGCCATTGCTGCTGCTCAAGTGCCGCAATGCATTTATCAGCAAGGCCTTGTTGAAACGGCGGGTCGATAAAGACCACATCAAACTGCTGCGGCGCTGGTTGCGCTAAATAGGTTAAAGCATCCGTTGCTAGTGCCTCGGCCTGACAAGGCTCTGGTAGGTCTCTGGCCTGCATGGCTTGGTTGAGTACCTTTGCATGTTGTTGCAATAAGGTCGCGGCTTGCTTATTGCGCTCTAACAGGGTCACGCTCGCAGCCCCCCGTGAGAGCGCCTCGAAACCTAGCGCTCCGCTGCCAGCAAAGGCGTCTAGCACGCGTTGTTGGGCCAGCTCAAACTGCAGCCAGTTGAATAGAGTTTCGCGAATTCTATCGGTGGTTGGTCGTAGCCCTGGTAAATCAGCGATGCTTAATTTGCGGCCACGCAAAAAACCACCGATAAGGCGGAGTTCGCCAGCACCTTTGTGGCTGGCTTTTTTCTGCTTGTTTGAGCGGTTTGGCATGCTAAAGTACGCCTTCTAGGGTTTGACATGGTAAACTGTTGGGCATTGTAACCGAGCAGCACAGAACTTCCAAAGGTAAAGCAAGCATGGCCAAAGGATCGTTATTTTCGTTTTTTCGTAAAAAAGACAAGCCCAAAGAGGCATCCGAGGTAACCTCAACTCCAGCAACCACTGATTCTGCCACTGATCCAAGCATAGATTCGAACAGTGATTCAGTGAGTGACCAAGCCACGATAGCGGAGGCTGGCGAACCAGCCGAGCGCGAAGAAGCAGCTGTAGTTGGCGAACTAACTGAAAGTACAGAACCAACCGAAAGCAGTGAACTAGCCGAAAGCGCTGAACCAGTTGAACCAGTTGAACCAGTTGAACCAGTTGAACCAGTTGAACCAGTTGAACCAGTTGAACCAGCTGAACCAGCTGGACAAGCCGAGCCAGTTGAACCAGCCGAGCCGACAACAGTGGCGGCGATAGCAGCACCAGATGCGGCCGAAGTGTGCGCCCAAGTCACTGCAGAGGTAGCTGCTAAGAAGGCAGCTAAACCGGCCAAACAAGGTTTGTGGGCTCGCCTGACCCAAGGCCTCAAAAAAACATCAAGCGCTATCGGCGATGGCTTGTGGGGCTTGTTCAAAGACAAAAAAATAGATGATGAGCTGTTTGAGGAATTAGAAACGCAGTTGCTTACGGCTGATATTGGGGTTCCCACCACGCAGCGTATTGTCGACCGTTTAACGCAGCATGCGAACCGCCATCAGTTGAAAGATGCCAATGCCTTGTATGACCTGTTGCAGCAGGATTTAACCGAGATCCTCAAGCCCGTTGAGCAACCATTACAAGTGAATCAAGATGGCCCTTTTGTGATCTTGATGGTAGGTGTGAACGGAGTAGGTAAAACCACCACTATTGGTAAGTTAGCCCAGCAATTTAAACGCCAAGGCAAATCGGTGATGCTAGCTGCTGGCGATACTTTTAGGGCTGCAGCGGTTGAGCAATTGCAAGTGTGGGGTGAGCGTAACGATATCCCTGTTATTGCTCAACATACCGGCGCTGATAGTGCTAGCGTAATTTTTGATGCGGTAGAAGCGGCCAAAGCGCGCGGGGTTGATGTCTTGATTGCCGACACGGCCGGGCGTTTGCAAAATAAAGCACATTTGATGGAAGAACTGAAAAAAGTGGTACGGGTGATGCGCAAGCTAGACGAAACCGCACCGCATGAAGTGATGCTGACGCTAGATGCTGGCACAGGGCAAAATGCCATCAGCCAAGCCAAGCTTTTCACTGAAGCTGTGGGGGTATCTGGCATCACTTTAACCAAGCTTGATGGCACCGCCAAAGGTGGGGTTATTTTTGCTATCGCCGACCAATTTAACATTCCTATTCGTTATATTGGGGTAGGCGAAGGTATTGACGATTTGCGCCCGTTTGTCGCGGACGAGTTTGTTGCAGCGCTGTTTCAGCGCGAGTTAACCCACAGTGATAACGCATGATTAAATTTGAGCAAGTAAGCAAAACTTACCCTGGTGGCTTTCAGGCATTAAACAACGTGAGCTTTCATCTGGAACCAGGTGAAATGGCGTTTCTAACGGGTCATTCGGGGGCAGGTAAAAGTACCTTGCTCAAATTAATAAGTATCCTTGAGCGCCCAACAGCTGGCCGTGTGCTCATCAATGGCCACGATTTAAAACGGATCTCGGCACGGCAAGTACCTTATGTGCGGCGTGATATTGGAATGATTTTTCAAGACCACCGCCTGCTGATGGATAAAACCGTGTTAGACAATGTCGCACTGCCCCTGCTGATCGAAGGCTACAGTATGGCCGAAGCGAAAAAACGGGTGCATGCAGCACTGGAGAAAGTAGGTCTGTTGGACAAAGTTCGGCACTACCCCTATATGCTATCGGGCGGCGAGCAGCAGCGCGTTGGGATAGCTCGTGCCGTGGTCAATAAGCCGCCGTTATTGTTGGCGGACGAACCTACCGGCAACTTAGATCCTAAGCTATCTATGGATATTATTCGGTTATTTGAAGAATTTAATCGGGTGGGGGTATCCGTATTAATTGCAACGCACGATTTAGGCCTGATTGCGCGGTTACGCTACCGCACCCTAACCTTGCGTGATGGGCGTATGATCAACGATGGCTTGCAGGAGAATTAAGCCATGAGTTTATTATTCCGATCACGCCAACAAGGGGCAAGCCAAGTCAACATTTCAAAGCTTCAACGTTTTGTCATGTTTTGGGTGCACAATGTGCAACAAGCCTTGGCTAGTCTTGGCGAGTTGTTACGTTATCCGTTGGCTAGCATGATGACGATGGCGGTGCTAGGGTTAAGTTTAACGCTACCAGCAACGCTATACGTGGTGGTTAAAAACACGGAAAGCTTGGGTGCTGATTGGCAGAATGCCGCAGAAATCACGCTGTTTTTGCGCAAAGACTTAACCCAGCAAGAAGTAGACACTGTGCATAAGCGTTTGAGCTTGTCTAGTGCCATAGAATCTGTACGTTGGATTGATAAACAACAAGCTTTGAGCGAGTTTAAAGAACAGTCGGGCTTTGGTGATGCGTTGGCGGCATTGCAACAGAACCCTTTGCCGGATGTGCTTATTGTTACCCCGGTAGCAGCACAGCGCAGTGCGGCTACAGCGCGGCAATTGCTTAGCCAGTTACAACAAGAGCGTGAAGTAGCTGAAGCGCGCTTAGATTTAGATTGGCTGACGAGGCTGGAGGCTATTTTAGCGGTGATACGCCATGGCTTATCAGCGTTAGCTTTGTTGTTATGTGTGGCGGTGGTGTTAATCGTAGGCAATACCATCCGTTTGAATATCAATAGCAAACGCGATGAAATCATGGTGATGAAATTGGTGGGTGCTACCGATGCCTATATTCAACGGCCTTTTTTGTATACGGGCATTTGGTATGGCCTGGTGGGTGGCGTGATTGCTTGGGTAGCAACGGCGTTGATCATTTGGTGGATCAGCGGTACCGTTGCTCACGTCAGTGAACTGTATCAAAGCCAATTTCGTATTGAAGGCTTAAACTTTAGTGAAATGATGGTGTTATGGTTAGTGGCAATTGGTTTGGGGCTGCTTGGATCGTACCTTGCTGTAAGAAAACATGTACGAACCATTGAAATGACCTAGCTTAGCCCATAAGTTAAACCTGAGTTAAAGATCTCACAACCATTGTCAGCAGCGTCGTTTTTGCTAGAATGAGGGAACTTTCAGGCTTAAAAAGAGTCTGAGTAGGTGCCTGCAGAACTTAGTACAGGCACCCAAATTTAAAGAGGATGTTGTTGCATGAGCACTGAAATTACGAGTATGGCATTAACGGTACCGCAATCGAGCGGTAGCTTAGAGGCGTATATTTCGTCAGTGAATCGCATTCCTATGCTGTCAGCAGAAGAAGAACGCGAGTTGGCGGAGCGCCTACAAGAACAGGACGATTTAGAGGCTGCACGTCAGCTCATCATGTCGCACCTGCGCTTTGTCGTACATGTGGCCCGCAGCTACTCAGGTTATGGCTTGCCTCAGGCCGATTTAATTCAAGAAGGCAACATTGGCTTGATGAAAGCTGTACGCCGGTTTGACCCGACCGTGGGGGTACGCTTGGTATCTTTCGCGGTGCATTGGATTAAAGCTGAAATCCATGAGTACGTGCTGAAGAACTGGCGTTTAGTCAAAATCGCTACTACCAAAGCACAACGTAAATTGTTCTTCAACCTGCGCAAAATGAAAAAGCGTTTGGGTTGGTTTACTCAAGATGAAGTAAACACGGTAGCTGAAACTTTAGGTGTTAGTACTTCTGAAGTATTGGAAATGGAAGCTCGAATGAGTGCCCATGACCAAGCCTTTGAGTTGAGCTCAGACGATGATGATGCGCGCGAAGGTAGCAATTACTCACCGGCTCAATATCTAGAAGATAAGCGCTCAGACCTCGCTGAAGAAGTTGAGCAAGAGCAGTGGGAGTCTCATACTCAGCAGCGTTTATTATCGGCAATTAATACTCTGGATGAGCGTAGCCAAGATATTGTTAGGGCGCGTTGGTTAGATGAAGAGAATAAAACGACCCTACAAGAGCTGGCAGAAAAATATCAAGTGTCAGCCGAGCGAGTACGCCAGTTAGAAGTGAATGCAATGAAGAAATTGCGTTTAGCGATGGCTTAATTTAAGAGCTCAGAAACGTACACAAACTGAAAAGATTCCGTTGGCAACAGCGGAATCTTTGCTTTTAGAAAGGCCAATGTTTCTGGGTGAGGGTGCGCAATCACCACCGCCTGCGACTGCTGTTGGGCCAATTCTAGGAGTCCCTGCCAAGCTTGTTCTAACGCCACCTGCTGCAACTGATTATCAAGAAATACATGCCGCCTTATGGTGGGTACGCCATGAGCAAGGGCCTGTTGTTCTGCCACGGTAGCTGCGCTAGTACGGCTATCTAAAAAATACAACTGACGCTGCTTTAAGGCTTGCATCAACCACGCCATACTTTGTTCTTGTTCGGTTAAATAGCTGCCTTGATGATTGTTCACCCCTTGTGCATGGGGCACCTGCTGCAATGCATAATCAAGCAAGAGTTCAATATGTGCTAACGAGTCGCTCGCGCTTAGCATGCCAGCTTCTGTGGCGGTCTGCTGTCCTTGAGCTTGCATCGGTAGGTGCAGCATCACCTGATGACCAGCCTGATGCGCAGTGGTCGCTAGTTTAGTGGCATGCGGCGAGCCTGGTAAGATAGCTATAGTAATAGGTATAGCTAAGTCGAGAAACTCTTGATGGCGAAGGTGGTGGCCCACATCGTCAATCACGAGAGCAATCTTGGCTGGCTTTGGCGCTTCGCTGAATGGCGGGGTTAGTAGCTGAGGAGGCTGGGCTAAGGCTTTGCTTGCGATCAAGCTCAAGATTAACAGGCAAGCACCCCCTAGCAACGGGCGCGACATTTAGCGACACCACTGGGTAGGGTTAACAGCGTCGCCTTTAACTCGGATCTCAAAATACAAGGCTGGGCTCTCACGGCCACCGCTTTGTCCCACTAAGGCGATGGTTTCATTACGGCGCACTATGTCACCCTCGGCGGGTAAAATGGTTTGGTTGTGGCCATACAGGCTCATATAACCATCGCCATGGTCGAGTACTAGTAATAGGCCGTAGCCACGTAACCAATTAGCAAACAAGACGCGGCCATCAGCGATAGCCGTAACAGGGGTGCCATCTGCCGCGTCAATGATCACACCTTTCCACTGTAAGCCGCCACTTCGCGCTGTACCAAACACTCGTTGTACTTTGCCCTCGGCAGGCCACTGTAACTGTCGCTTGAGCTCGGCCAATCCATTTAATTGCGGCTCATTGCGCATTGCTGCGATGATTGCCGCCAACACCTGCTCTAAGGCTTCTTGGTTCTGGCGGAGTTGGCTAATGGCTTGCTGATCCGCTTGTTGCTCGCGATTTAAGCGTGCGATAAGTTGTTGTTGTTGCTGCTGTTGTTGCTGCAACACGCCTTGTTGCTGGCGCTGCTCAGCCAATTGCTGTTGCTGCTTAGCTTGTTGCTCATCAACGTCGGCCCGTACTTGTTCTAGTTGCGCATAGGTAGCTTGCAGCTGCTCTAATTGCTGCATCCGAGCTTCATTAAAGTAGCGATAGTAGCCCAGCACCCGCTCAATTTTGCTGGGCTCTTGTTGTTGCAATAACAGCTTTAAATAATCGTGTTTGCCTAACCGATAGGCGGTATCAATTTGTTCAGCCAAAAGCGCCAGCTGTTGTTGCTGTTGCTGTTCTAGTTGCTGCTGCTGTTGCTGTAAATCCTTGATACGAGCGACAGTCGCCGCTAGCTCGGTGGCGGTATGGTTAAGTTCGTTAGCAATACTGGCTATTTGCCGTTCTAACTGTTGTAGTTCGCGCTCAGTTAAGCTGAGTTGTTCAGAGCGTTGGTCTAAGGCTTGCTGCCGGCGCTTAAGCTCAGTCGCAATTTGCTGCAACTGGGCTTCAGTTGCAGCTTGCTCTGCTTGGCTGTCCGTCTGCGCTGCGGTCGCAGCACTACTTAAGAGCCAGAATGTCAGCGCCAGCCAGCGACCCCAAGTAGCTACCATTAGCTGCTTTGAGTTAAGGTAACAATGGGTTTGCCCGTCATTTCTGGCGGAGTTGGTAGCCCTAATAAATGCAGCATCGTAGGAGCTACATCAGACAAGGTGCCACCGGCACGAGCTGTGGCATCACGACCCACATAAATAAACGGCACCAGCTCACTGGTGTGGGCAGTGTGTGATTGGCCGGTATGGTGGTCTTGCATTTGCTCAGCATTGCCGTGATCTGCAGTAATTAGACACTCACCGCCAACCTCGCGCAGCGCTTCAACCACCCGCGCAATACAACGATCGACAGCTTCACAAGCCTGTACCGCTGCGGCAAAATTGCCCGTATGACCGACCATGTCGCCGTTCGGGTAGTTACAGATAATCACGTCATGTTGGCCGGCGCGAATAGCGGCAACCAACTCATCAGTGAGTAGCTCGGAATTCATCTCTGGCTGCAAATCGTAGGTTGCTACATTGGGAGATGGGATCAACACTCGCTGTTCCCCAGCAAACTCTTGTTCCCGTCCGCCACTGAAGAAAAAGGTGACATGCGCATACTTTTCGGTTTCAGAAATACGCAACTGGGTGTAGTCATGCTTGGCGAGCCATTCGCCTAAAACGTTATGCAGAGACTCAGGCGGATAGGCAACGGGGCCATTCAGCTCTGCTGCATATTCTGTAAGCATAACAAAGGCTCCTAACTGGGGCCGCTGACCACGGTCAAATCCAGTAAAGTCTTGATCTAAAAAGGCGTGGCTCAGTTGACGCGCGCGGTCGGCGCGGAAGTTCATGAAGATCACTGCATCACCCTCTTGCATCGGCGCTTTATCGCCAATCCGGGTGGCTTGCACAAACTCGTCATTTTCGCCACGTTCGTAGGCATCAGCAAGTGCTACTAAGGCACTATCTGCTTGATAAGAAGCCTTGCCATGGACGATTAAATCCCAAGCTTGCGCGACTCGCTCCCAGCGCTTATCTCGGTCCATCGCAAAGTAGCGTCCGCATAGACTTGCAAATCGCCCCACGCCAAGCTGACTAAACAAGGCATCAAAGCGCTCCAGAGAAGCTTTGGCAGAACGTGGTGGGGTGTCACGACCGTCTAGAAATCCATGCACATAAATTTTTTGTGCCCCGCGCTGGGCGGCTAGTTCAACCATGGCTAACAGATGGTCTTCGTGACTATGCACGCCACCTGGTGATAACAGCCCCATGATGTGAACCGCTTGGTCGGCCCGCACCGCCTTGTCTACCGCCTCAGTTAAAGCAGGATTAGCAAAGAAATCGCCATCGCTGATAGCTTTGCTGATGCGGGTAAAGTCTTGATACACCACACGGCCTGCACCAAGGTTCACATGGCCCACCTCAGAGTTACCCATTTGCCCGTCGGGTAGGCCTACTGCCATCCCTGAGCCGTCAATCAATGTATGTGGGCATTGTTGCCACAGGGCATCCATAGTCGGAGTATGTGCTGCCGCTATCGCATTATCGGCAACTGCCTCACGATGGCCCCAACCGTCTAAAATAATTAACGCCAATGGTGTATGCGCTTTACCCATAACATCCTCGGTGGTTTTTTAGTAAATTCATCAAATTGAATCTATTTTATGCGATTTTAGCTTGCTCCGCACCCTTTCTAGACATTCATTAACACCAAATTTTACTGGCAACGGGCAAATCAGTAGGTATACTCTGTGGCTTGTTTTTCAACTGGAGTTACGTTCACCATGGAGCAAATCCTTGCCTTCGCTGCAGACCACCTATTTATGAGTCTGCTTTGGGTTATTCTTTTAATTGCCATTGTGGTTACTTATGTTCAAGCCGCAACTTCCAAAATAAAAAGTTTGACCCCGCAGCAAGCAACCTTATTAATTAATAGAAATGATGGGGTGTATGTTGATATTCGCTCGGTGGATGAGTACCGTAAAGGGCACATTCAGGATTCTCTGCATTTAACTGCCGATAAAATCCGGAAAAATGAACTGGCACCACTTGAGAAATTCAAATCTGCCCCCATCGTGGTGGTATGCGCAACGGGAATGACCGCAAAAGGGGCTGCAGCTACGTTAGCTAAAGCTGGGTTTGAACAGGTTGCAATACTCCAAGGTGGAATTTCTGCCTGGCAGGGCGCCAGTTTCCCACTGGTAAAAAAATAATCGTTTGATCAAGCAATAGGAAGTAGAACAATGGCTGATGAACAGCAAGTAAATGGCGCCGCACAGGACGACGCACCACAACAACAAGCATTCCAAATTCAACGCGTCTATGTCAAAGATGTTTCGTTTGAAGCGCCAAACTCGCCGGCAGTTTTCCGTCAAGAGTGGAAGCCAGAGTTGAGCTTAGACTTAAATGTGAATAACACTAAGTTAGAAGACAACACCTACGAAGTTGTGTTGAAAATTACTGCAACCAACAAAGTAAATGGCGAAGTAGCGTTCTTGGCTGAAGTTCACCAAGCAGGTATTTTCACCATCGCTGATTCACTCGAAGATGGTCAACGTGCACACTTATTAGGCGCGTTCTGCCCGAATATCTTGTTCCCATACGCACGCGAAACTTTGTCTAGCTTAGTTAGCCGCGCAACCTTCCCACAATTGAACTTAGCGCCAGTTAACTTCGACGCGGTATTTGCTCAGCATATCCAGCGTCAGCAGCAAGAAGCTGCCGAAGCTACTCAGCAATAAGTTAGATTGCAAAACGAATGCGTAATGCACAAGTAACAGTGCTAGGAGCCGGTTCTTATGGAACCGCCCTAGCACTTTGTTTTGCCCGTAAGGGTACGGCGACCTGTTTATGGGGTCGCGATGCCGAGCAAGTTGCAGCTATGGCTGCTGAGCGCGAGAACAAACGCTATCTGCCAGGCATTACCTTACCTGATAATCTCCAAGTTACTGCAGACTTAGCTGAAGCGGTAGCTGCGTGCCATAATATAGTGGTGGTTGTGCCCAGTGGCGGCTTTAAGCAAGTACTACAAGATATTGCGCCGCAATTATTGCCTGATGCCCGTGTGGCATGGGCGACCAAAGGTTTAGAGCCCGAAACAGGCCGGTTATTATTTGAAGTAGCAGAAGATATTTTGGGTGACGAGCACGCCTTAGCGGTGCTTTCTGGCCCAACTTTTGCGATGGAAATGGCCAAAGGTTTACCTACCGCTATCTCGATGTCTTCTACGGATCCGCAATTTGTTGAAGATCTGTCTGAACTGCTGCACTGCGATCGCAGTTTTCGCGTTTATACCAACGACGACTTTATTGGCGTGCAGTTAGGTGGCGCCGTTAAGAATGTGATCGCTATTGGTGCGGGGATGGCGGATGGTGTGGGTTTTGGCGCTAATGCTCGCACTGCCCTCATTACACGCGGCTTGGCTGAGCTCACCCGATTAGGATTAAAGCTTGGGGCTAAACCAGAAACCTTTACTGGCATGGCAGGATTAGGCGACTTAATTCTAACTTGTACCGACAACCAATCACGTAATCGGCGTTTTGGTTTGGCTTTGGGTCAAGGCAAAACGGTTGACCAAGCCATGGCTGAAATCGGCCAAGCGGTGGAAGGCTATCGCAACACGCGCGAAGTGGTGACTCTAGCACGACGCCATGGTGTGGAAATGCCGATTTGTGAGCAGTTGTATGATGTTCTGTACGGAGATACCACGCCACAGCAAGCCGCAATTAACTTGCTAAGCCGCGCTCGGACGTCTGAATCGGTGGCGACTGATACAGCCAGTGAGAACAATTAAGCGATGCATTGATATGACCAGAAGCAGACCAGTCTAAGCTGCTCATGCTTCTGGTGCTAGTTGCCTGACTAGCGTAGCAATTGTTCCGCAATGGTTTGCCACTGCTGCTCAAAATGAGTGGTTGGTTTATGGGTAAACCCTGACCGCACAAACTGCGCGATTTTACCATCGGTATAAGCCATAAGTAGATTGGCGAGCATCCCTTCATCTAGCCCAGCGACCACTTTCTCACGTAATCGACGCTCCCGTAATACCTGTTTGAAGTTAGCTTCTAGCTTATCAAAAATGCCAGTCACTCGGTCTCGTAAACGTTCGTGCTCACCGAGTAGGGCATCTCCGGTAATCACCCGCGTGATGCCAGGGTTACGCTCAACAAAAGTAAGCACTAGCCGCACCATCATTTCACAGCGCGCTAACGTGTCTTTTTCATTTTCTAAGATCTGGTTGATGCGTGACAAAATGGCATCTTCAGTAAAATCAATCAGGCCTTCAAACATTTTCGCTTTCGAGGCGAAATGACGGTACAAAGCGGCCTCAGAGACACCCACTTCAGCAGCCAAACGGGCTGTGGTGATGCGTTGGCCCGGGCTGGTTTCTAACATGGCGGCGAGAGCCGCTAAAATATCCTGTTTACGATTCTGTTTTGCGGTCACGTGGTTGCTTCCTTGGTTATGATTCTTAGTAGCAGAGCCTATTTAGCACGGCTTAGCGGGTACCCGAATGACCGAAGCCACCGGCGCCTCTGTCGGACTCAGAAAAATCTTCAACGAGATTAAATTGCACTTGCACCACCGGCACGATAACCATCTGCGCAATGCGCTCGCCAGGCTCAATGGTATAAGCATTAGTGCTGCGGTTCCAAACCGACACTTTCAGTTCACCTTGATAATCTGAATCGATTAACCCCACTAAATTACCTAGCACCAAGCCATGTTTATGTCCCAATCCAGAACGTGGCAGCAGGGTAGCGGCAAGGTTAGGGTCGGCGATATGAATCGCTAGCCCGGTTCCTACCAGATGGGTCTCGCCTGGCTCCACCGTAAGTGGTTGGTCAAGACAAGCACGCAAATCTAGGCCGGCTGAACCTGGGGTTGCGTAAGTTGGCAAGGGGATGCTTTGGCCAATTTTAGGGTCAAGAATTTTAAGGTCGATAGCAGTCATGCTGGGTTCCTGGTTCTAAACTTAAGAGGTTGCTGAATCTGCGCCACTTTGAAAAGAAAAGTCATGGCTATTTTTTAGTTTAACGGCATGCTGTAACAACTGGGTAGCAATACTCAGTTTATCTGCCACCGGCAGATCTAAGTGCTTGAGTTGCCCTTGTTGGTCGTGCCAGTAGAGTGTCATGGCATTGACGTCGCTGTTAAAGCCGATAGCGCTGCTACTAACATCGTTAGCAGCGATCATCGCGAGTTTCTTTCGTACCAATTTACTTTGGGCATACCGGGCAACGTCATTGGTTTCAGCGGCGAAGCCAATAGTAAAAGGTGGCTTAGGTAAGTTACTGACGGTGGCCAAAATATCTGGGTTCTTAATGAGAGTCAGAGCTAACTCATCTTGCTCCGCGGTCTTTTTCATTTTATGGCTAGCAACGGTTGCCGGACGATAATCGGCGACTGCTGCACACCCAATAAAAATGTCGGCTGAGGGAACCGCTGCTAACACTGCCGCTAACATGTCCTCAGCACTAGTCACATCGATGCGCGTCACGCCTGCTGGAGTGGGGAGCTGACAAGGGCCGGCAATTAAAGTCACAGTAGCGCCTAGTTGTTGCGCCGCCGTAGCTAAAGCGAACCCCATTTTACCCGAGCTATGGTTAGACAAATAGCGTACCGGGTCGATCGCCTCGCGGGTGGGACCTGCGGTAATCACCACGTGTTGATTCGCCAGAAGAGCAGCCACAGATTGTTTATCCGCTGCTAACGCCCGTACTACCAGCTCTCGCAGCTCTAGCGGTTCTGGCATACGCCCACTACCAACATCACCGCAAGCTTGAGCACCGCTATTAGGTTCTATCAGCTGCATGCCGTACTGCTTAATCCGTTGCAAGTTAGCTTGTACTGCTGGTGCTGCCCACATCTGCTGGTTCATGGCAGGTGCCACCCAGATAGGAGCGGCAGTAGCTAAGCACAGGGTGCTAAGTAAGTCATCAGCGCTGCCGTTAGCAAGTCTTGCCAGCATATTTGCACTCGCAGGCGCTAGCAGCACTAAATCAGCCCATTTAGCCAATTCTATATGGCCCATGGCAGCTTCGGCCGCAGGGTCAAGCAAGTCATGATGCACCGGATGTCCCGATACCGCTTGGAGCGTTAGTGGCGTGATAAAGGCTTGGGCACCTTGGGTCATCACCACGCGCACAGAGGCGCCGTAATCACGCAGACGACGCACCAATTCGGGAATTTTATAAGCGGCAATACCACCGCTTACACCCACCAGTATGTTGCGGTCGGCTAGCGGTTGCTCGGGGCTATAAGTCATAGTAAGTCCTTACCTTTACAAGGTCTTTACCTTAGCACATTGGGATAGCTTTAGGCGATATCTGACGTGGTACTTTTCAATCACGCAATCTAGCTTAGATAAGGACGCACGCCTGCTGCGCAAGCCCTTAGTTTAGCGCTTTGGCGCATGAATATCAGACCTTCTGGCTTTGGGTCGTTAACCAATGGCGGCCGATCGTCGGTCAAAATTAGCTACATTAGGCGCTCTGACACATCTGAGTAAACAAGGAAAGTAACCATGCCCACCGTAAAAGATTGGCCAGTCGCTGAGCGCCCACGCGAAAAAATGGCTGAACTAGGAGTCGCCACCTTAACCGATGCTGAATTATTGGCTATCTTGCTCGGCACCGGAGTTAAGGGCAAAGATGTGGTCACCTACTCACGCGACCTGTTGAGCCATTACGAGGGTATTGGCGGTTTGCTCGCGGCGCCCGCCGAGAGTCTCCTGCAGCAGACAGGGATTGGCCCGGCCCGGGTAATGCAATTGCAAGTGGTGATGGAAATTTCACGGCGCTATTTGGCTTGGCAATTACGGCGTGACGATGGCTTTACCCAACCCTCCATGGTGCGTGACTATCTTACCGCACAGTTGCGTCATCAAGAACGCGAAGTGTTTGTGGTGCTGCTACTTGATAGTCAGCACCGGCTGTTAAAATACGTGGAATTATTTCAGGGCACCATCAATGCGGCTCCAGTTTATCCGCGTGAGGTGGTTAAGTTAGTACTGCAATGTAATGCGGCAGCGGTTATACTAGCGCACAATCATCCGTCCGGGGTGGCTGAACCTAGCCAAGCCGACCAGCGCGTCACTGAGCGCTTGAAGCGAGCCCTAGCGATGATCGACGTCGCGCTACTCGATCACTTTATAATTGGTGCTGGATCACCAGTTTCATTTGCTGAACGAGGGTTGTTGTAGTAAAGTAGCGCCGCCGTTTATAGGATCAGAAAGATCAAAAAATATCTGCGATCACTTGATTGCCGGGCCAATTTGCTGTATAAAATGCGCCCTCGGATTCAAGGCAAGGCCGCGATGGGCGACAGGCGAGCTTGAAGCAATTTTGGAGTAAATAGAATGTCACGAGTATGTCAAGTTACAGGAAAGCGTCCGGTTACCGGTAATAACCGTTCTCACGCGCGCAATGCGACCAAGCGTCGTTTCCTGCCGAACCTGCAATCACACCGCTTCTGGGTAGAATCAGAAAAGCGTTGGGTTAAATTGCGTATCTCTACCAAAGGTATGCGTATTGTTGATAAAAATGGTATCGACGCGGTGCTCGCAGATTTGCGCGCTCGTGGCGAAGCTGTGTAAGGAGATAAACCATGCGTGATAAGATTCGTTTAGTTTCTTCTGCCGGTACTGGTTATTTCTACACTACCGACAAGAACAAGCGCAACATGCCAGAAAAAATGGAAATCAAAAAATACGATCCAGTGGTTCGTAAGCACGTGGTTTTCAAAGAAGCTAAAATTAAGTAAGCTTCTTCTGAGCATAAAAAAACCCAGCCTAGCTGGGTTTTTTTATGGGCGCTATTTAGTGTGCTCAAGCACCGGGTTAACGGGTAGGATCAATAACACCATTGATACTATTGTTATGCCGATACCAGCCGGTAATGCTATAACGGTCGCGTTGTCCGGCAAGTACTTCATGCACAAACACATCGCTTAAAAACAGCACTAACTTGCCCGCCTCGGGGAGCACCGTCTCGAGCACCTCACCACGTTTACCATAAATAATGAGTTGCCCACCATCGGCGTCTTGCCAATCTGGATTTAAGTAGAACACGCTGGTTAAGATACGATTACTGCGACCTTTAAAAGCATCTAGGTGTTTGCGATAAAAAGCACCAGGCGGATAGTGAGCAAGGTGGCACTCGTAATCAAATAAACCCATAAAGAGCTCGCGATTTACTTCTAAGCGCAAGTTATCCATCATGGTTAAATAAGCGTTTTCAAGTGCAAATTCGCGTTGTAACCAGCGGATCTTATCCTGGCGCACGGCCGTATTGGTGGTGTACTGATCAGCCCGACCGATGCCGGCCTGTTGCCAGCAGTTGCTACTCAATTGTTGGGCATACTGGTACAATTGCAGGCAGTAAGGCGCAGCTAGATACTGCGGTACAATAACATACCCGTGCGCAGCAAGCTGGTCATAATCAATAGCTTGAGTACGAAATTGTTGTTCGCTTAAACTAATTTCGGCGGTCATGTGGTGCATGCCTCAACATACTGCAAATATGTGGTGTAGAACAAGAGCGGGAATATAAAATAGCGTAGCTATAAACACAAGCTGCGCGGTATTTTTTGATGAGGTCTAGCCATGCCAGAATTACCCGAAGTTGAAGTCAGTCGTCTAGGTATCAGCCCCCATCTTACAGGGCAACAGATTACCCAGGTAATTGTCCGTGATCGACGCTTACGCTGGCCGGTTCCAGCTTCTTTAGAAACAGTTGCTGGGGCTACCATCGAAGGCGTCGAACGCCGCTCCAAATACCTGATTATTAGCACCACAAAGGGCTACCTGATTGTGCACTTGGGGATGTCCGGAGCTTTGCGGGTGGTACCCGCAGATAGTCTGGTAGTTAAACATGACCATATTGATCTGGTGCTAGGATCCGGCCTTTGTTTACGCTTTAACGACCCGCGCCGCTTTGGTTGTTGGTTGTACAGCGCAACTCATCCTAGTGCGGATCACCCGTTATTGCGCGAGTTAGGGCCGGAACCCTTAACCGATGACTTTACCTTAGACTATCTATTCAACGCCTCGCGTGGCCGCCAGCAAGCCATTAAAACCTTCATTATGGATAATCATGTGGTGGTTGGGGTAGGGAACATCTACGCCAATGAGTCTTTGTTTAAAGCGGGAATTCATCCAAAACGTGCTGCTGGTAAAGTCAGTAAAGCACGTTATCAACGCTTGGTGCCCATCATCAAAGAAACCCTTGCTAGAGCCATTGAACAAGGCGGCACTACCTTGCAAGATTTCACTCAAGCCGATGGTCAGCCTGGTTACTTCAAGCAAGAACTGATGGTGTACGGGCGCGGCGGTAAAGCTTGCATGCAGTGCAAGAGCACCTTGAAAGAAATCCGTTTAGGTCAGCGTAGTACCGTGTATTGCCCACAATGTCAGCGTTAACTGGGCGCGTATTGCTGCAAAAAGGGTTGTAGGGCGGCCATAAAGCCGCTCGGATCGCTGATGAAAGGCGCATGACTACAGCGTGGCGCCAGATACTGATGCTGTGCGCTCGCAGTGCTTGGCAGGAGCTGGCTTACGTGGTCAGCTACTGCGGCCGGCACTAACGCATCTAATTTGCCATAAACCCGCAATAAAGGTACCGCCAGTTGCGCCAACTGCGGACGCAAATCCACACTGGCCAACATATCTAAACCAGCATCGAGCACCGCAGGGGTCGCCATCGGTTTGGCAAAAAGCCATGCTTTAATCTGTTTAATATCTTCTTTGGCATGCGGCGCGCCTAACGACTGGAGCGCCAGGAAGCGTTCCACCGTACGTTTGAAATCTTTGCTCAGTTGTTTCGCAAAGGTATGCAAGATATGCGGTTCGATGCCTGGCCATTCAGGTGTTGCAGGAAAATAAGGCGATGAAGCTACGGTGGTTAAGCTATGCAGGCGTTCTGGAGCTTGCAATCCGATCTGGCTTGCTACTAAGCCGCCAAGAGACCAGCCGATTAAATGACAGTGTGAAGGCAAGGCTGCTAGCGTGAGTTCACACAGATTAGCAAACGTCAGTTCGCGGTCCGCAGGCCAAGGTGACTCGCCATAGCCGGGTAGGTCTAGGCGATGGACACGGCCTAATTTGGCTAAATCAGCGACAATTGGCGTCCAGATGTTCGCATTCAAACCCCAGCCATGGAGTACCACAATATCCGTCCCTGTGCCCCTGACGGCGCGCCAAACTGAGTCTACCATGAGTGTCCTTGCTAACTTAAACCACTTGAAAAAAGGCCCTCTATGTTAGGTTATTGCTGGCTCTGTAATCAATCTTTAACTGGTCGAACAGGTGGCGGACTCTGTTTGGTGTGTTTGTATGACCTACCGCGATTACCGCCGAGCTGCCTAAAATGGCGTTGTCAGCAACCCGAACGAGCGCAAGGGCGATACTGGTATGCGGCGATGAGCTGGCAAGCAGATACGCGCTCACTCGTGCATCGTTTTAAATTCCACAGTTGTCCCGAGTTAGCTCAGGTGCTAGCACCCTTGATGGTGGCCCAGGTACTGCATTGCTATCAGGATAAGCCCCGGCCAGATGCGATTATGGCGATGCCGATGAGTTATTCGCGTTGGGTTAAGCGTGGTTATAATCAAGCCGGATTGCTGGCGCGGGCGGTCGCTGAACAGTTGCAGTTGCCGATCATTAGTGGTGGTTTACGACGACTCTACGATACCGGTACCCAACAACATCATAGCAGTGCCTCACAACGTTGGGATAGTATGCAGCGCAGTCTGTATTGCACTGGTAATATGACCGGGCTCACGGTCGCGGTGGTGGATGATGTGCTGACTACGGGCGCATCAATATCGGCGGCCGCAGCTGCAATTGAGCAGCGCGGCGCCAAAGCGGTGGATGCATGGACGTTCGCTTTTGCTGAACCTCATCCACCGCTCAATGAATAACTCCTAAGAGAGGTGCTTAGTGAGCACTTTCAGCCGCTTCAGCGGCAGCCTCGGCAGCATTTTCTTCGTCGCTCAGGCTAGGAGTGACCTGATCTGCTAAGAAGATAGCATTACTGAGTAACTTAGCGGTGCCCCAGAAGAAGGCACGGAAGTTAATGTCATCGGTAAAGGCAATAACGCGGCCACGACCGTGACGATGGGCGATGATTGCTGCTTTACCTGCCAATACTTCACGGTTCTGAGAGGCGGCAAAACCGGCTAACAGTGGATCGTTAGCACGGTATGTTGCCACGGTAACAAACGGCTGCTCAGGCACCACCATCGCATTTAAGCTGTCTTTAAAGACCGGCAAGGTAGCGCGAGGATAGCCAAACGTAAGCGGATGGGTAGCATCTAATTCAAGTTCAAAGATAGCTCCGGCTACGCGGCGCTGACCGTAAAAATGATCTTGGTCGGCAAAAGTGAGTCCCGCGGTTGGAAACTTCTTCGAAAACTCATCTGAATTCACAAATTCGGCCGCCAAAATATCATGCTGACTTAACCAACGTGCACCGTTTTGTTGGCCAATTACCACACCGCCGTCGCGCACCCATTGCTGCAGTCGCTCTGCGTCTCGCTTAGACAGGTTAGAATAACGACCGTCGACCATTAAAATGTGCGTATAGCGGCTTAAATCAACGCCACCAAAACGGTCCGTATCAACCATCGAAAGTGGTACACCAACATGGCGATCGAGGTAATACCAAGCTTCGCCGCCTTCGTACATGTTGGCATCGTTACCTACTAGCATCATCACTTGGATAGGTTTCACCGGTGCCAAATTACGGCTACCAAGGTCAATACCGCGCCGGGTTAAACCCGAGCTGATGGCATGCACTGTTACGCCGGTTTCTGCGGTAATGGCGGCAAGCTGCTGTTGTACTTCAGCCCAATCTTGTTGCTGATAGGCTTTAGTCACCACCACGGTACCAGCCGTGAAGTTATAATCGCCCGCGCTAGTCGATGCAGTAAAAGCTTGGTTTGCTTGACGCACATGAATGCCCGCTTGCAATAACCGGTTCAGAGTTTTCGGGGCAAAATAATGGTGCCATTCAAACGCATAAGCGTAGGCATCAGCAGCCAAGTCATGGTTAGGGGTGGTGGTGGGTTGCCACGCTTGGTCGGCAATTTTTACGCGGCGACCATCGTAGGTTGCCCAGTTCAGGTTAAACGCATGGGGTAGGGTCCATGCCGAAACATCATAGAAAGTATTGTCTTTAAAGCTCTTCTGATTCATGAACATCGCACGAATCAATAAATACTGAGGTTGTTCTAGCGGGATGTAAGCAGCATGATCTGCTTGGTAAGTGACCCCGTTTAGTTTTAGATCATCGGTTAACACATAACTCTGAACGCCGTGCTGACGCAAAATGTTAAGCATCTCGTGTAGCCGCGCAGGATCGGTTTCATCACCTACCACATAGCCGTTAAAGTCAGCTTTTTTAGCTGCGGCCATCGAGTCATCGTAAAAACGTTGTTGGTAATCCAAGAACCACTTCTTATTGGCGTGAGCGCCATACATGCTGGTTAACGACGTGGTAAATTGGTTTTGAATGGTAAAAGGAAACTCTAATAAGCCATTAATAGAGTCTTGGGCATGACCACGGCTAGAAGCCTGCTCAAAAAGGATACCGATAGCACCTTGCACATCAGGATAAGTGGAACCTTTCCCAACATAGAAATCATCAAAGGCTTCTTCAGTAAAATACAACCGGCCTTGTTCATCCAGTGCCGCCGCATGACCCTCCGCCAGAGTTTGGGTTAGACGTACGTTTTCGTCTGGCGTATTCGGGTTTTTTCGTGATGGAATACCCGGCTGGAAGAAAAAGGTGCTATCTGTGCCCATCTCATGAAAATCGGTAAGGACGTTAGGCTTCCATTTTTGAAAATTGGCAATACGAGCGCGTGACTCAGGATGCTGTAACAACAACCAATCGCGGTTTAAGTCAAACCAATAGTGGTTAACTCGGCCACGAGGCGTAGGCTGCACGTGCTCACGATGTTGAGTATCGCTGACTAAGTTGATGCTTTTATGCTGATTAGCCCACTGTGCAAAACGAGCTAAGCCATCAGGGTTGTAGGCAGGGTCAAGCAAGATAATGGTATCTTTTAAGACGCGCTCGATTTTCTCGCCTTCAGCTGCGGCCAAATAATAGGCATACAGCAAGGCGGAGTTACTGCCACTAGGTTCATCACCATGAATGCTGTAACCCATGTAGAGTACTAGCGGCGCAGTATCCGGGTTGCCTTTGCGTTTCGGATCGGCCAAAGCGAGGTGTTGATCACGTAACTGCTCAATATTGCTGTGGTTTTCTGGGGCGGTCACAGTTAATAATAAAAGTGGGCGTCGCTCATGGGTATACCCTGTGACTTCAAGGCTGAACCGGTCGGACTTTTCCGCAAGAATTTCCATGTAACGAACCAACTGTTCAGGCCTTACGTGCCATTCGCCCACTTCGTAGCCGAGTACCTGCTGTGGCGTTGGAATATCAGGGTTGTAAGTTACATCGTCGGGAAGATAATCATCTAAGCTGGTAGCATTGCTAGCAAAACTAGCTACTGCAATAAAGCAAAGCACACATAGAGTAAGCAAACGTTGCATGAAATTTTCCTGCTGAAACCAAAAGTAGTCTTGTAAACTAGCAAACTCTTAACCGAATGCCCACAGTGGTTACTATGCAATGCCCAAAAATTGCGATAAGATATACCCTACTGATTTAGTCAAGTATAGCTTGGTAGCGACTAGCTTATAGCTACCTACCAACGACGAGTAATTCAAAAGTATTGAGGTGATTTGCCCATGATTCGTATTACCGAAAGCGCACAAGCTCATTTTCGTAAACTGCTTGCTGAGCAACCGGATAACACCAATATCCGCGTATTTGTTGTTAACCCGGGCACGCCTTCAGCAGAATGTGGCGTATCTTATTGCCCACCAGACTCGGTAGAAGCTGACGACGAAGTATTACCATTTAGCGGTTTTGATGCGGTGGTTGACTCAGGTAGTGCCCCTTTCTTAACCGATGCTGTGATTGATTTTGAAGAACAAGATTTAGGCTCGCAACTGACCCTAAAAGCACCGAATGCGAAAGCCAAGAAAGTTGCTGACGATGCGCCTCTGATTGAGCGCGTTGAGTATGTGATTCAATCTGAAGTTAACCCACAGTTGGCTAACCATGGCGGTAAAGTGGCAGTCAGCCAAATAACCGACGACGGCATTGCCGTGTTGCAGTTTGGCGGCGGTTGCAATGGCTGCAGTATGGTTGATGTCACTTTAAAAGAAGGCATTGAAAAAGAACTGCTGCAACGTTTTCCTGGTGAACTTACCGGCGTGAAAGATGCGACCGAGCACCAAGCTGGTGAACACTCGTACTACTAAGAAAAACGGGTCTTTACCTTATCTTTGCGTTCTTTTTGAACAATTA
>NZ_JBOJLN010000013.1:0-58791 GCF_050750165.1 Pseudidiomarina sp. WS423 | reverse complement strand
GCCACCAAGGGCCGGTTTTTTGTTCACACAGCCTAAGCTGGTGCTCATTTATTCGCGAATTTGACCGGTGCCGGTCACGACAAATTTCTCGGTCGTAAGCGATTGCAGGCCCATAGGACCATAAGCGTGCAATTTACTGGTTGAAATACCAATTTCTGCGCCTAAGCCAAGCTGACCACCATCACTGAAACGAGATGAAGTATTATGCATGGTTACGGCCGAATCGACTGTGCGGATAAACTGTTCAGCAGTGTCTTGGTTCTCTGTCACAATCACTTCAGTGTGGCCACTGCCAAATTGCTGTATGTGCTCAATAGCGGCAGCAAAATCAGGCACCGTACGCACGGCTAGCTCTAGTGCCAAATATTCTTGTCCAAAGGCATCATCAGCAATCACATCGGCATCAGCAAAATAATTTGCAGAGGCTTGATCGCTGTGAATCACCACTTGTTTTTCAGCTAAAGCTGCGGCTGCCATAGGTAAGAACTTAGCCGCTACCGCTTGGTGAACGAGTAAGCCTTCTAAAGCATTACACACGCCGGTGCGTTGTGTTTTGCCGTTAAGTAATAGTGCTAGGGCCTTGTCTAGATCCGCATCTTTATCGACGTAAAGATGACAAACTCCTTTGTAATGCTGAATGACTGGAATTTTGCTGTTGTCACTTACAAAATGAATCAGCCCTTCGCCGCCACGTGGAATAACTAAATCGATGTTTTGATCCTGCTGTAACAGTTCTAACAGCAAATCGCGATCGGGGGTTGGCACCACGGTAATCACATCTTCGGGTAAGTTGCTCTCACGCAAGGCCTGATGTAAGGCAGCAGCGATGGCTTTGCTGGTTTCGATAGCTTCGCGACCACAACGCAAGATCACCGCATTGCCTGACTTGAAGCACAAAGCGCCGGCATCTGCGGTCACATTAGGGCGTGCTTCATAAATCATGCAGATTACCCCAAGCGGAATACGCATTTTCTCTACCACCATACCATTGGGCCGGGTGGTAAAGGGCAGGCGCTCACCTACCGGATCTGGCAATGCAATAATTTCTTCGATAGCAGATGCAATGCCTTCAAGACGTTCGGGATCAAGCTTTAATCGGTCTAACATAGCGTCTGATAGACCTTTATCGCGGCCCGCACTCATGTCTCGCTCATTTACTTCTAAAATAGTTGTTTGATTGGCACGAATAGCATCTGCCATGCGTTGTAATACGGTGTTTTTATCGGCTTCGCTCAAAGTAGCGATAGCTCGGGCAGCAACTGCCGCACGTTGTGAAATTTGTTCTGCTAGTGGGGTACTCATGCGTCCTCCAAAATCATTAAATCGTTCGCTTCGATAACTTCAGTGATTGGGCTGTAACCATAGGTTTCAGCGATATCGCTAATCTCTTGCCCTTTTAAATGCAGTAGTTCGTGCGAGCTGTACTGACAAATGCCTTTAGCAACAGCTTCAGCGTTACCGCCATTACGGATAACTACCGCGTCACCGCGATTAAAATCACCTTGAATATCGATAATGCCCATCGTGGTTAGGGCTGCACCATTGGTTAAAGCGTTGGCCGTTGCTTCATCAACTACCAATTCTCCTTGAGCAATCAGAGTATGGCGTAACCAATGCTTTTTATTGCTCATAGGGTCTTGCTGGCGCTTGAATAGCGTGCCGGGATTGTCACCCCGAAGCATGTGCTCAAAGGTAGCGCCTTTACGGCCATTCACAATATAGGTATCAATGCCATGTGAGGTTGCTTTTTCCGCCGCCTCAATTTTAGTGCGCATGCCGCCGGTGGCAATTTTATTGGTCGTGCCTCCTGCGAGAGCGAAGATCTCTTCAGTGATCTCGTTCACGACATCGATTTTTTTAGCGTCTGGCTTTACCCGCGGATCGGCATCAAATAAGCCGTCAATGTCTGAACAGATAAAGAGGGCATCAGCATCAACGAGAGTTGCAACCATGGCGGCTAGATTATCGTTATCACCCACTTTCATTTCGTCGGTGGCAAGCGCATCGTTCTCATTGACTACAGGTAATACATCGTGTTCTAACAATGTTTTTAAAGTATTTCGTACACTAACGTATCTGGCACGGTCGCGTAGGTCACCATGAGTCATTAAGACTTGTGCACAAGGAAAGTCAAAAAAGCGAGACCAGTTTGCCATCATGTCACTTTGACCAACGGCCGCCATCGCTTTTTTAATAGTTACGGGAATGCTGTCGCCATCGTAACTAATGTGTTTACGACCAGCTGCTGCGCTACCTGAAGAAACTAAAACAATTTCTTGGCCGCGTTCACGGCACTCAATAATAAAGCGCGCAATAGCTAACAAATATTTACTGCTCGTTCCTGTATCGTCTGGGGCTATCAACGCACTGCCTACTTTTAGTACAGCGCGTTGCCAGGAAGGCATCTTCATAGTTACTCCCTCTTTGAAAAATTCGTATGTAGTCTAACAGATTTGATGAGGTTTCTCTAGGTTTAGCTAATAAAGGAGCGATATGCCCGGAATCAAGAAGGCTGCGTAAGCTATAAGAAGCTAAGGTGGGCACCAGAGATTGTAAAAAGCAGGAAAAGAAAAGCCCCTAGTGGAGGGGCTTGTCGAAGGAGTTATTTGCTAGGAGGAGTGTAGCCCTCAATATCAACTTCTTTGCCTTCAAATAAGAAAGCTTGCATTTGTGTCTCGAGAAACTCTCTGGCCTTTGGATCCATCAGATTAAGACGTTTTTCGTTAATAAGCATGGTTTGCTTTTTTTGCCACTCAGCCCACGCTTGCTTTGAAATGCTGTTGAAAATCTTCTCACCAAGCTCGCCCGGATATAGCTGAAAATCGAGGCCCTCAGCTTCTTGCTTTAAATATTCACAGTAAACAGTACGGCTCATACATTACCTCGCTTGATTTTAAGTGGTCTAAATTTTACGTGCCCTGCTACCAATACGCAAACCCTATCCAGGGTTCTGTTGATGTTTGTCTAGATAGCGTTTGATTGGTGTAGGTAGCGCAATATTCTTTAGTTGCTGCCAGCTGATCAGTTCCAGTCCAGTGGGTAGGGTCTCAGCCAGTTGATTCGGATGAGCTAACTGCCAAACCTGGGCTGCTAATTTATAGTGAGAAAAAGTATGCTTAAAGTGGCCGTGCAGGGCAGCCTGCAGAGGCGGCTCAGTTACTTCTGGGAAACTCCATAAGCGAGGCCAGATAACGTCACCACTACGCTGAGTCAGGAAGATACCCTTGGCATTGCTTATCCAAATAAAATGTCCGGGTTTGGTCGGCGTGGTTTTACGTGGCGGTTTAGTTGGCAAATCATCTACGCGTTGCTGTTGATAAGCATAACAGCTCGCTCGCAAAGGGCAGCTGATACAGTTTGGCTTACGCGGTGTACAAATTGTTGCACCAAGATCTAATAGGCCTTGTGCATAACTGCGGTTGTCCTGCTCGGGATAATAGCTTTCTGCTAATTGCCAGATGAGTTTATCAGCTGCAGTTGAGGTAGGTACTTGTTCGATTCCAAAATAGCGACAGAATACCCGCTTAACGTTGCCATCCACCAGCGCCGCAGGTTGGTTAAAAGCAAAGGCAGTAATGGCGCCGGCAGTGTAGGGGCCGATCCCAGGTACTTCTTGAAGCAGCTGTGGCTGAGCCGGTATTTGCCCTTGATAAGTATCCTGTAAATACTGTGCTGCCTTATGTAAGTTACGAGCTCGGCGATAAAAACCTAAGCCTTGCCATTGCGTCAAGACTTCATCCTCACTGGCACTAGCTAATGTAGCGAGCGTTGGGAAATGATGAAGCCATCGCGTAAAATAAGGGATCACGGTTGCGACTTGGGTTTGCTGTAGCATGAACTCGCTGACCAGTACATGGTAGGGGTCTTGTTCAAGCTGCCACGGGAGTTCATTACGGCCGTGTTCAGATTGCCAGCGAATCACTGTTTGATTGAACTCTGACGGGGGTAATGCCGTAGTGGAAAGGCTTTTACTAGCTTTATTCATTGATCGTGTCTGTATATTCGCTAAAAAACATCTGCAAATATACCGTAAAGGACTGGCAGTGTAGGAAGTTTTTTCTAATTTAGTGTATACTTAGCGTCATTGGTTAGTTTGACCCTATGAGAAATATACAAGGAGCATCTCATGAAACGGTTAACATTACTATCAGTAGCTGTTGCATCAGCACTATTGTCAGCACCTGTGTTTGCTCAAGCGAGTAATGAGACAGGACGTTTTTATGTTGGTCCACGCATTGGTATGTTTGGGACTGACTCAGACCGCGTTGCGCTAGAACGCAACCAACTACACACCTTCGGTGGTGGTTTTGACGCTGTCTTCGGCGGTTTAGAAGCTGGTTTCCAGTTCACTCCTGAGTGGGGTTATCGAGTTTACTACGATTATTTGCGTGGTGACTTAGAAACAACAGATTCATTCGATTCTAGCGGTAACGTGCTAGGTATTGATGTGGTTTATAACTTTACCGAGAAATTCTACGGTGCCGCTGGTATCAACGCGACCGAGCTTGGCAACGTTAGCAACCAATTCTTACGGTTATCGGCCGGTTATCGTGAATACCTTACGGACGACCTAGCATTAACCGTTGAAGGTGCCTTGCAGCAAAGCGACGGCGATTTAACCGAATTTATGTTCTTAACTAGCTTGCGTTGGTACTTCGGCGGTAACTCAGGTTACAGCAGCACGTCTTCAACTGCTGCTAGCGAACCAGCTCAAGCAGCGCCGGTTGCGCCAGTTGTTGTTGCTGATTCTGACAACGATGGTGTGAATGACAACTTAGATAAGTGTCCTAACACCCAAGCGGGTTATGTGGTTGATGCTGATGGTTGCGTGAAGTATGAGAACGAGGTGGTTAAGCGTGACTTGATCGTGAACTTCGCCATCAACTCAGCAACAATTGCAGCAGATCAGAAAGCTGATATTAAAGCAGCAGCTGATTTCTTGAAACAGTATCCACAGTTGGATATCACCGTTGAAGGCTATACTGATAGTTCTGGTCCTGCTACGTTCAACCAGCAGTTATCAGAGCGTCGCGCTAAAGCTGTTGGTGATGCCTTGATTAACGATTACGGTATTGCTGCTGAACGTGTAACCACTGTCGGTTACGGCGAAAGCAAGCCACGCTACCCGAACGACACTCGCGAGAATCGCATCAAAAACCGTCGTATCGAAGCGCACATGAAAGTGACTAAGAAAGTTCCTGTAACTGAATAAGTTAGAGTGATCTTAAAAAAGGCGTCTCAAACCTTGCGTTTGAGGCGCCTTTTTGCATAATTGAGCGCTGCAAAAAAGCAGCTTAATGAGTACCTTTGGTTTTTACGTGTTCGTAGTAACAGATATTTGATAAAGAGGCAGCATGAGCGATAGTAATTTGGAACAAGCCCAAGCAGATGGTAAATACATTCGCACTGTGCGTAGCTTTGTTAAGCGCGAAGGGCGCTTAACCAGAGGGCAAGCTGCTGCGTTAGAGCGAAGCTGGCCAACCATGGGGCTAACTCATCAGCAGGGTCTCTTAGATTTAACCCAAGTGTTTGGCCGCGAAGCACCTACAGTCTTAGAAATCGGCTTTGGTATGGGTAAATCATTAGTGGCTATGGCTGCAGCTGCACCAGAAAAGAACTTTATCGGAATCGAAGTGCATCGTCCTGGCGTGGGCGCTTGCTTGATGGAAGCCGAAACTGCAGGCCTCACTAATTTACGTGTTTACGAACACGATGCGGTTGAAGTTCTACGAGATTGTATTGCCGATGGTGCATTAGACACGGTTCAAGTTTTTTTTCCCGACCCTTGGCATAAAAAGCGTCATCATAAACGGCGTCTTATTCAGCCTGCTTTTGTTGAAGCCTTACGACCTAAATTAGCGCTGGGTGGTGTTTTGCACTTAGCCACGGATTGGGAAAACTACGCCGAGCATATGCTAGAAGTCATGTCTGGCGCTGCTAATTGGCGTAACCTAGCGGAAGACCAAGGATACATTCCGCGTCCTAGCGAACGCCCCCTTACCAAGTTTGAGCAACGAGGCGAGCGACTAGGTCATGGCGTTTGGGATTTGAAGTTTAGCCGGATAGGTTAAACTAACTGATCTAGTAAGGAATTTAAGTAACGCCGACCAAGCGCTGTAGCTTCCCAGCTATCACCTAGGTCAGTTAACAGTGCTTGCTCTGCCGGCTTAGCTAATGCCGGCGCAAGCACGGCTTCAGCTGCAGTCAAAGCTAATCCTGTGCGCTCGCAGAATAATTGTTTAGGGACTGCTTCGAATAAACGCAGATAATTCATGAAAAATTCAAACGGACGGTCTTCGTCCGATACCTGCCATTCTTTATAGCGTAGCGGCTTGGTTAAATCCAAATAGCCCTGCGGATGTTTGATTTTTTCGCATCGAAGCAGCTGATTTTGCTCTGGTAGTGAAATCTTACTATGCGCACCGCAGCCAATACCCAAGTAGTCACCAAAGGTCCAGTAGTTACGATTATGTCGGCTTTGATGACCCGGTTTCGCATAGGCACTCACTTCGTACTGCAGATAGCCAGCTGCTAATAAACGTTGATGCCCTAACTCCTGAATTTCCCAGAGAGTATCGTCATCAGGTAACTGGGGCGGCCTGCTGGCAAAGACCGTATTTGGTTCTATGGTTAATTGGTACCATGAGATGTGCGGTGGTTGCAGTGCAATAACTTGGTCTAAGTCGGCCATGGCTGCGGCGGTTGATTGGCCGGGTAGTCCATGCATTAAATCTAGATTAAAACTGCGTAGCGGCAAACTAGCAGCATGCTTAGCAGCTACTATAGCTTGCTGTGGATTATGAACCCTTCCTAGGGCGGTTAATTGTTCAGCTTGCAAACTTTGAACACCGATAGATAGGCGGTTTACCCCAGCATCCGCAAAACCGGCGAATCGCTCTGTCTCAAAGGTGCCAGGGTTGGCCTCTAGAGTGACTTCACAATCAGGTGCTAGCGGGATAAGCTTAGCAATGCCGTCCAGTAATTGCTTAATAGCTGCAGCCGAGAGCAAGCTTGGTGTTCCGCCACCAATAAAAATGCTTTGCAGTGACCGCTGTTGAACCCAGTCTAAGTCTGCTCGCAAATCATCTAATAAACGTGCAATGTAGGCCTGTTCAGGGATCTTTTGCTTTAAACCATGGGAGTTAAAGTCGCAGTAAGGGCATTTTTGTATACACCAAGGCACATGCACATACAAACTCAGTGGTGGCAGTTGCATCAGGCTCATTGGCTTGCCAAACTTAATTGCTGTAGCAACTGACGTAACGCTTGGCCGCGATGACTACGGGCCTGCTTTTCGGTTTTACTTAATTGTGCTGCTGAGCACTTTAATTCATCAATCCCAAAGATCGGGTCATAGCCGAAGCCTTCGCTACCTGTTGCTGCGGATAAAATATGACCATGCCAAATGCCATGGCAAATGATAGGAGTGGGGTCCTCAGCATGCGTTAGATAGACTAAGACACAGTGAAAGCTCGCCGTGCGCTGGGCCGGAGGAACCTCAGCTAATTGCTGTAATAATTTCTCGATATTCTGTTGGTCGGATGCTTTGCCACCATGGAGGTCAGCTGCGTATCTGGCAGAATAAATACCAGGAGCTCCGTGTAGGGCATCAACAGCTAGGCCAGAGTCATCAGCGAGAGCAGGTAATCCCGTATGTAAAGCTGCGTGACGTGCTTTTATGATGGCGTTTTCGACAAAGGTTAGCCCAGTTTCTTCGGCATCACTAAGTTGCCATTCTGATTGCGGACGAACCTGCCATGCTAACGGCGCTAATAACTCTTGCAGTTCTTTAACTTTGCCAGGGTTACCCGTAGCTAAAACAATTTCTCGCATCATACTTTACCCATATGTTAATTTGCTTGGTATTATAGAGCCATACGAGTCAGCCATAAAGAGGAATGCTAATTGATTGAAATCACCGGATTGATGTTATTAATGGGGTCCCTATTGCTGGTCAGTATTTTAGCCGCAGTGGTATCTAATCGGTTGGGCGCTCCATTATTATTAACCTTTCTCGTGGTTGGCATGCTTGCTGGCGAAGAGGGCGTGTTAGGTATCGAGTTTGATAATCCGGCTCTAGCATTCTTTATTGGCTCATTGGCATTGGTTATTATTCTTTTTGATGGTGGTATGCGTACCCACAAGGAACGCTTTCGAGTAGCCTTATGGCCGGCTATCAGCTTAGCCACCGTTGGTGTTGCCCTAACCTGTGCTATTACTGCGGCTGGGGTGGTGTGGTTATTTGATTTACCATGGCCAACAGCCTTATTAATAGGCGCCATTCTAAGTTCAACAGATGCTGCTGCCGTATTTGGCATCTTCCAATCGCAAAACCTACGAATTAAGCAACGGGTAGCTTCCACGCTAGAGATAGAGTCGGGTACCAACGACCCGATGGCGATTATTTTAACCATGACCCTCACCACTATGATTGCAACTGCAGCCGAGTTCTCTTGGCTAGCGATGAGCTTTGATGTGGTCAAACAATTAGTGATTGGCTTTGCTGCAGGGTGGTTAGGTGGACGCACCTTTATTTGGATGTCGCGTAAAATCTCCGTTCAGTTCACGTTTTTCCCATTATTTGCCGCAGCCTCAGCGGTGGTAGTGTTTGCGATTACCAGTGGTTTACAAGGCAGTGGTTACTTGGCGGTTTACCTCATGGGTTACCAAATTGGTAATTCACGGTTGCCGCAGTTGGTTCATATTTTGCAAGTGCAAGACGGTTTAGCTTGGCTGAGCCAGATTATGATGTTCTTAATTTTAGGCATGTTAGTGACGCCTTCGCATCTAATCGAATATTGGCCACTATCCCTATCTGTAGCAGCGTTAATGATATTTATTGCGCGCCCCATTGCAGTGGTTATTAGTTTACTACCCTTCGTCTTCCCTTGGCGTGAGCAAGTGTTCATGAGTTGGGTTGGATTGCGCGGTGCCGTACCTATCATCTTGGCATTGTATCCATGGTTGTCTGGAGTGCCAGACCAAGAACTGTTCTTCGATATCGCGTTTATGGTGGTGATGGTGTCATTGATAGTGCAGGGTTGGTCGTTGGCGCCTTTGGCGCGTTGGTTGGGGTTAGAGGTACCGGCTGTTGCTGAGCCTGACCAGCGCATGCCGTTAGACCGCATAGGTAGTAAGGACCCTCTAGAAGTGCTAGCTTACAGTGTAAGTGAACGTTCACCTGCATGTGATCATTACTGGTCTGATTTAACCATTCATGCTCCGGCAGAATTCGTCGGTTTGGTTCGGCAAGGGGAGTGGATTCAGAGTGTTGACCAGCCTCGCTTTGAAGAAGGCGATACGGTGATAGTGATGGCAAAAGTTCAGCACATTGATGAAATTAGTAAAGTGTTAGCTGCCGGCGGTAAACCGAAAGAAATTCAAACCAGTGAATTCTTTGGTGACTTTAGTTTACGTGGCAGTCTTAGTTTGGCTGAGGTAGCTAGCTTTTATCCGTTGGGAGAGCTCTCTGACGATTTGGCTGCGCTCACATTAAATGATTATTTTGACCGGAAATTCCACCGTCGTGTGGTGGTAGGTGACGACCTGAAGATTGGCCAAGTGCAATTAACGGTGCGCGAGTTAAATGAACATGGTGAGATCAGCCAAGTAGGGGTGAAGCTACTTGGCTAACTTGAGTTAATTAGCCCAAAACTCTTTGCTAAAACGTAGCTCTTGCTGTTGGTTACCCTGCTTAATAGTAATATAAAAGCGCAGTGTTTCTAGATGTGTGAACTCAACTTGAGTTAGATAATAGACAGCATCACCCTCTATGACCTCTTGAAATTCAAGAGTTTGCTGCATGCTCAACGGGTTCATCACATAACCACTAATAGCAACTTGTTGAGCCGGCTTACCTGCGATATCAGCAGCTAAAACTGCAATGTTCACGGTACCTAAGTACTTACTGCGTTGTAAATTATACTCTTTAGCCATTTCGGGACGCAGTAAGGTGGAGTTAAAGGCATTATAGTGGACTTCCCACGGTCCCAGTCGTTTACTTTGCTCAGCTTGGGCTGTTGCGCTTAACAGGGCCAGTAGCCCCAACACCGCAATGCTCAGCAAACGCACCCAGGTACAAGAGCTCAAACCACGGCTGGAACGATGGTAATTCATAATGCAAACCTCTCGATGATTTTTGTACAGCTAGTAATAAGCTTAAATCAGCATGTTACCCAGCAAAATGCGAACAAATTGAATACCTACGATGAGCACTAAAACCGATAAATCAAGCCCGCCAATAGGTGGGATGATACGTCGAATCGGCGCTAAAAAAGGCTCAGTTAACTGCGCGAGCATGGCTGTCATTGGATGATAACCTTGGCTAAACCAGCTCATTAAGGCACGGATCAGCGTGACCCAGAGTAAGATCGACAGAAATTGAAACACCACTAAGAACAAACTGTTGATTAATGCTGTGACCACCATAGGTAAAGGCGCATTAATCAGTATTTGTACTAGATAAATCTTAGCTACGGCCACCAGTAACGCCAAGACCACAGCGGCTAAGTCCCACCGACCTAAAGTCGGTAATACTGAGCGCAAGGGTAATACCAGCGGATTACTCACTTTGACCACAAACTGGCTCAGCGGATTGTAAAAATCGGCTCTTACCGCTTGCATCCATACGCGAAGAATCACCACCATCAAAAATAAGTCGAAAACAAAATCAACTAAAAAGGTTACGGCATTCATACTCTCAGTTTACCTTGTATTGGTGAGCCGCAACGTCATCGAGCTGCGGCTTTAGGGTCCGATTAAAACAGTTTAGCCATTTCTTGGTTACGTTGCACTGCTGCTTTGACTGCTTGCGCTGAAATCTTGTCAATCTCAGCGGCTTGATAAACCTCGATACCTTTTGCTGTAGAGCCGCCCTTACTGGTCACTTGCTTGCGTAAATCTTCCAACGAAAGCTCGCTAGCAATGGCCATTTCAGCTGCTCCTAGTGCCGTTTGTTGCACCATCGCTCGTGCTTTGTCAGCATCAAAACCTAATGCCGCTGCTGCTTTTTGTAAGCTTGCCATAAATTCAAAGAAATATGCAGGACCACTGCCAGCTACAGCACCTAGAATGTCTAGTTGATCTTCATCGGCAACCCATAAAGTTGCGCCTACGCCATTAAAGGCTGCAGTGATAAAGTCTTGGTCGGTTTGATCAACGCGGTCGTCAGCGACCAAGCCCGACATGCCTTGCCCTACGAGTGAAGGTGTATTAGGCATGACGCGAATCATACGAATCGAGTCACCTAAATACTGTCGATATTTTTCAATACGAATACCGGCGGCGATAGTAACAATCAGTTTGTCGCTAAGGTTAGGTACTTGCTCACGCAGCTGTTGGCAGACTTGCGCCATCAACTGCGGTTTTACCGCAAGCACAATAACATCGGCTTGCGTAGCAACCTGGATGTTATCTTGACTGGTATGAACCTTGAGTTTGTCTTGTAACAGCTGCAGCTTACCAGCGCTTGGGTTGCTAACGTAAATAAGCTCGTTGGAATACCCACTTCGGACCATCCCGCCAACGATGCTTTGGGTCATATTGCCGGCCCCAATAAAGGCGATTTTGCGTGGCGTGGTTGTCATCTGTGTCTCCTTGATTATTTGATTGAGTTGGTTCTGGCACCAAAAATAGCGGTGCCAACACGCACCATGGTTGAGCCATGAGCGATAGCAGCCGCAAGATCATTACTCATCCCCATGGATAGTGTATCTATCTGATCATATTGGGTCTGTAACTGTAAAAACAACCGCTGCATGGCGGCAAAGCTATGGGCTTGTTGGTCAGTACTAGCATCGGCTTGGGGAATCGTCATCAAACCGCGCAGCTGCAACTGCGGCAAACTAGCAATCAGCTGAGCCATTTGTTCTAGTTGCGCCGGTGCGATACCCGCTTTACTGGATTCGTCGTCAATATTTATCTGAATCAACACTTGTAACGGTGGGAGATGCGCTGGACGCTGTTGGCTTAAACGGCGTGCTATTTTTTCGCGATCAAGGCTATGTACCCAAGCAAAATGTTCAGCAATGTCTTTGGTTTTATTCGATTGAATGGGGCCGATAAAATGCCACGTAAGCGGTAAATGCTGCAACTGCGTAATCTTCTGTACGCCTTCTTGCACATAGTTTTCACCAAAGTCTACTTGGCCGGCGGCATGGGCAGCAGCAACATCAGCGGCTGGCTTAGTTTTGCTAACGGCCAGCAGTTGTACGCTATGCGGCTGGCGCTGGGCAGCTTGAGTTGCTTGCTTTATTTGGTTGCGGACTTCTTTTATCCGTTCAGCTATGTTATTTATCACTTGCTAACACTCACTATAAAGAGGCCGTTCAATGGATATCACTGAGTTACTCAGCTTTGCTGTTAAACATAAATCGTCAGACTTACATTTGTCAGCAGAGTCACCTCCTATGATACGGGTAGATGGTGACGTTCGTAAAATAAATATCCCGGCCTTATCGCACAAGCAAGTGCAAGAGCTGGTGTATGACATTATGAACGACCGCCAGCGTAAAGAGTACGAACAGAATCTAGAATGTGATTTCTCGTTTGAGGTACCGAATCTGGCGCGCTTTCGGGTTAACGCATTTGTACAAAACCGTGGTGCTGGCGCCGTCTTTCGTACTATTCCTAGCGAGGTTCTCACACTGGAACAACTGGGTGCTCCAGAGATCTTTAAAACGATCTCCGATAACCCTCGTGGACTCGTGTTAGTGACTGGGCCCACCGGTTCGGGTAAGTCTACGACCTTGGCGGCTATGGTGGATTACATTAATGAAAATAAATTTCATCACATTTTGACCATCGAAGATCCCATCGAGTTTGTTCATAAGAACAAACGTAGCTTGGTTAACCAACGTGAAGTGCATCGCGACACCCACAGTTTTAACAACGCATTACGCTCGGCCCTGCGTGAAGACCCTGATGTGATTTTAGTGGGTGAGATGCGTGATTTAGAAACCATTCGGTTAGCCATGACAGCAGCTGAAACTGGACACTTAGTGTTTGGTACCTTGCACACAACCTCGGCCCCAAAAACCATTGACCGGATTGTCGATGTGTTTCCGGGCGATGAGAAACCTATGATTCGCTCCATGTTATCTGAATCACTGCGCGCCGTGATTTCGCAAACCTTGCTGAAAAAGGTGGGGGGGGGGCGAGTTGCCGCTCATGAGATCATGATTGCGACATCTGCCATCAAGAACTTAATTCGCGAAGATAAAATTGCACAGATGTATTCGTCCATTCAAACGGGGGCTGCCCATGGCATGCAAACGCTTGACCAGTCGCTGCAAAACTTACTCAACCAAGGCACTGTAACCCGTGCTGACGCTAAAGCTAAAGCGAATCACAAGGATGCCTTCTAATGTCGGTGTTGGATAAGCTCTTAAAACTCATGGTGGAACGACAAAGTTCAGATTTGTTTATTTCGGCGGGGTTAGCTCCTAGTGCCAAAATTAATGGTGAGCTGCAGTCGTTAGCAGAACAGAAGTTGAGTGATAATGCGGCCTTAGCCATCGTCAAAGAAGCTCTTGGGGAGGATCATTTAGAGCAATTTATTACCCATAAAGAAGCCAATTTCGCGATTTTCCGCGAAGGCATTGGCCGGTTTCGGGTGAGTGCATTCTGGCAACGCCAAAAAGCCGGCATGGTAGTACGCCGTATTGTTACCGAGATACCTACAGTAGAGCAGCTTAAACTTCCTAGTATTCTAACCCAACTCATTATGAGTAAGCGCGGTTTGTTGCTAGTGGTAGGGGGCACAGGTACCGGTAAGTCAACCAGTTTGGCGGCTTTGATTGGCTACCGCAACCAGCATTCAAAGGGGCATATTCTGACCATTGAAGACCCCGTCGAATTTGTGCATGACCACGCTCAATGCATGGTCACACAGCGTGAGGTGGGGCAGGATACAGAATCCTTTGAGGCAGCATTAAAAAGCTCGTTACGGCAAGCTCCCGATGTGATTCTAGTCGGGGAGATACGTTCTCAAGAGACTATGGAATACGCTTTAACCTTTGCTGAAACAGGTCATTTGTGTGTGGCTACGTTGCACGCTAACAATGCCAACCAAGCGATTGAGCGGATCATGCAACTGGTGCCGAAAGAGAAGATTCACAAGCTCATGTTTGATTTATCGCTGAACCTACGTGGTATTGTGGCGCAACAGTTAGTTCCCACTACCGATGGGGGGCGTACTGCAGCCATTGAAATTCTACTCAATAGTCCGATCATTGCGGAGAAGATAGCCACCGGTGACATGGGCGAGTTAAAGGAAATCATGGCGCGTTCGCGTGAATTAGGCATGCAAACTTTTGACCAAGCTCTTTATGATCTCTACAAGGCGGGCCGTATTACATACGATAATGCGATGCGTCATGCAGATGCACCAAATGACTTACGCTTGCGGATCAAACTCAGTGGTGAAAATCACGGTGATGATGACAGTTCATTGAAGGGTGTTACCGTTGATCTAGACTGACATCAGTTAGGCTTTAGGCTAAACTAGGCGCCTTTGGTTTGTAGTTAAAAAGGATAAGATTAGATGCGCGTGCTAGGTATTGAAACCTCATGTGACGAAACCGGAATCGCCATATACGACACTGAACAAGGTCTGCTGGCTCATCAACTCTACTCGCAAGTAAAGTTGCATGCTGATTACGGTGGCGTGGTACCAGAACTAGCTTCGCGTGACCATGTAAGAAAAACCCTACCACTTGTTCAAGCCGCATTGGCACAAGCAAATTTAACCGCAGCTGATATCGATGGGGTTGCTTATACCGCCGGACCTGGACTCGTGGGTGCATTATTAGTAGGTTCTTGTATTGGTCGCAGTTTGGCCTATGGTTGGCAGGTACCAGCGGTAGCGGTACATCACATGGAAGGCCATTTACTGGCGCCAATGTTAGAAGATGATGTACCCGAGTTTCCATTTGTTGCTTTATTAGTATCGGGCGGACACACCCAATTAGTTCGGGTTAATGGTATTGGTGACTACCAGCTATTAGGTGAATCCATTGATGATGCGGCGGGTGAAGCTTTTGACAAAACAGCTAAATTGATGGGCTTGGACTATCCCGGCGGGCCACGATTAGCAAAACTGGCAACCCAAGGCCGACCACAGCAGTATCAATTTCCGCGGCCGATGACAGATCGACCTGGGTTAGATTTTTCATTCAGTGGTTTGAAAACCTTCGCTGCCAATACTATCGCGGCGTCCGATGGCTCCGAGCAAGCCTTAGCAGATATTGCTCGAGCCTTTCAAGATGCAGTGGTTGACACTCTATTGATCAAATGTCGGCGGGCGTTAGAACAAACCCAGCTTAAGCGTTTAGTGGTTGCTGGCGGGGTTAGCGCAAACCAACATTTACGTGAGCAACTGCAGCAATTTGCGCAGCGCATTGGTGGCAAAGTCTATTTTCCGCGCGGTGAATTCTGTACTGACAATGGTGCCATGATAGCTTTTGCCGGGGCACAGCGCCTGATGGCTGGTGAGCACGCAGATATTGCCATCAAGACCTTTCCACGCTGGCCATTAGAGCAACTTACGGCCATCACTCGCTAATTAAGATCGGTCGTTGTTGACCTCAGCGTTGTCATCAGGTGGCTGTTGTGGCCGCCTAATGCGACGCTCTTCGCCACTTCTAATACGCATAATATTGGATTGATGCCGCCATAGTATCAACAGCGAAATCATAATGACCGGTACTGTGTATTGTGGCTTGATAAAATAAGCAAAGAACGGCGCTAGGCTCACGGTGACGAGTGCCGCCACAGATGATACCCGGCTAATTCGAAACACCAAAATCCAGGTGGCAATCAGCAAGAGAGCCATTTCCCAAGCAACTGGAAACATCGCACCAAGAGCGGTAGCGACGGCTTTACCGCCGCGAAAGTGAAAGTACAACGGAAAGATATGGCCCAAACAAGCGGCTACTGCAATAAGCCCCAGAAAAAAGGGCTCAATGCCGAGAAAATAAGAACCCCAAACCGGAATCATGCCTTTGAGCACATCAAACCACAGTGTTAATACTGCGGGTAATTTGCCCCCGATTCGATAAACATTAGTGGCACCGGGATTATGCGAGCCGGCAGTGCGAGGGTCTGGTAAGCCGAACACGCGACATACCAAGACGGCACTACTGATAGAGCCGAATAAGTAAGCTGATAATATCGCCAGTACAATTAATGCACCCATGGTGATTTTTTTCCGGTCCGCTTTCCGTTACTATGCAAAGCCCATAGCATAAGCGCTTTACGCTTAAATTTCTATCAGTTACTGGTATGACAAATCATGGATAAAGTATTCGTAGAAGGGTTGGTGGTTGATGCCTACATAGGAGTGTACGATTGGGAGCATGAAAGCACCCAGCCGTTGGTCTTAGATTTAACTATGGCATGGGATAATGCCAAGGCCGCACGCTCTGAAGATTTGGCCGATGCACTTGATTACGACAGCTTGAGTAAAGCTGTTACTGCGCTCATTCAGCAGCGCCCCAGAGCTCTGATTGAAACCGTTGCAGAAGAGGTGGCTGAGCTTATTTTAACGCATTTCAAGGTGCCGCAAGTGACAGTAAAAGTAGGCAAGCCTCAAGCGGTTAAAGCTGCTCGCCAAACTGCCGTAGAGATCACTCGGAAGGCTTCGTGAGTAGAGTTTTATTAGGTATAGGTAGTAACAAGCAACGGCATCAGCATATTCAGGCTGGGGTGCTGGCGCTGTATCAACATTTTGCATCAGCAACGACGCCGATGCGAATCTCACGAGTATTTGAAAGTGCTGCAGTGGGTTTTGTGGGGCAGCCTTTTTTTAACTTAGTTGCAGAAGTTCAGACCCAGTTATCAGTAGCTGAGGTAAATCAAATCTGCAAAGAGATTGAACAGCAGTTTGGCCACAGCGCGGCAGCACCTAAATACAGTCCACGAACCTTAGATATTGATATGCTGTTGTTTGATGACCTGATAAGTCGAGAGCCAGTGCAACTGCCACGCGATGAGATTTTACATAATGCTTTTGTACTCTGGCCTTTAGCTGAATTGGTAGGCTCCTTGCCACATCCATGTACTGGTTTAACTTTTACTCAACATTGGCAACAATACAGTAGCTCTCAACAGTTACAACCTATATCATTTGACTTTGAGCAACTGCCTCATTTGTATCAGGTGACGCCATCAACCCTGATCACCAATAATTAAGCTATTAGCAAGGAACTAATCCCAGTGGATATTATTGAAGCTATTATTCTGGCCCTGGTTCAGGGGCTAACTGAATTTCTTCCGATTTCTAGTTCAGCGCACCTGATTTTGCCTTCGCAAGTTTTCGGTTGGCAAGATCAAGGTTTAGCCTTTGACGTTGCCGTGCATGTGGGAACCTTGCTGGCGGTCATCTTGTATTTTCGTCAAGAAGTAGGTCAGCTCCTGGTGGGCTGGGTAAATAGCATGCGTGGTCAACACAACGAACACAGCAGATTGGCGTGGTTAATGATTTGGGCCACTATTCCAGCTGGGTTGGCTGGCTTACTGGGGGGCGATTTAATTGAGAACTTTGCCCGTTCAGCGCTCGTGATTGCCACCACCACTATCCTGTTTGGTTTACTGTTATGGTACGCCGATGTGAAAGCTAGCGAGCGCCAAGGGTTAGCCGGATTGACCTTGAAACAAGCTGTTTTAGTTGGTTTGGCTCAAGCATTAGCACTTATTCCGGGTACCTCACGCTCAGGCATAACCATGACCGCAGGTATGCTGATTGGCCTAACCAAAACCGATGCTGCGCGTTTTTCGTTTTTGTTATCCATTCCTGTCATTATTATGGCGGGCGGCTACCAAGGCTTGAAATTAGTGCAACAACCCGCAGCGGTTGATTGGTTAGCCGTATTGACCGGGGTCGGGGTATCGTTTGTCGCGGCTTATTTCTGTATCCATTTCTTTTTACAGATCATTAGCCGTATGGGGATGCTGCCCTTTGTGCTCTACCGCCTAGCTTTGGGTATTATTTTGCTGCTATTTTTTATTTAACTGTAGATAACGTTATCCGCTGGCTAGCTGCCATTCGTTGATCACCTTCGCGTGGCGAGCTGATTGTAGCGCTGCTCCAATTTGAGGGCCTTGTAAAGCTTGGCCCTCAGCTTTGGCCGCCTCAATCACAGCAGCTGCGGATAACTTTTGAGCAGCCTCGAAACTGCGCTGAAAAGCTGCCAAGACGGGTTCCTTAATTCCGACACACTGCCACACCTTGAGCAGGTTAGTAAGCTGTTCGGGTTGCCGCCATAAATCAAACTGTCCCATGTAAGCGAAAGCCGCGTCGGCATTCCAAGTCGAGCTAGCACTGAGTTGCGCGCGACACAACTTGAGCGCCAGTTGACGATAGCTATTGGGAACCTTCAAGCGTTCACACAACTGCTGCGCTCGTTCAGGGTTCAGCGGATACAGGCTTAGGCAAAAGGCGATGAGAGGATCTGGGGTATCCAACTGACTCAAATAATGACGAGTTAACTTGATAATTGAAGCTGGTTGCAACTCGCTGAACCAAGGAGTTAAGGCGTGGGCATCGCTTAAGACCTGCCAGAATACCGCGGGGGTTGCACTGCTGAGTGCTTTTTCAGTTTCGCGCCAAACTCGCTCAGCACTTAAAGTTGCAAGTTCACCTTGGTCGGCTATGGTTCGCATTAACGCCATAGTTTCAGGAGCAACGGTAAAGCCATCAGCAGCAAAGCGAGCGGCAAAGCGCGCCACCCGTAATACCCGTAACGGATCTTCGACAAAGGCTGGAGAGACATGACGCAGTACCCGTTGCTGTAAATCTGCACGACCATGATAGGGATCAATCAACTTCCCGGAGTCACTTTGCGCTATGGCATTAATGGTCAGATCGCGGCGCATAAGATCTTGCTCCAAAGTCACCGACGGATCAGCTGCGATAGCGAAGCCTGTGTAGCCTTGGCCAGTTTTGCGTTCGGTTCTTGCAAGGGCATATTCGGCCTGCGTTTGCGGATGCAAAAATACTGGAAAGTCTTTGCCTACTTGGCGATAGCCTAAAGCCAGCATTTGTTGAGGAGTAGCACCAACTACCACATAATCACGTTCATGCACGGGCTTACCGAGTAACCTATCGCGCACGGCACCACCTACCAAATATATGTTCATGCCATACTCCCTTAATATTCTCGGTGCATCATCGCTAATCACTGGCAGTGATGCAAGTGAGTGGTTACACTGTAGCCATGCTCGACGCAAAACCTTACTTACAACCATCTAATTATAACAATAAGCGCAGCCGGTACGCCTTGGCTACCTTGATTTAATATAGTGATACAGACAGCATGTATTTGAATTATTTTGGTTTACACACAGAGCCCTTTTCGATCGCTCCAGATCCACAGTTTCTCTATTTGAGTGAGCGTCACCAAGAGGCGCTAGCGCATTTAAGTTATGGATTATCAGGTAGCGGTGGATTTATCTTACTCACAGGTGAAGTTGGTACCGGCAAGACGACGGTGTCACGTGCCCTGTTAGAACAATTACCAGAGCACACACAAACGGCATTTATTCTGAATCCGATGCTGAATTCACACGAGTTACTAGCTACGTTATGTGATGAGTTTGGGTTGCAATCAGCTGCTCAGCCAAAAAGCCGCAAAGACTCAGCATCCGGCCCATTAACGGACAAACAACTGACAGACTTGTTGAGTAAGTTTCTCCTGAGTGCACATCAAGCGGGTCAGCAATGTGTGGTGCTGATTGATGAAGCCCAACACTTACAACCCCAAGTATTAGAGCAATTGCGTTTATTAACCAATCTTGAAACCAACCAGCAGAAGCTATTGCGAGTTATTTTAATTGGTCAGCCTGAATTGCAAGATCTGCTGCGCCGTCGCGAGTTACGCCAGCTAGCACAGCGGATAACGGCTCGTTATCACTTATTACCATTACAATTGGCTGATACCGAACGCTATATTAATTACCGCTTGCAAGTTGCCGGAGCACAGCGCGGATTGTTTGAGCGCGCAGCGATACAGCGGGTACACCAAGCAAGCGAAGGGATCCCTCGACGGCTGAATCTACTTTGTGATAGGGCGTTACTCGCTGCCTATAACGATCAAACGCAAACGGTGACGGTAAAACATATTAAGCAGGCCGTGCTGGAATTGGATGGGGCGCCTGCAGCCACAACCAATTCTCGTAAGTGGTGGATATTGCCGGCAGCAGCAATTCTTGGTGGCGTTAGTGCTTGGCTGGCATTGTATTTAATGAACCAAGTGAACACCCGAGTGAGCACGGATGGCTTAGCAGCGACTCCCATGGAGACCACCATGGAAGTATCAGCGCCAAGTGAGTCGACACCCGCTGATTCTGCCGCTGTTCCAGCGATTGTGGCATTAACTCAGGTCTGGCAATTACCAGCACCACCAACAGAAGCAGCCGTGTGTAACTGGGTGGAGCAGTTCCAACTCATGTGTGTTACTGGTACCGCACGTATGGACCAACTGAAACAATTAAGTTGGCCATTATTGCTGCAGTTAGATGCTGGTCAGCACCAGTTTGTTGGCAGTATGGCAACCCAACCAGAAGCCGGCTGGAATGGTCGTTTTGTTGCCTTTATTCCGCAGCCACCGGGCTATGCTGATGAAGACTCGAGCCTGTACCAGCAATGGTTAGCGCAACAACTAAAAGAGTCTGGTAGTGCTGGTGAACAATCACTGGTGCACCAGTTACGCCAGGTTCAAATGGCAGCAGGCTTGCCGGTTACGGGCGCGTTGGATGGTATCACTCTGGCTTGGTTAGCGGCGAACAGTCGGCTAGGCGGCCCGCGTTTGCAAGAGGAGCAATAAATGTCTTCAGTATTAAAAGCATTGCAGCGGCAGTCATCGCCACTGGTGCCTCAACCCAATCCCATTTGGTTAGCTAGTGCTACTCAGCCTCGTGGGCCTTATACAGGCCTAGTTGCAGTAGTCTTGGCGCTGCTGCTGTTTGTATTAAGTGCAGCTGCGGTTTGGTGGTGGTTACAGGATAATCCGGCACCTACGCAAGAAACATCAGCGCTGACGCCAATCCCCGACTTAAACCAAGCAGCAACGCCGCCAGCAACGCCAGCGTATCGATTAGGTGAACCTTCGGCTATACGCGTTCCGGTTTGGCCAGAGCCAGTTGCAGTCACAACAGCCGAGCCAGCAACAGTAGCTGAAACCGCTGAAGCAACTGCGCCGGTAACAGCTAACGAGGCTAACGATAAGGTGATTTCACAAGGGCAAGGGTTGGATTTAAACGCGGTATCTCCCGAATTGCTGGCGGCCTTTGAAGATGCCTTAGCAAGTGGAGAGAATTCGGCGCAACAAAGTGTCGTTCCTACCATTTACGATTTAAACCTGAGTATGCAACGGCAAATTGGCAGTTTTAGTTACGATAGTCATCAATATTCATCTGATGCCACCGCACGCTGGATTGTTCTCGATGGGCGACGGCTCTTTGAAGGAGATAGCTTTGGTGCGGTGACGATTCTAAAAATTTCGCCGGCTCATGTGGTGATGTCAATGAACCAACAGGCTTTTCAGTTACCAGCCTTAGAAGACTGGACAAGACCCTAGTAGATCTGATATTAAAACACCTGTTTAAATTCGTTGTTTGATTTTTTCTGCCAACTGATTGAGAGAGGTGTGGTCATGGCTGATTATCGTGTACCCCGTGAAGATATGCAGTTTGTACTGCAGGATGTATTTAAAGTTCATGAAGACTGGGCCAAAATTGAGGCCTTTGCTGACGTCGATATTGACACTGCAGTTGCCATTATTGATGAAGGCGCGAAATTGGCAGAAAGCTTGATTGCTCCTAATGCTCGGGCTGCTGATGAAGAAGGCGTGAGTTTCGATAACGGCGTGGTAACCACCCCGCAAGGCTACAAAGAAAACTTCAAGCAACTGGCTGAAGGTGGTTGGGTAGGGGTGACTGCCAATCCTGACTTTGGTGGTATGGGCCTACCAAAATCCGTATCAGCGCAATATGAAGAAATGCTCTGTGCAGCGGATATCTCTTTCTCATTATATTCAGGCTTGACTGCTGGCGCTATCATGACCATCGATCAGCATGGCAGTGACGAGCTAAAAGCCACTTATTTAGAAAATATGATCAGTGGTAACTGGGCAGGTTCGATGTGTCTTACCGAACCTCATGCCGGTACCGATCTCGGTATTATTCGTACCAAAGCCATTCCTAATGAAGACGGTAGTTTTGCTATCAGCGGGACCAAGATTTTTATCACCGGTGGCGAACATGACCTCACTGACAACATCATACATTTGGTGTTAGCTAAGTTGCCCGACGCACCCGCAGGTAGTAAAGGCATCAGCTTATTCTTAGTGCCGAAGTTTCTGGTAAATGCTGATGGTTCTATTGGTGAGCGCAATGGCGTGCATTGTGGTTCAACGGAACACAAAATGGGTATTCATGCCTCTGCTACTTGTGTGATGAATTTTGATGGTGCCAAGGGTTGGCTGGTAGGTGAGCCGCACAAAGGTTTACCAGCGATGTTCACCATGATGAACTATGAGCGGTTAGGTGTAGGTATCCAAGGCCTTGGTGCTGCAGCTCGCTCTTATCAAAATGCGCTAGAGTATGCCCAAGACCGCATTCAAGGTCGTGGCGCTAAAGCTACGCAGCAGCCCGAGAAAGAAGCCGACCCTATTATTGTGCATGGCGATGTGCGGCGCATGCTGCTTACCATGAAAGCTTTCGTTGAAGGTGGCCGAGCATTCTCAACTTATGTGGGGCAACAACTCGATTTAGCAAAATACGCAGCTGATGCAGAGACTCGCCAACGGGCCGAAGCGTTGGTGCAGTTGTTAACTCCAGTTGCCAAAGCCTTTTTAACGGACACTGGGTTTGAAGCCACTGTACTTGGTCAGCAAGTATTTGGCGGTCATGGCTTTATTCGCGAATGGGGACAAGAGCAGTTAGTTCGTGATTGTCGGATAGCGCAAATCTATGAAGGCACTAACGGCATTCAAGCTTTAGATTTATTAGGGCGCAAAGTTGCCGGTAGTCGAGGTGAACTCCTGAAACCACTCCTTGCGGATATCCAAGCGTTATTAGCTGAACCGTTAGCAGGATTTGAAGCAGAATATCAACAGCTTGCTGATGCTACGCAATTGGTACACCAAGTTACCGTGCAAGTATTAAGCAAGGTGATGGATGATGAAAATATCATTAACAGTGTCGCGGTAGAGTACCTGAACTTAATTGGTTACGTTGCTTTTGGTTACGTGTGGTTGCGTATGGCTGCGGCTGCTGCGCCGCAAGTTGCAGAAAAGCCACATCTAGCAAGTAAACTAAAAACAGCTAAGTTCTATATGGCGCGTATTTTACCGCGTATTGAAAGCCTAGCTACCACCATCAAAGATGGTAGCCAGAGCTTGTATCTACATGACTTGGGCGATTTTTAATCGCCCAACGATAGTAGGGTTGCATTGCCACCAACAGCAGTAATGTTGTTGGTGCGCGTTTTTTCAGTAACAAAACGGGTTAAGTAGTGTGGGCCACCAGCTTTTGGACCTGTACCTGACATACCACGGCCACCAAATGGCTGTACCCCTACCACCGCACCAATTTGGTTACGATTAATATAAACGTTACCGACATCAATCCGGCGGGCAATGTCCGCAGCAAAGGTTTCATTGCGGCTGTGAATACCAAAGGTCAAACCAAAACCAGTACCATTAATACTATCGATAACTTGATCTAAGCTGTCAGTGCTATAGCGAATAACGTGCAAGATCGGACCGAAGTTTTCTTTCACTAACTGATTAATAGAGTCAATTTCGATAGCCGTTGGTGCGACAAAAGTACCGCCTTGAGTGTATTCAGGCATCGGAGCACGCGCAATTAAGCGACCCGCTTGGCTAATATCGTTGATGTGCTGCTCAAGATTGTGTTTAGCTACGCCATCAATAACCGGACCTACGTCGGTTTCATGTAGCATAGGGTTGCCAACTTTTAGCTCGGCCATTGCACCTTTAAGCAGATCAATCACGCGATCGGCGATATCGTCCTGTACAAATAAGACGCGTAGGGCAGAACAACGCTGACCGGCACTCTTGAAGGCACTAGCAACGATATCGGTAACTGCTTGCTCAGGCAACGCAGTGGAATCAATAAGCATCGCGTTTTGACCACCGGTTTCGGCAACCAATGGCACTATCGCACCTGTTCGGGCGGCCAAGGCGCGGTTAATTGCTTGAGCGGTGTAGGTTGAACCGGTAAAGCAGACGCCACCGATATCTTCTTGGGAAACTAGGAACGAACCAACCTCGGCACCGCTGCCTGGCATAAAGTGCAACACATCACCAGGAATACCGGCCTCAAGCGCCAACTGCACGGCACGGAATGCAATAAAGCCAGTTTGCTCAGCAGGTTTAGCGATAACACAGTTACCTGTAACCAGTGCTGCAGCCACCTGCCCTAAGAAAATAGCTAGTGGGAAGTTCCACGGGCTAATACAAATAAAGGTGCCGCGGCCTTGCAAGAATAGCTCGTTCGTTTCGCCCGTCGGGCCTGGTAGCGTGGTCCCTTGACCCATGAGTTCACGCGCTTGGACAGCGTAGTAGCGGCAGAAATCGACAGCTTCGCGTACTTCATCAATACCATCTTGTAGACTCTTGCCGGCTTCTAGCGTACACAGAGCAATCAACTCGTTACGATTCGCTTCCATCAGATCAGCGAGCTTCTCTAATGCTTTGGCTCTGACTTCAACATCGGTATCGCGCCAACGTCGATAAGCAGCATTGGCACTGGTTAGTGCTTGTTCCGCAAGAGCTTTGTCGCCCCAGCAAATGGTGCCAATAAGGCGGTCGGTTTGTTGCGGGCTATGGATCGCAACCTGATGATGGGCATCAATGACATCGCCATTAACAATCGGTCCTGCTTGCCATTGTTTGTCTTGGTATTGTTGTACTGCTGCAATAAAGTCATCTGCTTGTGAATGAATGTTCATATTCAATCCTAACGAGTTTTTCCGATCTGCAAAGATCTGCGTCGGCAAAGGAATTTTGGCATTAGCGAAATGGTCATGCTGATGCATGGTCGTTAAAGGGTGCTCAATCAAGTCGGCTACTGGAGTTTCTGGGTCCACTAATTTGTGCACAAAAGATGTATTAGCACCATTTTCCAGTAGGCGGCGCACCAAGTAGGGTAACAAGTCTTTGTGTGCACCAACCGGAGCGTAAATTCGCACGGTGGTATTTTCATCCTGCTCTAAGATGGTGTCATAGAGATCGTCACCCATACCGTGCAAGCGCTGAAATTCTATCCGTCGCTGATACTGCTTATTGAGTTCCCGAATAGCGACAACGGTGTGTGCATTGTGGGTAGCAAACTGCGGGTAAATAGCCCCATCGGTCGCGGCACTCAATAAGTAGTGAGCACAGGCTAAGTAAGACACGTCAGTATTGGCTTTGCGGGTAAACACTGGATAACCAGTTAGACCATTCACTTGGCAAAGTTTGATTTCTGTGTCCCAATACGCACCCTTTACCAAACGCACCGGAATCTCGTCGCCACATTCGCGCGCCAGCGCGGTCACCCAACATAATGTAGGTAATGCACGTTTTGAATAGGCTTGCACCACCAAACCAAAACGTGGCCAGCCTTTACAGACGCCGCTTCGATACACTTTCTCAAATAATTCTAGCGAAAGTTCAAGCCGGTCTGCTTCTTCTGCATCAATGCTGACTCCAACATCGGCCTCTTTGGCTAGTTTAACGAGCTCAGTTAAGCTTTGTGCCAGCTCAGTCATAACGCGCTCGTGATTAGCCACCTCATAGCGCGGGTGTAGGGCTGATAATTTTATTGAAATAGTTGGGCGTGGAGCCTTCGGGTTATTGAAGTTTTCTTTGCCAACTATCTTAATCGAATTGACATAATCGGCGTGATAGCGCTGCGCATCACGCATGGTTAATGCCGCCTCGCCAAGCATATCGTAAGAGTGCGTGTAGCCTTTATCGCGATTAGCACGACTGTTTTTCAGCGCTTCTTCAATAGTACGGCCTAAGACGAACTGGGTGCCCATAATTCGCATCGCTTGATACGTTGCTTTACGAACTACCGGTGTACTTAAACGACGAGTCAGGCGCTTAAATACACCACGAGGCGTTTCCATCGGCTGGCCGGTAGGGTTTATCCGATTGTTAGCAAAGGCGATGCCCCAAGTGCCGGTATTCACTAACCAAGAGGTACTTTGGCCCATATGTTTTTGCCAATCACCACCGGAAAGCCGATCTTGGATTAACGCATCAGCTGTTGTTGCGTCAGGAATACGTAATAAGGCTTCCGCGAGGCACATCAAAATGATGCCTTCTTTGGTATCTAAACTGTATTCTTGCAGGAACGCATCAATACCGCTGTTGTCAGCACGCTCACGAACTTTACCCACCAGTGCCGCAGCAGCTTGGGTAACAGCGTCAATTTGTTCAGGTTGATTCGGTACCAGTGTCATCAACTCACGCAAATAGGCATCTTCATCAACTAAATAGTTGGCGGTAATGGCCTGTTGGAGTCGACCGAGGTCGGCGCCGGAATACTGAGCCGCAAGCACTTCACTCGCTTTAAACATAGATTCTCCTGTAAGACTCAGCCGATGGCTGGCGGGGACATATTTTCGGCGCAAGTATAGGGCTTTTTGAGCGCCAGTAAAGCCCACCCGATCAGAATTTTTGTCGCTTTCTTGCGGGCGTATCAGCGCTACATTTTCGAGCACCGCCGATGGCGCCCACGTTGCATTTTTTAACCGCCAGTGTCAAGCCCTGATCAGTTGACCTGTAAGGAGTCTGCGAGTACCGTATGAGGCCTAACTAATGATGCATAGATGGAACCATTCGTGAGTCACCAACATAGCCAAGAAATAGAACTCAAACTTATCCTTGAGCCGCAGCAACGAGCAGCTGTCTTGCAACTTTGTGAGCAATTGGCGAAGGGGGCTGAGCATGACATTTTTGAACTTAACAATGCCTACTTTGATACCGATGATTTGCGTTTGCGTGAATACGATATGGGATTACGCATAAGGCAGCGTGGTGAGCACTTAGAACAAACAATTAAACTTGCCGGGCAGGTGTTAGGTGGCATGCATCAGCGGCCTGAATACAACAGGGTGATTGCCCAGCCGGTACCTGATTTGACGTTGTTCGAAGAAGATATATGGCCGGATGACTTTCCGTTGTTTGATATTCAGCGCGAGCTAAAGGAAATTTTTCGTACCGATTTCACCCGCCATCGTTGGCGAATTCCCCAGGGCGATGGAATGATAGAACTGGTATTCGATGAAGGTGAAATCATTGCCGCTGAGCACCGCCAACCCATCTGTGAAATTGAATTAGAAGTACAAGGTGCAGATACGGCCGCAGCGTATAAATTAGCACGCCGTTTTATTACCCGCGTGAACGCGAGAGTAGGAACCTTAAGCAAGGCAGCTCGGGGCTACTTGTTAGCTGGCAAGTCGGTATTAGAACCCTACACCCATGCTGACTTTGTCAGTCAACAAGGCCAAGACGATGTTGGTCAAGGGTTATATCGAGCATTAACTTACGCCTTGCAATACTGGCAACACAATGATGCCTGTTTAACCCAGCAGCCGTGTGTGCAGGCAGTGGCTGGTATTACTGATGGAATTCGTTTAAGTAAAGTGGTGTTGCAACAATTGGCCTTATTCGAAATTGATGTGAGTGACCATATTTTACGGTTAGAACAGATGCTGGGGCACTTGGGTTGGCTCAGTAGGTTTGATGGTCTCAATGAGCTGATAGCTGAAGATGGAGCTTATCATCGCGCGTTAAAGCAAAATACCAAGCTGTATGAACACATTTTGGAGCAACAGCAACATGCTGTGCAACTTGAGCTGGTGGTAAATTTGAGTAAACGTGATGATTATCAACTGACCTTATTTGAGCTAGGTGAGTTGTGTGCCCAACAACCTCGCCATGAACAACTTATGCAGACCCCGTTAAAGCAATGGGCCGTGCAGCGCTTACGAGATGACTGGCAATGGGTTGCTGAACCTTTCACGCGCGCTGAAGAAATGCGTCCAGAGCAATATCTTAAGCAGTTGCCGCAGCTGCAAAGTTCATTGCAACTGGGCTATTGTGTAGGAGCGCTATTTGATCAACAAGATCGTGAGCAATTCCGGGCTCCGTGGTTAGATATGCTGCGCGGCATCCGAGAAATATTGGCGCTAAAACTACTACGAGAAGCCATTAAAGATACGGATGATATTAACACCGAGCGTCTACTTAGTTGGCAAGAGGTACAGTTAGAGTCGTTGCTATATGCCCTGGAACGCTCTCGCCGCTCGGCTATCAAACAAGAACCTTATTGGATTTTATAATGATAGATGCATCGGCCTTTGTCGCCTCAATCAGCCCCTTTATTGCGCGTACACTAGAGCAACAACCGCAAGCTATCGAGTGGCGACAACAGCCGGGATACCCACATCAGGTGGTGCTTCCAGCGCCAGAGAACTATTTGACCCTGGTGCAGCAAGAGTTACAGCAATGTAGCGATGAAGGCAGTGCACAGCGTCAACTGCGGCAATTAAGACAACGTTGGTATGCAAGTTTGGCTGCGGCAGACCTGCTGCAGCAAATTAGCTTGGCGGACATGTTGCGACATTTAAGCGCAACTGCTGATGCTTTTATCATCGCCGCCGTTCAATGGCTGCGACCGCGTTTAACTGAGCGCTATGGTGAATTACTGGATAGTCAGGGAGTACCGCAACAGCTGTATGTGATTGGCATGGGTAAACTAGGCGGGGGAGAATTAAACTTTTCGTCAGATATCGACCTTATTTTTTGCTATCCAGAGCAAGCCGAGACACAACATCCGCGACGTCCGCTTGAAGCCAGTGTGTTTTTTACCAAGTACGCCCAAGCTCTTTTAGCCTTGCTAGACACTCCGACTGCTGATGGTCGAGTGTTTAGGATCGATTTACGACTGCGTCCTTTTGGCCAATCTGGCCCACTGGTAGCCAGCATGGCCGCATTAGAATATTACTACCAAGAACAAGGCCGTGATTGGGAGCGCTATGCTATGGTTAAAGCGCGTTTAATTGGTGCGAGCGAGGTTGCTCAACAGCAATTTAGTGCGCTGCTAAGGCCATTTGTTTACCGACGTTATATTGATTTTTCAGCGATTGATGCGCTGCGTAAAATGAAGGCGTTGATCACCCAAGAAACCCGCCGTCAGGGCGTTCGGAACAACATCAAGCTTGGTGCTGGGGGTATTCGTGAAATCGAGTTTATTGCGCAAGTCTTTCAGTTGATTCGAGGTGGACAGCAACGTCAACTACAAACCCAATCTTTGTATCAAGCTTATGCCGTGATCAAACAACAACAGTTGCTGGAACCGGCAGTGGTGGATGAGCTGCTACAAAGCTATGAGTTTTTGCGTAAGGTTGAGCATGTCTTGCAGGAACTGAATGACGAGCAAACACAGACATTGCCGGACCAAGATGATCAGCAACAGGCTATGGCGCAGGTATTTAAAGTCAGTTGGCCAGCATTGGTTGATCGAATTGATCAAGCGATGCAAAAGGTTCACCAACATTTTAGAGCCGTTATTGGCGCAACGGATGAAGACGACGAAGAAGCTGGTGAGTTACAACTGTTATGGCAGGATATGATCGAAGACGATGCTGCCGTAGCTATCCTCATTGATGCTGGTTTGAACGCTGCCAGCGCCCAACAAATGTGGGCGCACATCAGTCAACTTCGCCAAGAGGTTCGGCGCCGTGGTAGTGGCCCTCGCGGACGCCAAGCAATGGCTCGATTAGTCCCCATCTTGATTGAGCAACTATTGGCTTATGAAGATGCTGAAGCAGTCTTAGAACGTGTGTTGCTAGTTCTACGCAAAATTATGAGCCGTACAGCTTACGTGGAGCTACTGGTTGAGAACAAAGGTGCTCGCGAGCAACTGTTGAAGCTATGTCGCGCCAGTTCATGGCTGGCGACACAGTTAGCACAGTACCCACTTTTATTAGATGAATTGATCGACCCTCAGCATCTATATCAGTTGCCGCAACTGGCCGATTATGGCCGTCTGGTCGATGAATACTTGTTGCGGATCCCCGAGCAGGAGGCTGATTTAGAGGCGCAAATGGATGCACTGCGTCAGGCGCGTCAGGTCTTACAATTACGTATTGCCGCGGCAGATATCAGTGGCGCTCTGCCACTGATGAAAGTCAGTGACCACTTAACTTATTTAGCTGAAGCTATCATTGCCAAAGTTGTTCGTTTAGCTTGGTATCAGATGGCTGAAAAATACGGTAACCCAGCTGGTCAAGACAGTGACAATATGGGGTTTGCAGTACTCGCCTACGGCAAGTTGGGTGGTTTAGAGTTGGGTTATGGCTCAGATTTGGATTTGGTATTTATCGCTGATGCAGACTACGGCGGGGTGACGCAAGGCCCAAGAGAAATCGAGAATCAGCAATTCTATTTACGCCTAGCGCAACGTATTTTGCATCTGTTAACTACCCGAACTATGGTTGGGGTGTTGTATGATACGGATATGCGTTTGCGTCCATCTGGTAAGGCTGGACTACTGGTTACTCGACTAGACACTTACGCTAAATATTTAGCTGAGGATGCGTGGACTTGGGAGTTGCAGGCCTTAGTTCGGGCGCGGCCTGTATTTGGTCGTGAGGAGATACGTCAGCAATTGATTCAGTTGCGCCTACAGCGCTTATGCCAACAGCGCTCAGAAGATGAATTACGCGAACAAGTGGTGAGTATGCGTGAAAAAATGCGTGAGCACACCAAGCTAGCGGTAAACGAACAAGAGTTTGATTTAAAACAGGGCTATGGCGGTATTACAGATATTGAATTTTTAGTGCAGTACCTTACCTTAAGGTATGCTCATGACTACCCAGAACTTGCAACTTACACTGATAATATTCGAATTTTAGAAACTGCAGGCCAATTAAACTTGATGCCGACCGAGCAAGCACAACAATTAATCGAGACTTATATTAGATTACGAGAGCTGTCGCATCAATTGGCATTAGCAGAGCAAAGCAGCAAGACCCATCAAGATGTATCTGCCGCCCGAGCTGTGGTTGAAACAGCTTGGCAGCAATGGTTAGCTGCCAAGCAAGGTTAGATGTTGAACACGCAGAATCGCGTTAGCGGTAGAGGTCAGGATCCGATGAATCTGGGCGTGTCTTGAAGCGTCGATGAATCCACATGTATTGCTCAGGTTTTTGCAAAATAGCATATTCAATCATACGATTAACACGCGTCACATCTGCAACTTGGTCTCCGGTTGGAAACTGCTCAAACTGCGGATAAAACGTCATATCATAACCACTACCATCGTCGCGCCGAAAGCAGGTTACAGGCAGCACCACACAGTTAGCATTTTCGGCAAACAACAAGGTGCCGGTGGTAGTACTTGCTTGCTCTACAGCAAACAACGGGGCAAATACGGTACGCTTGCGGCCGTAATCTTGGTCCGGCAAGTAGCCAGCAATCTCACCTTGGTCTAATGCTTGGAGCATGCTACGTACGTCAGTACGTGGGATCATGTACTTGTTGGAGCGTCCTCTACCACGGGTTTGTAAAAACTCCATAACGGCATTGTTATGAGGTCGATACAAGCCTACGGCGGGTTGCACGAACCCATGCAAGCGGGCATGAACTTCAAGACTAAGAAAGTGAAACAGCAGCAAGAGCACGCCTTTACCCTCGGCGAGCGGGGCTTGAATATGCTCAATGCCATGCAGATGAAGTTTGCGTTTTATACGCCAATCAGGCCACCACCATGCCATACCAGTCTCAAAAAAAGCGATACCAGTATTTTCTAGGTTGCGTTTTACCAACTGCTCGATATCTTCTGCACTTTTATTCGGAAAACAAAGCTCCAGATTACGGCGGGCAGTGTGTGCCCGTTTAGGTACAAAGCGGTAAAACAGGCGGCCTAGGCCGCGACCCATGGCAAGCTGCCATTTGTATGGCAGCCATGAAATACCATATAAAAAGCCGGCGCTGAGCCACGTTAACCAATACTTAGGTGATAGAAAACGTAGCTCAAACTTAGGTTTCTCAATTATTTTCATTCACAAGACTTGCGTTAATGGCGACTAAATCTTGTTCACTGATCAAACCTGATGCCTGTTTAAGAGCAAGATACTGACGGATATAACCATAGCGCGCACTCGATAAATTACGGCGAGCATTAAAGAGGTTACGCGTGCTGTTTAGCACGTCCACAATCGTACGGGTACCCACTTCAAAACCTGTTTGAGTAGCTTTCAAGGCACTTTCAGCAGAGATAACTGCTTGCTCAAAAGCTGTGATAGTAGAAATGGCTGCTACCACGTCATAGTACGCGCTGCGAACTTCGCGTTCGACATTACGGCGGACAAACTCTAATTGCTGACTTGAGGCTACGTAGTTTTCGCGTGCTTGCTCTGCTTGTGAGCTAGTACGGAACCCAGAAAAAATAGGTACGCGCACGTTTAGGCCAATTGAGTTGGTATCCATTCGTGGCAAATTGACAGTAATACCGCGAGTCGTTGATTCGGTATCGTTGGTGCTGTATTCACCAGACAAAGACACGGTTGGCAAATGACCGTTTTGGGCAACGTCAATTTGCTGCTCGGCAATTTCAACAGCGACTCGTTGTACCATCAACATTAAATTTTTGTCTTCGGCCGTTTTCACCCAGTTACTGGCATCTTGTGGATTAGGTGACTCGGGGCTAAATGATTGAGTATTTAACTGGGCAAGGTCGCTGTGATAACGGCCGGTTATTTCCCGTAAACTTTCTTGTGCAACTGATACAGCATTGCGCGCTTGGATTTCCGCTGCAACGGCAGTATCAAATTGAGCTTGTGCTTCGTGCACGTCGGTAATTGCGGTTAAACCAACAGAGAAACGCTGCTTGGTTTGTTCTAGCTGGCGCTCAATTGCTTTCTTTTCTGATTCTGCGAAAGCTAAATCATCTTGCCGTTCAAGTACGGTAAAGTAAGCATTAACTACGCGCATCATCAGCTGTTGACGCTCGCTCAAATAATTTACTTCGGCTTGATAAGCTTGTTTCTCGGAGATCTTTGCTTGATCCCAAACATTCATATCGAATAAGGTTTGGGTGAGTGATAGCCCAGCATTCCAGCCTTTGTTTTCTTGATCAAAAGTAATCAAGTTGCCGCTCATGGTGTCAAATTGTACGCGTTCGGCATCAGAACGGCTGAGGCCTGCGCTAAAGTTTAGCTGTGGCCAAAAGCTGGCTTTGGTGATATCAACACCTTTTTGGGCCGCGCGACGCTCGGCGTCAACACGTTGCAAGGTTGGATCATTTTGCAAAGCTAGTTGAAATACTTGTGCAAGGTCGTCGGCATAGGTGACACTAGAGCTTGCAGCAAAGGTTAAACCTAATAGAGCTGATAATACGTGCTTTTTCATGTTCTGGGGTGTCCTGAATTATTTGAAAGCATCATCATGGAAGTGATAACTGGCAATCATTTTACATACACTGGTGAATGATTACCAGTTTACTTTGTCTTTAACTAAATTTCATCGCAACAGTTGCAACGTTGTTGTTTCAAGTGTAACCAATTATGTGCAAAACGCTCATCTATTTACAATCAAAACTAAGCTAAATAGCGGTTAATTGAGTACAAAGAACGGTGAATCACAAATTATTCAAAAAAGCAGGTAACACGTGCAAAAGTTCTCACTTAAAGATGTCAAAATTATCGCAAAAGAAGTCGTTAGAGAAGGATTTTTAAGTATTTATCAGTACCAGTTGCAGCACCGTCTGTTTGCTGGTGGTTGGTCGCCTACCTTTACTCGCGAGATCATGGACCGTGGCCATGCGGTGGTGGTGTTGCCTTATGATCCCAAACTCGACGCCTTGGTCGTGCTTGAGCAGTTCCGCATAGGAGCGTTAGAGGATCCCCATAGTCCATGGCTGATAGAGTTTGTAGCTGGAATGATGGACCAAGAGGATGAGCAACCCGAAGAAGTTGCCCATCGCGAACTCATGGAAGAAGCAGGTTTAACTACCGATGTGTTGCATCATGCCATCACTTATTGGTCGACTCCTGGCGGCTGCACCGAGCAAATCACCGTCTATGTGGCTGAAGTGGATAGCAGTCAGGCGAGTCGGCACGGTGGCCTAGCTAGTGAGCACGAAGATATTCGTGTGCATGTGCTGCCGTTTACTGATGTGGTAAGCTTATTGGAGCAAGGTAAGATCAATAATGCAGCCAGTGTGATTGGTCTGCAGTGGATGCAGTTGCATAAACGTAAGTTTGAGCAAATCTAATGGCTTAAATAGCGACAAGACATTTGGATAAGATAAAGAAAGACGATGATTAGTGATGTAAAGCGAACTCGGTATCAGTTTGATTTAGCTGCGCTACAACGCTTAGCTGCGGTTAACTATGCCTGTTTGCAGCCGTTAGTAAAAACCGCCCATAGGGTCGGGGCTTGGGTCGTGAAGATCAGCCCGCAACTCAGTTTTGTGCTCAGCGTCTTAGAACAGGCGCCTTACACCACGGAAATTCGGATTCAACAGCAAGCTACCGCTGCTACGGCGCGTTTACCGCGTTGGTCTGAAGTTCAGTTAGATGTGCGTTTGTATCACGATGCACAACTGGCAGAAGTGATCCGTAGCCAAGGAGTAGAGCGGATACAAGCCCGGTATGAACAACCAAACGCAGCGATGCATCAGCGCAATGAAAAACATCAGATCAACCAGTTTTTGCAAGAGTGGTTACAGCTATTGCGACAGCAGGCGGTGGTACCACAGCCGTTACCAGGAGCGCGTTAGTGTTACTTTACATTCATGGTTTTGAAAGTTCACCAGCTTCGTTAAAAGCGCAACAATTGCAACAGTTTTTAGCCCAACACCAAGTTCCAGCAGCGTTATTGCCACAGATGCCTGCAACTATGGCAGCAGCTAAATCGATGCTGGATGAGTTTATTGAACAACAACCTATAACTGCGGTTATGGGCAGCTCTTTGGGAGGTTTCTGGAGCCATTACGTGGCATCACGTCTAGCTCAGCAGCAACGACCTGCTCGCGCTGTATTGATAAACCCAGCAGTGGCACCGCAGCATTGGATGCCCGAGCATCCGATTCAGCGCATACATCCCTGTACCCACGAGTCTTATCAACTAGACGCTGGTGATAAACAAGTGTTACAGCAAGTGGAGCAACAACTTGATAGCGCGCTCGAACTTTTAATTTTACTACAGCGCGGTGATGAGCAACTCGACTATCGTCAGGCACAGAACTTTTATCAATCGCAGCGCATGATTGTAGAGAGTGGAGGAGACCATAGTTTTGTAGATTTTCCGCGTTATCTTCCAGCAGCGCTTGAGTTTCTTAGCGTCCTGTAACAGTATAAGAAAATTGCATAATAATAAGAACGAACCAAGTCCTCATCCTTATCCATGGCGTTCATGAAAAGCGAGATAGAACCACGCATGTCAGATTATAAAGCCGATGCCATAGAGGTCTTAAATGGCCTAGAACCGGTCCGGCGCAGGCCCGGAATGTATACCGACACCACTCGTCCTAACCACCTTGGTCAAGAGGTGATAGATAATAGTGTGGATGAAGCCTTAGCTGGCCACGCTAGAGAATTGACGGTGATATTGCACCCTGATCAATCGCTTGAGGTACAAGATGACGGGCGCGGTATGCCAGTTGATGTGCATCCGGAAGAGGGGGTGCCCGGGGTTGAGCTGATCATGACGAAGCTGCATGCCGGAGGCAAGTTCTCAAACAAGAGCTATAAGTTTTCAGGCGGTCTGCACGGGGTTGGTATCTCGGTTGTAAATGCGTTATCAACGCGAGTTAACGTTACCGTAAAGCGTGATGGTCAGGTCTATCAAATGGCTTTTGAGCATGGCGATAAAGTATCAGACCTAGAAGTTACCGGTACTGTTGGGAAACGTAACACAGGGACCAATATTCATTTTTGGCCGGACCCCAAATATTTTGATTCGGCTAAGTTTTCGGTCTTAAAGTTAACGCATTTATTGCGAGCCAAAGCAGTTCTTTGTCCGGGTTTAAAAATCAACTTTCGCAACCTTGTGGATCAAACTGAACAAACTTGGTTATACGAAGATGGCTTGCGCGATTATTTAGTAGAAGCGGTACAAGAATTACCAACGTTACCAGAAGAGCCTTTTATTGGCGCTTTTGCAGGTAACGAAGAAGCGGTTGATTGGGCCGTTACATGGTTGCCTGAGGGGGGCGAAGGTGTTACTGAAAGTTATGTAAACCTTATCCCTACGCCGCTGGGTGGTACTCACGCAAATGGCCTCCGGCAGGGCTTGCTCGAAGCTATGCGTGATTTTTGTGAGTTCCGTAATCTATTACCGCGCGGCGTACGCTTAACTCCGGAAGATATATGGGACCGCTGTGCTTATATTTTATCGGTGAAAATGCAAGATCCGCAGTTTGCTGGACAAACCAAAGAGCGTTTGAGTTCGCGCCAATGTGCGGCGTTTGTCTCTGGCGTCGTGAAGGATGCCTTTAGTCTCTGGCTCAATGAACACACCGAGCAAGCGGAACAACTTGCTGAGCTTTGTATTAATAATGCCCAGCGCCGCATGCGCGCTAGTAAGAAAGTGGTGCGTAAAAAAGTGACTCAGGGTCCTGCATTACCGGGTAAGTTAACCGATTGCGCAACACAGGATCCAGCTCGTGGCGAGTTATTCTTAGTGGAAGGTGACTCTGCTGGTGGCTCTGCTAAACAAGCTCGCGATCGTGACTTTCAAGCGGTCATGCCATTGCGCGGTAAAATTTTAAACACCTGGGAAGTTGAATCGGATCAAATTCTTGGGTCACAAGAAATTCATGATATTTCGGTCGCGCTAGGGGTTGATCCTAACTCAGAAGATCTGGAGCAACTTCGCTACGGCAAAATCTGTATTCTGGCGGATGCAGATTCGGATGGCTTGCACATAGCAACCCTACTTTGTGCTCTCTTCGTTAGGCACTTCCGTCCGTTAGTAGAGCAGGGGCATATCTACGTCGCCATGCCACCACTTTACCGTATTGATGTTGGTAAGGAAGTTTTTTACGCCTTAGATGAAGGTGAAAAAAAGGGTATTTTAGACCGCATTGAAGCAGAGAAAAAGAAAGGCAAGGTAAACGTTCAACGCTTCAAAGGTTTGGGTGAAATGAATCCACTTCAGCTACGGGAAACAACCATGGATCCCAATACCCGACGTTTGGTTCAGCTTACGGTTGACGATAGCCAAGCGACAGATGAATTAATGGATATGCTGTTAGCAAAAAAACGTTCAGGCGATCGACGTGAATGGCTGGAAAGTAAAGGTAATTTAGTTGATTTAGCAGAGGTGGGCTAAGCCCATCTAGAAGCCTTAATCAGCCCACGCATGTAGGAGAATAAATGCAATGTCGATGGATACTGCAGAACAAATACCGCTAAGAAAATTTACCGAGGATGCGTACCTTAACTATTCAATGTACGTCATCATGGACCGAGCCTTACCGCACATCGGCGATGGTTTGAAACCGGTGCAGCGGCGCATCATTTATGCCATGTCAGAGCTGGGCTTATCAGCATTGGCAAAATATAAAAAATCAGCTCGTACAGTGGGCGATGTTTTAGGTAAATTCCACCCGCACGGTGACAGTGCTTGTTATGAAGCCATGGTGTTGATGGCCCAACCGTTTTCTTATCGCTATCCACTGGTTGATGGACAAGGTAACTGGGGTTCTCCGGATGACCCTAAATCGTTTGCGGCTATGCGTTATACCGAGGCACGTTTGTCGCGCTTCAGTGAGGTGTTGCTAAGTGAGCTCGGACAGGGAACAACCGACTGGACGCCAAACTTTGACGGGACGATGAAAGAGCCGTTGATGCTACCGGCTCGATTACCGCACATTTTGCTGAATGGCGTGACAGGTATAGCGGTGGGCATGGCAACGGATATTCCTCCGCACAATGCTCGTGAAGTAGCGCACGCTTGCGCGTTGTTGTTAGAAAAGCCTAGTGCTAGCTTAGCTGATGTAATGGAACACATGCGTGGTCCAGATTATCCCACAGATGCTGAAGTGATCACCCCCCATGACGACATCGTAAAGATGTATGAATCGGGTCGCGGTACCATCCGGATGCGTGCTAAATTCCATCTGGAAGACGGTGAAGTGGTGGTAACCGCATTACCTCACCAAGCCTCTGGTGCAAAAATACTAGAACAAATTGCTGGCCAGATGCAGGCAAAAAAATTGCCGATGGTTAGTGATCTGAGAGATGAGTCGGATCATGAAAATCCTACACGATTAGTGATAGTGCCGCGCTCTAATCGGATTGACATCGAACAGATGATGCAGCACTTGTTTGCGACCACCGACTTAGAAAAAAATTACCGGGTTAACTTGAACATGCTTGGGCTAGATGGACGTCCACAAGTTAAGCCAATCTTAAGTGTGCTGAAAGAGTGGTTAGAGTTTCGTCAGATCACTGTTACCAGACGGCTTAATTATCGACTAGATAAAGTATTAGCACGGTTGCATATCCTTGAAGGTTTACTGATTGCTTACCTGAACATAGATGAAGTGATTGCTATTATTCGCTACGAAGATGAGCCCAAAGCAGAATTGATGCGGCGATTTGCACTCTCGGATACCCAAGCTGAAGCCATCTTAGAGCTTAAATTACGGCATTTGGCCAAGTTAGAAGAAACCAAACTTACCGCTGAACAAAACGAATTGGAACAAGAGCGCGACCATCTGCAATTACTGTTGAGTTCAGACCGCCGTCTTAAGACGTTAATTCGTAAAGAAATATTAGCTGATGCTGAAAAGTATGGTGATGATCGACGTTCACCTTTAGTAGAGCGTCAAGAAGCGAAAGCCCTTAGTGAAAAAGACTTAACACCGGCTGAAGCTGTTACTGTTGTACTATCCAAAAAAGGCTGGGTAAGAGCAGCCAAAGGACATGATGTCGATGGAGCTAGCTTGACCTATAAAGCAGGTGATGAGTTTTTAGCATCTGCTCAGGGTAAGAGTAATCAACAGGTGGTGTTTATCGATAGTTCGGGCCGCAGTTTTGCCTGTGAAGCCCATTTACTGCCATCCGCCCGAACTCAGGGTGAACCCTTAACTGGACGCTTTAGTCTGGTTGCAGGGGAAACGGTTGACCAAGTGTTAATGGCCGCTGATGAACAAAGATATTTGCTGGCCTCGGATGCGGGATATGGCTTTGTCTGTAAATTTGGCGACTTAGTAGGACGCAACAAAAACGGTAAAGCGGTGTTGAACTTACCAACCGGAGCTAAAATCCTTAAGCCGGTATTGGTACAAGATGTTGCCAGCGACTTACTTGCGGTTGTTTCAAACGAAGGTCGCATGCTGTTATTCCCGATCAAAGATTTACCAGAGCTAGCGAAAGGCAAAGGGAATAAGATGATAAGCATCCCGGCTTTACGTGCGCAGTCGCGCGAAGAGTATGTGGTAGCAACCGCAGTCGTACCCGCTGATGCGGCAATTACGCTCACTGCAGGTAAACGCAAGTTAACGTTAAAGCCAGCAGATTTAGAGCATTATCGTGGTGAACGAGGGCGTCGTGGTAATAAATTACCCCGTGGTTTGCAGAGAGTTGATGCAATATCTGTCGAAAGTCAAAACTGATCGGACGTTTTTTAAATGATAACAAGGTATAATGGCGGGCATTGAAAAAAGGAGAGAGCATGCTCGCTGTTGTACGTATTTTGCTACTAGGTCTATTCGTTATTATTGGCAGCACTTTATTGCTGCTCATTTGTATTTTTCGTCCTTTTCATCCCAATAACACCCCCTTGGCAGCCCATTGGTATGGTCGTATGCATAAGCTGTTGGGAGTAAAGCTGGACATTCGAATCCCTGACGCTTTAAAAAATTCAGGCCCTTTTGTTTACATTGCTAATCACCAAAATAGCTATGATATCTTTACCTTAGCTCGAGCTATGCCGATGCGGTCTGTCAGTATTGGCAAAAAAAGTTTGAAATGGATTCCTTTTTTTGGCCAACTCTATTGGCTCGCCGGCAACATTTTGATTGATAGAAAGAATACTGGTCGTGCTCGCGGTACTATTGAGCAAGCAGCACTAGCTATTCGTGAAAAGCAAATAAGCGTACTATTATTTCCGGAAGGTACTCGCAGTTACGGCCGTGGCTTACTGCCATTCAAGACGGGTGCATTTAGAACGGCAATGCAAGCTGGGGTAGATATCGTGCCTATTTGTGTGTCAAATTTACATGGCAAAATAAAGCTAAACCGTTGGAACAATGGCACTGTTATTATTGAGATGCTCAATCCTGTTAGAGTTTCGAATTATACCGCAGATTCTGTGCGAGCATTGGTCGCCCATTGTCACGAATTGATGTTGAACAAAATGAGTGAGCTTGATAGCGAGCTGCAAGGACAATCCGCATGAGCAATGATTTGAATGAGTTATTAGTGCAAAGTGATGAAACGGTTCAAGCATTACTTGCAGACGGTGCGCCACAAGACCAAAACTTTGTGATTGAACATCACCTCGCAAGCGCTGATTTTACAAAGTTAGAGAAGGCCGCTGTAGAGCTCGTGAAGGCAGGCTATCATGTTGATGATGCCGACGAATTTGAGCTTGAGGATGATAGCCGTTGGTACGCTTTTGTGGCAGTCAGTGAAGTGGTTCTAGATGCAAAAATTCTAGCATTACAAACCAAAGAAGTAGCAACAATCGCTGATTTAGCAGGGGTAGATTATGATGGTTGGGGCACTTACTTCGGTGATGATGACGAAGAAGAGTAATCTAGTTTTATCATCAAGTAACTCCTATTTATAGAAAAGCCCCGCGTTCACCTTTGATTGGTAAGCGCGGGGCTTTTAGTTAGCCTTATTATAACGCTATTCTACATCTCATAGTGCCGCAATTTTGTCGCGTTGATGCTGCAGTTGGTCAAGGGTTTCTTGGCTTTCTTTGAGCTTCGCCTGCTCTTTCTCAATGACTGCAGCTGGCGCCTTGTCTACAAAGTTGCTGTTGCTCAGTTTACCTGCAACGCGTTGATACTCAGCCTTAGCTTTATCTATAGCCTTATCTAAACGTGCGAGCTCTGCGGCGGTATCAATTAAACCAGCCATCGGTATATGAATCTCCATCCGGCCTACGAGCGCTGTGGCACTCGCTGGAATAGCCGCTGCATCATCAACAAACTCGATACTTGTGAGCTTGGCCAACGAACTCAACAAACTTTGGTTTTGCTGTAAACGTTGCATTGCTAAAGAGTCGGCTTGATAGATTATAATTGGCAATGAGGTGTTCGGAGATAAATTCATTTCACCACGAATATTCCGAATCGCCACAATAACTTGCTTTAACCATTCCATGTCATCACGAGCTCCGCTAAAACGCTCGTTCTGCACCGTTGGGTAGGCTTGTAACATGATACTGCTACCACTTACGCCAGCGAGTGGAGCAACGCGCTGCCAAATCGCTTCAGTAATAAATGGTAGTAATGGATGCAACATGCGTAATAGCTGCTCAAGTACAGTAATGAGGGTATGTCGCGTGCCTCGCAATTGTGCCGCATTACCGTTTGAAAGAACGGGCTTAGTCAGCTCTAGATACCAATCACAGAACTGGTTCCAGGTAAATTCATAGGCAATACTTGCAGCATGGTCGAAACGATAGTTATCCAGCGCTTGGCGGAATTGCGCCAGGGTATCGTTAAAGCGCTCGATGATCCAGCGATCAGCCAGCGATAACTCAAGCTCAGAACCATCAGTACCACAGTCTTCGTTCTCAGTATTCATGATCACGTAGCGGCTTGCATTCCAGAGTTTGTTACAGAAATTACGGTAACCTTCTAGGCGCTTCATGTCCCAATTAATATCGCGTCCGGTTGAAGCTAATGCTGCAAGGGTGAAGCGTAGAGCATCAGTTCCATGTGCACTGATACCTTCAGGAAACTGTTTTTCAGTACGCTTAGCGATTTTAGCTTCTAATTGGGGTTGCATCATATTGGCGGTGCGTTTTCCCACCAGTTCAGACAACGAAATACCATCAATCATGTCTAGGGGATCAAGGACGTTACCCTTTGACTTAGACATTTTTTGGCCTTCTTCATCACGAATTAGACCAGTAACGTAAACCGTTTTAAAGGGTACCTGTGGCTTACCGTTTTCATCTTTGAGGAAGTGCATGGTCATCATGATCATGCGCGCTACCCAAAAGAAGATAATATCAAACCCAGTAACTAGCACGTCAGTTGGATGAAATGTTTTAAGGTCATCCGTTTGCTCTGGCCAGCCAAGAGTCGAAAAAGTCCACAGAGCTGAGCTAAACCAGGTATCTAACACATCTTCATCTTGTCTTAATTCACGGTCACCCAGATTGTGTTGTGCACGAACTTCAGCTTCATCCCGTCCTACGAAGACGTTACCATCATTATCATACCAAGCTGGAATACGATGTCCCCACCACAATTGACGAGAAATACACCAGTCTTGGATATCACGCATCCACGCGAAATACATATTTTCGTATTGCTTCGGCACGAACTGAATGTCACCGTTGGTAACAGCTTGTGTTGCAACCTCGGCTAATGGAGCGACCCGCACGTACCATTGATCGGTTAAGTGTGGCTCAATAGGAACACCACCACGGTCGCCATAGGGTACTTTATTGGTGTGAGGCTCGGTTTTGTCGAGTAAACCCAATTGCTCAAATTCAGCAATTAGCTGCTTGCGTGCCGCAAAGCGCTCTAATCCTTGATACCCCTCCGGTAAGGTACCATCAAACTCTCCAATGGCAGGCAGTGCTTCACCGGTAGGCGTATAGAGCCCTGCCACTTGGCGCACGTGGGCGAGGTCATCAAAAATAGCGATCATAGGTAATTGGTTACGTTTACCTACTTCGTAGTCGTTAAAGTCGTGCGCTGGAGTAATTTTGACACAGCCAGTACCAAATTCTTTATCAACATAAGTATCGGCAATGATTGGAATTCTACGACCCACAATAGGGAGCAGAACCTCTTTGCCAATCAAGTTTGTGTAGCGTTCATCGTCTGGATGAACCGCAACACAAACGTCGCCCAACATAGTTTCTGGGCGAGTTGTTGCTACGACCAAATAAGATAGTCCAGCAGCAGTAGTAACACCGTCAGCAAGAGGATAGCGTAAATGCCAAATGTGCCCTTGTTGCTCTTTGTTTTCTACTTCTAAGTCAGAAATTGCGGTTTGAAGTTTCGGATCCCAGTTAACCAGGCGTTTCCCACGATAGATAAGATTTTCTTGATGCAGGCGCACAAAAACTTCTTTGACAGCATTGGATAACCCATCATCCATCGTGAAACGCTCGCGCTCCCAATCCACTGAGTCACCTAAACGACGCATTTGCTGAGTGATGGTGCCACCTGATTGCTCTTTCCATTGCCAAATTTTATCGATGAAATCTTCACGCCCGATTTCTTGTCGAGTGATACCTTGAGCTGCTAATTGACGCTCCACGACCATCTGTGTAGCTATCCCGGCATGGTCGGTACCTACTTGCCAAAGGGTATTGTAGCCATCCATCCGCTTGTAGCGAGTGAGGGTATCCATAATCGTGTGCTGGAAAGCATGCCCCATATGCAGACTACCAGTCACGTTGGGTGGCGGTATCATGATGCAATAGGACTCACCTTGTCCCGAGGGCTTAAAATAACCTTGTTGCTCCCATTGCTGATAAAGAGCTTGTTCGATAGCGTTTGGGGAATACGTTTTGTCCATAGAAACCTTCATATCGTTCTATTTTCACGAAGAAAACTGCACATCTTTGGCTTGTATTGTAGATAAATTCAAACCTAGACTGCGATATTGTTTAAAGCGTTCACGAGCTAATTGACGACCTTCATCATCACTGGGAACACGCTCAATAATCCTATTTGCACCGTTTAGCGGTGGCATCTCACTCATTAAATTGACGATGACAGCGGTACGCCTATTGGATGCGTTGACACCTTGCCAGCAAATTTCAACGGGGGCCCCCTGAGTGGGGCCCTCGCCAACTAGGTTATGCGGCACAAAGGCATCAGCAGGATGCTGCCATAAGGCTTGATCGAGCTGTTCGGCCAATTGCTGCGTTTGGCACCACACCCTTACGCTGCGATAGTCGCGCCAATGGCTAGCAATATGCTCACAAAAAAATGTAAGTTGCTGCTGTTCGTCTAGACCATCAAGAACGTAAAAGATGCACTGGCTCATATTAATCCTGAGTTAAAGCTTGCGTACGATTGATTATAAACTGAGTAAGCAAAGGTACCGGCCGGCCGGTCGAACCTTTTTTAGCTCCGCCACGCCAAGCTGTTCCGGCGATATCTAAATGAGCCCAGTTATATTTTTTAGTAAAGCGCGATAAGAAACAGGCCGCAGTAATGGTGCCAGCTTCGCGTCCACCTAAATTAGCCATATCGGCAAAGGGGCTATCTAACGATTCTTGGTATTCTTCCCATAGTGGTAAACGCCAAGCTCGATCTCCAGTTTGCTCTGATGCAGATAGCAATTCATGAGCAAGTGGATTATGGCTACTCATCAAGCCACTAGCGTGTGCACCAAGAGCTATCACACAAGCACCTGTGAGTGTTGCTACATCAATTACTGCATCGGGTTCAAATCGTTCAACATAGGTAAGGGTATCACATAATACCAAGCGACCTTCAGCGTCCGTGTTCAATACTTCAACCGTTTGACCACTCATGGTGGTTAGAATATCACCTGGCCGATAAGCTTTACCATCAGGCATGTTCTCGCAACCGGCCAAGGCACCAATTACATTAATAGGTAATTGCAGCTCAGCAATCGCATGCATGGCGCCAAGTACCGCAGCAGCTCCGCCCATGTCGTACTTCATTTCATCCATAGCCGCGGAAGGTTTAATCGAAATCCCACCAGAGTCAAAGGTTAAACCTTTACCAACAAGCACAATAGGGGCTTGGTCTGGTGCGCCACCTTGATAATGCATCAGGCTGAGAATTGATTCATGCTCTGAGCCACGGCCTACAGCCAGATAAGCGTTCATCCCAAGCTCAGCCATTTCTTGTTCGGTGACTGCCGAGAATGTAACATTGTCATACTTATCAGCTAATGCGGCGGCTTGCTCGGCCAAATACTGCGGCGTACAGATATTGGGTGGCATATTGGCGACATCCCGACAAACATGCATGCCTCTGGCTACAGCTAGGCCATGCTGAATAGCTTTTTCGCTTAGTGGTAGTTCACGACGCGTTGGCACGTTGAAGACTAACTTGCGTAACGGTCGACGTGGTTCTTCTTTGCGTGTTTTGAGTTGGTTAAAAGTATATAGGCTTGATTGTGCTGCCTCGACTGCTTGACGGACCTTCCAATAGGTGTCGCGTCCCTTAACATGTAATTCACTCAAAAAACAAACGGCTTCCATTGAGCCAGTTTCATTTAAAGTATGGATGGTTTTTTCAATAATTTGTTTATACTGACGTTCATCGAGTTCACGTTCTTTACCACAACCAACGAGCAGTACTCGCTCGCTGAAAATATTGGGAACGTTGTGCAATAGTAACATTTGTCCCGGCTTGCCTTCTAAATCGCCACGCCGTAGCAGGTTACTTAAGTAACCGTCACTTACTTTATCGAGTTGTTCAGCAACTCCAGATAGGCGGCGTGGTTCATAGACACCGACGACAATGCAGGCAGATCGTTGCTTCTCCGGACTGCCACTTTTTACGTTGAACTCCATAAGTGCTCCCGTTTGCTGCGGTTGACAGCAGATCGCTGCCGTAGAATAATTCTTGTGAAAATGACAAGTTTACTTAAAAATCGCAGTATTTCCAGCAAAAAGCTATGTTAAGAGTGGTCTCTAGTGCGCATATTTCGCTATTTAATCGGTGAAACATTTAAGTCTCAAATCGCTGTGTTGGTGGTTTTGATGACTATTTTCGTCAGCCAGAAGTTCGTTCGGGTGCTGGCTGATGCATCGGCGGGCGAAATTCCAAGCAACATAGTTATTCAGTTACTTGGGTTAAACTTGCCCGCATTGGCTGCGCTAATTCTGCCCTTAAGCCTATTTCTAGGAATCTTGCTAGCACACGGTCGGATCTATGCTGAGAATGAAATGAGCGTGCTGCATGCCTGTGGGGTGAGCGAGTGGTATGTTACTCGTGTCACCTTAGTTGTGGCTGTTTTATTAGCCCTTCTAACCGCTAGCTTGACCTTGTGGTTGGTGCCTTGGTCGCTAGAACAAGAACGTGTCGTGGAAGAAAAAGCACGCAGCGAAACAGGGTTAAGCGTTATCATGCCAGGCCGTTTTCAACAGGCAAGCAACCAGAAAGCAGTGATTTACGTGCAAGGGCTAACCGAAGACGGCAGTTTAGATGAAGTGTTTGTGGCGCAGTCACTGCGAGATGAAAAGGATCAAGTGGTTGGTACTAGTGTCGTTATGGCCGACAGTGGTAGTGTTTTAGCGGCCGCTTCGGGAGCACAAACCTTAGTGTTGAACAATGGTATGCGCTACGCCCAGAGTCATCTAGAAAAAGAGTATCAAGTGATGCAGTTTGACGACTATCAACTGCAAATAAAGGAACAAGAAGGCTCAGAGTATATCCGTAAACTAGAAGCATATAGTACCGCCGAATTGCTGGCAGAAGATAATCCTGAAGCCCATGCTGAATTACAGTGGCGGATTGCTATTCCACTAGCAATGCCGCTGCTTACTCTGATTGCGGTGCCATTGAGTAGGGTAAATCCTCGTCAGGGCAAATTTGCCCGAATGGCACCAGCTTTGTTGATATATCTGGGATACTTTTTGATTTTAATGGCTGCCCGCTCGGCGGTAGCTGATGGTGTTATTCCACCGGTCGTTGGACTGTGGTGGATTCATATCTTATTGCTCTTGTTCGGTGTGATCTTGATTGGTAAAGGTCGGTCGTTAGGGCTCAAGCTCCTCGCTAGCTTACGAGGAGAACGTTAATGTTTTCTATCTTAGACAAATACATCGCTCGCTCCGTGTTAGTTACGTCATTGTTGAGTTTGGCGGTATTGAGTGGGCTATCTAGTCTGATTCGGTTTGTTGAGCAACTCAAATCAGTCGGCAAAGGCACCTACAGTGTGGCAGATGCGGGCCTTTTTGTGCTTTACAGTCTGCCGCGAGATATTGAGGTGTTCTTCCCTATGGCTGCTTTACTTGGTGGCCTGATTGGAATGGGAATGTTGGCGAGCAATTCAGAGTTAGTGGTGATGTTAGCTGCCGGGCGTTCTCGTTTAAATATCGTTGCTTCAGTGATGAAAGCCGCGGTGATTATGATGCTAGCAGTTATGGCTATGGGCGAGTGGATTGCACCGCAATTAGAATCTCATGGTCGAGAACTAAGGGCCCGTGCGATATCAGGCGGCAGCCTAATTTCTGCTCAACAAGGTATTTGGGCTCGCGATGGTCAGCGCTTCGTTAATATTGGAGAAGTTGAAGATACAGGACGGTTACGCAACATCACTGTGTATGAGTTTGACCAGCAACAAGAATTACAGGCCGTGATGCAAAGTGATTCAGCTATGTATCAGATTGATCGTTGGCGTTTACAAGGGGTTACCACCACCCGTTACGGATTAGAGCAGATTACTACTGAGCGCCGTGGTGAATTGTTATGGCAATCTAGCTTAACTCCGGACAAGTTAGGGGTGGTTACGGTAAAACCTGAGTCACTTTCTATTCGTGGACTGCTAGACTACTTAGACTATCTCACCAGTAATAGGCAAGCATCTGAGCGTTACGAATTGGCGTTATGGCGAAAAGTGCTGGCGCCTGTTACCGTAGCAGTGATGCTGCTGGTGGCGTTATCATTTATCTTTGGGCCGCTACGTTCTACGTCTATGGGCGCCCGGATTTTACTTGGTGTGATAACTGGTTTTGGTTTTCATGTCAGTAATGAGATATTTGGTCCTATGGCGCAGGTTTATCAAATGCCGCCAGTACTGGGGGCTCTATTACCAAGCTTAATATTTGCAATTTGGGCAATTTGGATGATGCAGCGCCGAGGAGCCTAGCATGGCGCTTCACTATCAAAACTAGAGTTCCTTCCAATAATACAACTGGTTAGCTTCTTTGGATAAGGTTACAAGTTCTGTCCCAGCAGCGTAATCATGCCAAGCTCGGCGATGTTTGAAATCTACGAGTACCCAAAGGTTACCTAGGCCAAAGCAACAAGTTAATACTCTAATCAAAGCTTGTTTTTTGGTAATCCGGTGGCCGTTGCGTTGTTGTACTTTTAGACGCCAAGCACGCATCCCAATAGTTTGTCCACTACGCCACCAGAACCAGCCAAAAAAGCCACCAAGCACTAGTAGTAGATAAATTTGATAAAACATGGATTGGTTCAACCAAGCGGCATGGTCCATCCCCGCTGGTAATTCTAACCAACCTAAGCTAGTGAGCAGTGCTGCGCAACCTAATGCTAGTGCAGACGCTAACATGATAATCGCAACCGCGACTAGCACATCATAAATCATGGCTGCAAGACGTCGAAAGAAACCAGCACTGGCAAACTCAGCATGAATTTGAGCAGTCGAGCGCGGTGCATCAGTAGGATTAGCATTAGCGGTATCGGTCATAGCAGTCTCTATTGGTAAATAAACGCTAATCATATTAACTAATATTCATCTCGCTGCCGAGTAAAACTGGTTGATTGGCTAGGATTTAGCCGATTGATTCAAGTTATGAATAAATCACTTGATTGGTTGCGAAGCATCAGTATAATGCGCTGCATACTTCAGCTAGCAACGCTAGTGCAAAACCCAGTGCCTGGGTGGCGAAATTGGTAGACGCAGCGGATTCAAAATCCGCCGTTGGCGACAACGTGTCGGTTCGAGTCCGACCCTAGGCACCAATCATTGCTTCATGTAATTGGTTGATTTATCAAAGTTAAACAGCTCAGGTTAAACCTTTTCTTAGTAGCTCCAATTCTCTCATCCGGTTCATATCCGGTTTTTTTGTGCCATTTCTGGCCCTATCTAATTCAAAGCATTTCAAACAAATGCAATCTATCACCAAGAGCACTACTTATTAAGGCTTAGCCTACAAGTGACTAACTTTCCGGTTTTTCCGGTTCTCCTCCGGAACTAGGGCGGCGATGGCCAGTGATTATCTCCGCTAGGTGGTTAAACGCGGTTTTAGTCAGTCTTCTGAGGTTCTCTGCTAACTTTTCCCAATCCTCGGTGGAGATGGCTAGGTTTGTCCCAATTGCATCTCTGGACAGGAATTCAGGATTCTTGAACCCTATATCAGAGTGGGCTATCAGTTGGTCTCTTAGCCTACAAATTTCACTATGGCATTGGAGGTCGTGTTCACTGTCGAAGATGTCGGTAGGGATTTGTCTGTAACGCTTTGCATGCTTTTCTTCACCAAGCGCAACTCCCTTGTTTTTGGTAAACGGGCGTGATGGTGACAACTAGCTTGAAAAACACCGATCTCGCTCGCGCCATTATCGACTTTGAACAGGGCTATTTACAGGTCGAGACTATCGACGAAGACGCACCGCGCACTATGTTGCAACAGGCCCTCGTTTTAACCTTACTGACGCCCAAAGATCTCACCGTTGAAGACATTTTTACCGACCAAGAGCCGCAATTGGGTGATGAACCGTTCTTGTACCAGCAAATTCTCGACCAAGACGGCGAACCCATTCGTTACGAGTGGCGCGCTGAACGTTTTGCCCAGTATATGATTAACAATCAATTCCGTCAGCGTCGCATTGACGGCCGACTGATTAGCTCAGTGCGGGTCAATTTAGTCGATAATCACTTGCACCTACGGCAACTCCAGTATTCCGACTCAGTTCTTCGTTACGCCAATGAATATGGCATTCCACCGACACTGGTGTACGCGGTGATTGAGGTGGAGAGTAGCTTTAATCCCTATGCGGTAAGCCATGCGAATGCACTTGGCTTAATGCAAATTGTGCAGGCGACCGCTGGTCGCGATGTCTACGAGAGGGTGAAAGGTTTGCCGGGGGAGCCCACTCGAGAGAACTTATTTAAACCGGACTACAATATTGATATCGGCAGTGCATATCTCTATTTGCTTGACGGTGTGTACCTCAATCAGATAACTGACCCACTGAGCCGTCAATATGCCAAAATTGCCGGGTATAATGGTGGGTCTGGTAATGTTTTTCGAGCATTTTCAAGCAATCGTGACGAAGCCTTGAGACGCATTAATAGCATGACGCCGGAACAGGTTTATCAGCATTTATTGCGCTATCATCCGTTTGCAGAAACACGTAATTACTTGCAGAAAGTTCGCGACGCGGAGCTACGCTACCGTTCAGCATAGTCATCATAACGCGAAGCTTTTCGGTCGCGTTAAAGCGTCACAGAAATACCTGTGAAACGGGCATGTTTGTGGGCTTTTCATGTATAATGCGCGGTTCGTTTTGAATTCAAGCTAAATACAGGATTGTTGCTGGTATGGGAAAGCGTGGTTTTCGTGCTGCCATTTTACATTGCTTAGCAGACCCCGCAGTTGCTGGTGATGCAGCGTGGGAATACTTTGCCGATGGTTTACTGGTGGTCGCAGACGGTAAAGTTGTCGCCGTTGGTGACTATACAGACTTAATGAGCTCGAAGAGCGCGAGTAACTCGATAGCTGCTTGTGCAGTGGTTGATTATCGCGATAAGCTGATTGTGCCGGGTTTTATCGACACCCATATTCATTATCCGCAAACTGACATGATTGGTGCCTACGGTGCACAATTGCTCGACTGGCTCGAATCCTATACTTTTCCGGAAGAAGCTAAGTTTGCCGACGAAAGCCATGCTCGTGATGTTGCTGAACGCTTTTTAAACGAGCTGATGCGCAACGGCACGACGACGGCGCTGGTTTTTGGCACGGTTCACCCGCAGTCGGTTGACGCTTTCTTCCAAGCGGCGCAACAAAGGCAACTGCGTATGATCGCCGGTAAAGTATTGATGGATCGTAACGCTCCAGAGAACCTGCGTGATACTGCTGAGCAAGGCTACACTGAGAGTAAGGCGCAAATTCAACGCTGGCATGGTAAAGACCGTTTATTGTATGCGGTTACACCGCGCTTTGCACCAACCAGTAGTCGCGAGCAACTGGACAAAGCAGGGGAGTTACTGCAAGAATTCCCAGACGTTTATCTGCATACGCATTTGGCTGAAAACGAAGCTGAAATTGCGTGGGTTGCGGAGTTGTTCCCAGAAAGTGAAAACTATCTCGACGTTTACGAACATTCAGGGTTACTTGGTCAACGTAGTGTGTTTGCGCACGGGGTGCATTTGTGTGACAGCAGCTGTGAACGTTTAGCGGCAACTAACTCGGTCGTCGCCCATTGTCCGACTTCGAATTTATTTCTCGGCTCTGGGTTATTTCCATTGCGGCGTTTGCAGCAACATGGTGTCCGGGTTGGTTTAGGTACAGACGTGGGCGCAGGGACTAGTTTTTCAATGCTACAAACTATGGGTGAAGCGTACAAAGTGCAGCAACTCCAAGGAGAGTCTTTGCCAGCGCTCGAAGCTTTGTATTTGGCAACGTTGGGTGGCGCTAAAGCGCTGTCGCTCGATCACTGTATTGGTAATTTCAAGGCAGGTAAAGAAGCTGACTTTGTCGTCCTCGACTTGGCGGCAACGCCATTATTGGCAAGTCGCACAGCACAGTGTCGAACGATACAAGAAACACTTTTCGTATTAAACACATTGGCCGATGATCGCGCCGTCGCCGCCACCTATATTCTCGGTGAGCAGGCCCAATTCAATTAAGGAGCAAGCATGCGTGTTTGTGGTGTAGAAATTAAAAGTAATGAAGCAATTTTTGTTCTCATGGATATGGATGACGGTCTAGTAGGCCTGCCAGATTGCCGCACGGTGCGCTTACAGTTGACTAAAGATCATGTGCAAGAGCAGATGCAAAAGTTTCATTTTACCCTGCAAAAGCTCATGACCGATTACAAGGTGCAACATGTGGTCATTAAAGAACGTCCGCAGAAAGGAAAATTTGCAGGCGCCGCTGTAGGTTTTAAAATTGAAACTGTGTTGCAGTTGCTCGACGATGTGCAAACCCACATTTTAAACGGGACTGAACAGAAGGAAATCCTTAAGCGTAATCCACTTGCGGTGGATTACGCTGATACTGGATTGAAAGGATTTCAACAAAATGCCTTTATGACCGCCTACGCGTTTGTCATGAAGCGTTAACGGCTCTCTTGAGTAAACAGCCATGCGACCATGTCGGTATAGACAGCCTGAGTCGCTTGGCTGAGTGCCGCTACTGCCGCCCCACTTGAATTATCTGTGACGGCAACCCGGGCATCAAACCGCTGCTGGGCACTGACACTGCGACCGGTCAACTTGATCAACCGTGCATCAAACTGAACCACTGCATACGAACGTCCATTGCGAGTTTCGATATGAAAATTACGCAAGGTGCCGGTCAGATCTAGATCGGCGGCGACGTTGTCAACATCACTACTGAGCTGAGAAAATCCTGGGTGCTGCGATAAGGCATCGGTTAGCCAATCGCGCCAGAGTACAGGAATCGCAGAGCTCCAACGTGTAGCTGAATAGGCGGAAAAACTTTGATCCGTATGTAACCGCAAAACCCGATTTCCCGCCAATAAATCCGTGACTAAGGGGCGACTAACACGCAACGCGGAAGGGAACTCCTGACTGCTATCGATGACGATGGTCGTCGCCGGATGTAGGCGGTAGACGTCGACGCTTTCAGCCTCGGGAAGAACCGTACAGGCACTCAACCAGCTGATACTTAGTAACGCAATCAGAGCGAGTCTCATGGCTTATACTCCTTCAGTTGTTCGCGGCCTAATAGGTAACCCGCTGGATCTTGGTCAATTTGTAACAAAATCATATTTACCGTGTGAATGGTGTTTCGCAACTCGCGAATGACTGGGCCAATTTCCGCGACGCCATCAAGTCCAGAGGCTACGGAACCTTCATGCTGAGCAACGAGTGTTTCAATGCGTTGGCTCATATCTGCAAGGCTTTGCATTGCTTCAGCGGCATTGGCCATGATAGGTTCACTTGGGCTGAGAATATTCTCATCAAAACGCTGCAGCGTTTGGGTGAGTTGTTCACTTGTGGTATTCAAGTTAGCCATTAAGGCACTCAAATCTGCGCCCAAGCTGTCACTTTGTTGTGCCAATGAACCACTGAGTTGGTCGAGGTTCGTTAAGATACTGGCAATGCGTTCGCTGTTCTCATCAGAGACTATATTCGCTGCGTTATTGAGGAAACTGTTCAGATTAACTAACAACTCTTCACTACTAACCCGTAAGCGGGTAAATGGACTTGGTTCGGCGACAAGAACTGCAATCCCACGGCTGTTATATATGTGTTCTTGCACGCTCTCGTCATTCACATATAGGTCTATGGCAGTGGCACCGGTCACATTAAGCAAGGCTAACCGAGCAGAAGTGTTTGGTGCGATGCGAACTTGGTTATCAACTAGAATACGCAATCGAACTTGATTCGGGTGGTTTGGGTCAAGCTGTAAATTCGCCACTTCGCCAATTCGAATGCCGTTAAACTGCACCGGGCTGCCAACCGACAATCCAGATACGCCATCGGTGAACACGACTTCATACTCGACAACGGCGCGCTCACTACCAGCCTTGGTCAGCCATAGTGTGAAAAATACAGCTGCCACAAGGGCAATCACGGTAAATAAACCAACAAAGAGATGGTGGGCTCGGGTTTCCATGTTACTCCTCCTGGTGCAAACGAGTTTGCGCCTGAATTGCTGCACGGCCGCGCGGGCCGTGGAAATAGTCTTGAATCCACGGGTGATTATACTCAGCCACCGTCGCCAAAGGTTCAGCGATAATCACACGCTTCTCAGCCAGAACGGCAACACGATCACAACTGCTATAGAGTGTGTCTAGATCGTGAGTTACGAGAAAAACCGTGAGGTCGAGTGCATCACGCAAGGTAACCAATAATTTATCGAAAGCGGCTGCTCCAATGGGATCTAATCCAGCGGTGGGTTCGTCGAGAAAAAGCACAGCAGGGTCGAGTGCCAAAGCCCGAGCTAACGCTGCACGTTTAATCATACCACCGGAAAGTTCAGCGGGATAAAGGTCAGCGGCGTGGGCTGGTAAACCGGTTAAAGCAATTTTCATGCGTGCTAACAAAGCAGCGTCGCGACGGCTGAATTTCGCATGTTCAATCAAGGGTACGCTAATATTTTCAGCGACAGTCATGGACGAATACAAGGCTCCCGACTGGAACAAAACACCAGTTTGTTTTTCCAACTGTGATTTCTTTATATCACGGACATTGGTGCCAAGTAGTTCGACTGTTCCTGCTGCCGGTGTTTGTAATCCAATGATACTGCGCAGCAGAACGGATTTACCGGAACCGGAGCCACCGACCACACCAAGAATCTCACCGCGATAGACGTCAAGATCGAGGTTGTCATGCACAACTTGAGAACCAAACTGATTGCGTAATCCCTGAATGTGGATAATCGATTGATTTGTCATTTACCACCCCATTTCCATGAAGAAGAGAGCGGCGAGGGCGTCAAACAAAATCACGATGAAGATCGTTTGCACTACACTAGAGGTGGTATGAATTCCTACAGATGTCGCACTTTTGCCGACTTTAAAACCCTCGAGGCAACCAATAATAGCAATGACAGCAGCGAAAATCGGCGCTTTACTCATACCAACCCAAAAGTGTTTGGCGGGAATTTCTTGAATAATATAAAGAAATTGTGTGCTGCTAATGTCGAGAGCGAAGAGAGCCACGCTGGCACCGCCAAGAATACCGAAAATCATGGCAACAAAGGTCAGTATCGGTAGCATGATCAGCAAAGCAATGAGACGCGGAATAACTAACAATTCAATTGGATTTAAACCCTGAACGCGCATCGCATCAATTTCCTGATTCACTTTCATGGAACCAATTTGTGCGGTGTAAGCACTGGCTGTACGCCCAGCGAGAAGAATTGCCGTTAGTAGCACAGCGAGCTCGCGCATGAAGCCGTATGCCACAAGATCCACGGTATAGATAGTGGCACCGAAATCTTGTAAAACCGTTGCGCCGAGAAAAGCCACGACCGCGCCAACCAAAAAAGTCAGTAAGGCAATAATGGGTACCGCGTGTACGCCAGAGTGCTGCATGTGATACACCAAGGACGTAACCCGCCAACGCCATGGCCGCAGCAATACACTGATGAAGGTGAACAGCGTTAGACCAATAAAGCCAAACAGACTATTGCTGTGTTTGATCTGGCGGATAACCTGCTCACCGAGTGTGGCAATGCCATCACCAAGACGATAAGGTCGAGGCTGCGGCGGTGCGTCCTTGGTAAGTGACGCACTTACAGTTAACAAGAGCGCCTGTTGCTGAGGTGACAAATTCGCGTTTGCTTGAATAGCTTCAGTAAGCTGATCGTGATCGAAAAAATAATGCAGCAGGCTAGCGCCGCTGCTGTCGATGGACTCTAACTCACTGGTCTCTAGTTGCTGCAGTGGTTGCTGTTTGGCGCTGTCGGCGTTCTTCGCGCGAAAGAACAGCAACATTGCCCTTAATAGCTGTGGATACTGATCGACCGTCCACTGACCACGCAAGGACAAGATTTGGTCTTCATGATGGTAACTGAAGGACGCTGTGGTCATGATTATGACTCCGTCCGTGGTGTATCGGTTTGCGCATATACCTCGGCAAGTTTGGCAAAATCGGTCAGTTGGTTGCCTTCGGTTTGCACTTTGGTACTAGCGGCAGCAATGCCATAACGAAAGGCTTCGCGTAATGGAGTGCCGCGCTGCAAATGAAAAACAAGCGCAGACACAAAGCTGTCACCGGCACCAACATGACTAACGATAGGGCTTGGCGGCGGCATAAAGTAATAGCGCTCGCCGTCCTTACTACAAAGCAGTGCACCGCCGCGAGCGAGCGTGACAATCAAAACATCCACAGCTCCTTTCGCTACTTCCTCTGCCATTTGTCGTTTCAATTCATCAATGGGTGCGTCAGTGGGGTAGCCAAGTTCGGCAAATTCGTAACGGTTTAATTTGGCTAAATAAGCGCCCCGATAAAGTGCGCCACGCAACGCACGCCCTGAACTATCAAGTACGACTTTTGTGCCTTGTGCGTTGGCTGCTTGGGTCAACTCACCGTAAAAATTATCTGGGACTGATGCGGGAATGCTTCCGCTTAACACTAAATATTCAGGGGCGGGATGTTGACCAACAATCGCCTGCTGGCAGGCGGCAAGCTCAGCGGCGGATAAGTCGGGACCTGGGAAAACGAAATGATGCATTGCCCCCGTGCTGCTTTCGGTAATGGCAAAGTTTTGCCGTGTTTCACTGGCTACGGGGACGGCTTGAAATCGGCATCCGTCGCGTTCTAGTAAGTGTTTGAGACGCTCACCATTGAGACCGCCAGCCGGAAAAACAACTAAGGTGTTGGTGCCTAAACGTTGAATATTACGAGCAACGTTAATGCCTCCACCACCTGGCTCTTCGAGTGCTTTGTTACAACGACTTTTAGTGTCGGCATGAATTGTTTCCGTGACCGCGAAAAGGTCGACTGCCGGGTTCATCGTTACACTCACAATGGGCACTGGCTGCAAAGCGAGCTCCTTGATTTCAGTAAGATTCTAATGAATATACTAGCTTACTTTGGCATCAGAGTGTAGTCATCTAAACGTATAGATTGGATAAAAAAAAAGCGCCGCGAGTTTAGCTGCGGCGCTTGGTTCGATTCAATTGGCGGTAATCAGCCGCGAGTTCGGGCTTAGCGAGCACCTGGTTGGGCAAATTTACCCATCCAGTCCTTTACTTCGTTGTACCAGTAAATCGAATTGTTTGGTTTCAAGATCCAGTGGTTTTCGTCTGGGAAATAAATCATCCGAGACTCGATGCCACGGCTGCGCAGGGTACGGAAAATCTCGAAACCCTGACCAACAGGAACACGGTAGTCAAGTTGACCATGGCTGACGAGTGCTGGAGTATTGAAGTTATCCGCATAATAGTGTGGTGAAATCTTTTTGTAGATTTCTGGGTTCTCCCAAAAGCCACCGAAGCGATCGGCATGAACGGCAAAATCAGCGGACATTTGCTAGTACATATTGTACACCGGCGCGTGAATCAACAAGGCATTAAATGGATGATCATGGCTGAGTAAAATAGAACTTAAATAGCCACCGTAACTGGCGCCACCAGCAACCATGCGATCATTATCAATCCAGTCCTTTTCCATAAACCACTCCGCTGCGGCAATCGTGTCAGCATAAGGGGCAGTTAACCAGTCTGGGTTAATGTAGTCCGTAAAATCCTGACCGAAGCCACTTGAACCATGGAAGTTATGCCATGCAGTCACATAGCCCCAGGAAGCGAAAGTTTGCGCGTTCCAACGGTAATGGAAGCCGTCGGTGATGGCGCTATGCGGGCCGCCGTGAATAAGCAAGAACAACGGATATTGTTTGCTCGCGTCAAAGCCAGGCGGATAGTGCACCCACATTTGGATTTCTTGACCGTTATAGCCTTCGTAGGTGACGGACTCATAGTGGCCTAAATCGACATCAGCAAGTAACTCGTCATTACGCGTATCTAAGCGTGTGACTTCGCCGCTCTCTGCATTGATACGAACTAACTGGGCAGGGTATAGGAAGCTTTCATTGGTGCCAACCAAAGTACCGTTATCAGCAATACTCAGACCACTAAAGTTAGTTGCGCCGGTGATTGCTCGCGTAGCGCCAGTGTCAGCATCAATGTGATAAACTCGAACTGTACCAGCGTCATCAATTGAGCCGAAAAAGCCTTGGCTATCTGGAGTCCACACTAGACCACCCACTGAACGATCAAAATCAGCCGTAATTTCTCGTTCATTGCCAGTTTCGAGATCATGCAAAATCAGATTGGTTTGGTCTGCATAAAATCCGACGATCCGTTGGCGGGTGAATGCCAAGGTTTTGCCGTCTGGACTAAACATCGGGTTGGCATCGGGTGCCGCATTGTCAATGGTCAAGTTACGTGCTTGGTCGCTACCCACTTCGGCGAGGAATAAGTCAATTTTAGGCACAACGCTGTCTGCGGTATCCGTAGTAAATGCAATCCAATTGCCATCTGGATGAACGTGAAAACCACCAACCCCTTTCATCGGATTGGCGAGCAAAGTCGCAGTCACAGCTTCGACTTCGCCACCCGCCGCAGGGATACGGAAGACGTGGGTCGCTCGCTCTTCATCTAACCAACGGTCAAAAGACGCGTAAGGAAGATCGGTCCACTTGTGCGCTGACACTTTGCGATTCTTTTGGGCAGTCAGTTGCTCTGACATCTGTTCCCAAGTTTTGTCTGGCCAGACGCTGCTCATGAAATAAATATAATCACCAGCCCACTGAATGTTGCTTACTCCAGTCGGCAAGGAAGTCAGCCGTGTGGCTTCACCGGGACCGTCCATCGGTAAAAGATAGACTTGACCCGCATCGTCTTTGTCGCGCTGAGAAATAAACGCAAGGGTATTACCATTCGGGGCAAACGTTGCGTTACTCGCGCGCAGGCCAGCGGCAGTGAGAGCACGTTGTTCGCCTTGCTCTGGGTGATACAGCCATAATTGTGATTGACCACGATCGGTGTCGAGATCATAACGTGTAATGGGTACGACAATTTGCTGACCATTAGGGCTGATAGTAGTGTTCAGAATTCTGTGTCATTTCGTTAAACTAAGCAAAAAGGACAACACTGCACTGAATCGTAAGCGTCCATTCTACGACGTATTGACGCCTTGCCAACCATCCTGACTAGACATCTTTCATGATCTGCACCAGC
>NZ_JBOJLN010000012.1:0-59382 GCF_050750165.1 Pseudidiomarina sp. WS423 | reverse complement strand
ATGAAAGAAATGTGATCCCATCCTGAAATTTCCTGCGTAATTAGTAGGTGGTGGCGTATACACCGCAGTAGCAGTAGATGCTGATGGTGGTGGTTTGTTACCACAGTTAATCTTGATGGATGATTTTGTAGCGGCGCAATAAGTACGCTTGAGTTATTCCACGAGCTAATAGAAATAAGGATAACGCCAACCACAGTCCGTGGTTGGCGTTATTTTTTGCTAAGAGCCATTGGCTTACTAGCACCGCTGGTAAAAACACCCCTAACGCACTGATAGCCATACTGTTGCGCATGCCACGGGTTAGCCCTAACCCAACAAAGACCCCGTCGTAGTAATAGCTCCAATGCGCCAGTAGCGGTAACGCAATTAACCAAGGTAAATAGGTTTGTGCGGTAGTTATCACATCGGGTAGGTGGGTGATTTGGGTGATAATCCAGTTACCGGTCAGGGCAAAAGCCAAACAATAAACCAGGGCAAACAGTGCCGACCAAGTTAAGGTGAGTTTCATCCAATGCCTTATTTGCTGCCTATCCTTGCGGCCGCGGGCGGCTCCCACTAGGGCTTCAACGGCATAAGCAATACCATCTAAGCCTAGCGAGATGAGCATTAAAAACTGCATTAATACGGCATTAGCGGCCACCACCACAGTGCCAAATTTAGCCGCATAGCCGGTCATGGTAGCCATACACAACTGCAGCAGTAAGCTGCGCACAAAAATGTCGCCATTCATGTGCACAAATTGCTTTAACTTGGCGGGCTCGATCCGCCATTTGCTGGGTAATATTAGCCACTGGCGTAGCCACACCAGACCGACCATAGCTACCGTGCTTTCTGCTATCACACTGGCCCAAGCAGCGCCGATGACATTAAGCTGCAAACCAATAACCAGCACCACATCAGCGGCAAGGTTAACTAGGTTCATTAAAATAATCAGACTCATCGCTTGTTTGCTGCGCTGTTGCCCGAGCAGTATCCCGAGTACTGCGAGATTAATCAGTGCAGCAGGTGCGGCTAGCAGCCGAATTTGAATATACTGCCCAGCTAACTCGGCTAAGTCGGCACTGGGCTGAATCAACCACCAAGCTAGCTTGACCAACCAAGGCGCAGCGCTAAGTAAGACAACCCCCAGCCCTATACAAATAAGTAATGCATGAATAAGGAGTTGGCGAATCGCTTGTTCGTCACCAGCACCAAAGGCGTGAGCTGCTTCAGCGGTGGTGCTCATACGCAAAAAAATAGCGAGTAAGTAAGTAAAGCTGACCACCATCGCACCCAACGCAACGGCACCAAGGTAGATATTGTGGTCTAAGTGCCCGATAATGGCCGTATCTACTAAACCTAAAAGTGGCGCGGCAATATTTGAAAGAATCATGGGCAGGGCAATCGCAAAAATCGCTCGATGATCAGAACGATACTTGTTCAACCATGCAATGCCGAGGAGTTTATCTATGCGTGTGTTAATCATCTGTTTATGTTGGTTAGGCTTATTAGGTTGCAGCGAGCCGGTGCTGGCTAAATCGTCCGCCAGTATTACGGTGCTACAGTATCATCATATTGGTGATGATACACCGCGGGTAACCTCAGTAACAGCGGACGAACTAGCTCAGCATATTGAGTGGTTACAAGAGCATGATTTTGACATCGTCTCGATTACTGATGCGTTGCAGCTGTTGCAGCAACCAACCCCTGCTACGGCTAAACTCGCAGTGTTGACCATCGATGATGGCTGGAAGAACGTTTACCAAAATGGCTTGCCGGTGTTTAAAAAATACCAAGTACCTTTTACTGTTTTTGTGAACCCGCGCTTAATGCGCGAGGCTCCTAATTTATACATGAACTGGCAACAATTACGGGAGCTACAGCAATACGGTGCTACCATTGCAAACCACACCAACTCACATGATCATCTTACCTGGCGCCGTACCGATGAATCTGAAAGCCAATGGCAGCAGCGTATTCGAGCAGATATCTTAGACGCTCAGCAAGAGATCTATGAAGCCTTAGGTGCACAGCCCAAATTGCTTGCTTATCCTTATGGTGAATACGACCCCGCCGTTGAAGCTATTGTGGAGGAGGCTGGCTTTGTAGCCTTTGCCCAACATTCAGGCGCTTGGAACAGGTTCAGCAACAGTGCTGCGATTCCACGTTTTCCTGCCTCTGCTCAGTATGCAGACTTGCGCACTCTAGCAACTAAAATCAATAGTTTAGCCTTGCCGGTAACCCATATCACCCCGGCTTCGATGGTATTAGAGCATGACCAAAGCACGCCAAGCTTTAGTGTGACCTTAGACCATACCGATGATTTTAATCCGGCCCAAATGAATTGTTTTGCGGGTAGCTCGACCGTGCGGCCCAGTTGGCAGGGAAACACCTTTACCGTGGAACTCAGCCAACCGTTACCAATAGGACGATCACGGGTGAATTGTACTGTTGCTAGTAAGAGTCAGCCGCAGCGGTTTTACTGGTATTCGCAGCCCTTTGCTCGGGCTGATAAAAATGGACGCTGGCCTGATTAAGCAAAACCAGCATCAAGAGGTATTAATTATCAGCAATGATGGCAAAGTCTGCGGCTAATTGCTGCATATTCACCGTGGGTATCTCGCCCATGGTGTGCTCCGCTTTAAATATCGCCTGTAAATGACCGGCTGGATTCACCAGAATAATAGCCGCACTGTGATTCACTAGATAATCCATGGCACCCTCATCGGGGATGGAATACATCAAACCAAGGTTGTTCACAAACGGATACAGTTGCGGATGTTCAGCGCGAACCCCAAAAAACTCCGGGCCAAAAAACTCCGTATAAGCCGCAATGCGTCCGACATCGTCGCGCTGTGGGTCCACTGAAATCATCCAAACCTTTACCGGGGTATCCGTATGCTGTTGCAGGCTAGGCATGATCTGGCGCAAGTCAGCCATGGTGGTGGGGCAAATATCTGGACAAAAAGTGTACCCCGTAAACAACAGCGTCCACTGTCCTTGCAGACGCTCGTTCGTTACTTGACTACCATCGCTGCCCTGTAGCGTAAATGGCTGTAGTTGTCGTGCTGGTTCGTACACTAAGGCTTGGGGTTGCGCTTGTGGCAAACTATTGTAAATCACCAACCCCGCGACCAAGGCTACTAAAGCCACTGCCGTTGCCACTAATCTTTGCATTTTATCTTGTCCTATCGCTGAAAATTAAAACGAACTCATAGGAGGTAATACCAAGTAGTGGTCTACCAACAACAGCACAAACAAAATCATTAAATGCCAAATAGAAAACTTAAACATGCTAAAGGCAGTATGCTGTTGCGGAGCAAATTTGAGTTTCCACGCATACACCAAAAACCAAAGACTCAAGACTGTGGAGCCAATCAGGTAAATCACCCCAGACATTCCTACTAAATAGGGTAACAAGCAGACCACGCCTAATAAAATGGTGTACAGCAGGATGCAGGTTTTGGTGAATTCAATACCATGGGTCACAGGCAGCATCGGAATTTCAGCTTTGGCGTAATCCTTGGCTCGATGCACGGCTAACGCCCAAAAATGCGGTGGGGTCCAGGTAAAGACAATCATCACCAACAAAATGGCAAAGGGATGGATCTCATTGGTGACTGCGGTCCAGCCCAATAGCGGAGGCGCTGCTCCAGCAAGGCCGCCGATGACGATGTTTTGTGGCGTGGCCCGTTTTAAATACATGGTATAGATAAATGCGTAACCCACTAAGCTAGCTAGCGTCAGCCATGCGGTGAGCATGTTGACCCAAACGGCTAACACCACAAATCCTAACACCCCAATAACCGCAGCAAAGGTTAGCACGCGTTTGGGGGATAGGGCGCCAGAGGGTAGTGGCCGTCGTAACGTACGCGCCATCCGAGCATCGATGTGACGGTCCACCAAATGATTTACCGCTGCCGCTGAAGCCGACATTAAGCCAATACCGACCAGTGCCGGCACTAGCACCTGCCAGGCGACCCAAGTTGGCGTGGCTAAGGCCATGCCTACCAAGGCCGTGAGTAGCAGCAAGAGCACTACGTTGGGTTTGGTTAACGTAAGGTAATCACGCCATGAGCTAGATTTATTATAGGTTGCTGCCAAGTCTTGGCTGGCGCCTTTGATACTTGCATGTTCTGCCATCTGGTTCTCCTTACTCGCTTATTGTTGTTTTATGCGTTGCGAGCAATTTTATAATTTAGCCCAACTAAGCTAAGAAGCAACAAGGCTCCTACTAAGTTATGCGCTACGGCTACCTTTAACGGTAGCATAAAAATAACATTACTAAAGCCTAGTGCTAATTGCACCACTAAGGCAACGGCCACCCAGGTTAGCGCACGTCGCATCACTTTGGATTGGGCTTTAGCAAAACCAAACCACAACAGCAGTGCCACTACTACCGTTGTCACATAGGCACCAAGCCGGTGAGCTACATGCATGGTCATGCGTTCAGCATAGTCATGAGCGCCATATTGATAGGTTTGCGCTTCTGGAATACTAAAAGCTCCGGCTACGTCTAAGCGCTCGGTCCAGTTGCCTTCGCAGAACGGCAGGTCGGTACAAGCGAGTGCCGCATAGTTAGCGGCAACCCAGCCACCAAGTGCGATTTGGGCGATGACCACAAGCAAGGCTAACGCGGCTAATCCGGCGAGTTTGCGCATACCAGCATCGCCCATAGGCATATGGATGCGTTGTAACCTTAGGTGCAACAAATAGAGCAAGCTAAGGGTGCTAAAGCCGCCTAATAAATGCCCCATAACAATCAACGGCTGCAAATTCATGGTAACTGTCCACATCCCCAGTGCTGCCTGAAATATGACCAGGACGAGCAGTAGCAACGGCAGTTTAACCGGTTGTTCTGGATGTTTACGAACGCGAACCAAGGCACTGATGGCTATTGCTAGAATAAATAAACCCAAGCTGCCAGCGGCATACCGGTGAATCATTTCGTTCCAAGCTTTTTGAGTTTCTAACGGTGCATCAGGAAAGGCTATGGCAGCCTGCTCTGCACTTTTGGGGACCGTTAATTCACCGTAACAGCCAGGCCAATCAGGGCAGCCTAAACCCGCATCAGTAAGACGCGTGTAGGCACCTAGTACAATCACCACTAAGGTCAGCAGTAAGCTAAATTTAACTAAGGCCCGCATGCTATCACCCTATCTTTGAAAGTTTTAACAAGGTACGCAAATCGGCCAGGATGTTCTTAGCCTCGGTGCGCATGGCTGATTCATCGGCATGCGTTGGGTAATAAAGGACGATATTTCCCAAGGGATCGATGATAAACAAGTGCTGATCTGGGATGCTGGCAACAGCTGCCGCTAACTGACTGTCGACCACAGCCTGCACTAATGGTGTTTGTTGTAAATCGATGCTCGGCGCTTGGGCGCTGATCATGATTGGGGTAACTCGTTCAGTCTCTTTGCCCAAGGCGATATCGAGCTGATTAATGGCATACAAACCCTGTTGGCAACCGGCACCGCAATCTTGCTCGGTGCGTAGGGCTACCCGCCATCCTGCAGGCAAGCGCTGGTTCAGTTGGTTCAGTTCGATGGGCGGTACTAGCATGGTGCCTTTATTGGTGACCGCCCCCTGATACCAGTTTTGGTCTAGTACCAATTTGGCGCCAATCACCGGAATAAGAAAGGCAAGTACAACGCCTATTAAGGTGGCTCTGGATTTTTTAACAGTACTCATGGGCATTCCTTATTATTTTTCTTTTTATTGGAACGTGCAGCTATAGTAAACACAATCAAGCAAGCTAATGCTAGTGAAAACCACTGCAATGCATAAGCTTGATGTTTGGCGGGCGACATTACTTGAGGTTGCCAAGCACGTGGCCAGCCCCAGGCTTCGCTTTCTGCTAATAATAGCTGCCGATCGGCTAAGGGGAGACTGAGCAGGTTTGTCAGTGCGGTTGGGTCGAAGCGTTGAATACGGATCAGCTCGGTTTGAGCGGCGTTTGTTGCTGCCTCAGTAACCACCTGCTCAGATAAACGAAATCCGCCAAGGCTGGGCGTATAAACCAGTCCGCTGATATTCATGGGTTGGGTTGGTAAGCTCAATGTTGGTAGTTGACTGCGATCACTGCCCGCCGCTACCCAGCCTACACTAACGCCGATCAAACGAGCTGCGGTAGTAGGTTCAAATAAGCCAATCACTTGGTAGCCCACCTGACCTTGCCATACCTGATTATCCAACAGCAAAATGGGCGCGGGCAAAAATCGGCCACTAATAGTAACGGGTTGATACTGCTCTAAATCCTGCAGTTGCTCGATAGATTGCAGTGGCACGGGAGTTTGCTGTTGAGCTTCACCTTGTTGAAATTGGTCAAACAGCTGTTGTTTTTCTGCGGCACGTTGCAGCTGCCAAAATCCTAGCTTGACCAAAAGTGCAATTGCTAGCACAGTTAAGCCCATGCCAAGCCACATCGACTTACGCATAAGCGTGCGCCACTGGAGCAAAAATAATGGTTATAGCTGCAAAAATCATTCTGGTACTACTCATGTTATTTATGGTCGTAAACCTCATGCGGGCTTTGTTAGCCATGCTCAGAAACGACCCTACCAAACCACCAATGACGCACTATTTGGGGCGTCGCGTGTTATTCTCGGCGATTGCCCTAGTGATTATTGTGGTACTACTGGGGTCTGGTGTATTAGCACCAAACCCAAGACCGTACTAGGCACATGGCCCAGTACGGTAACTTGCTTTAAATGACATAAACAAAGATAAACAAACACACCCAGACCACATCCACAAAGTGCCAGTACCAACTGGTAGCTTGGAATGCAAAATGGTTATCTGGGGTAAAGTGACCTTTCAGAACTCGGAAAAACATCACGATTAACATGATGGTGCCCAGAGTAACGTGCATGCCGTGGAAGCCCGTCAGCATGTAGAAGGTGTTACCGTACACTCCAGAGGATAAAGTTAATCCAAGATCTTGGTAGGCGTGAACATATTCGGCACCTTGTAAATACAAGAAGATACAGCCCAAGACGATGGTAATCCCCAAAAACAACGTGAGTTGCTTGCGGTTATTCTTTTCTAAGCCAACATGCGCAAAATGACAGGTAAAGCTAGAAATCACCAAAATAATGGTGTTGTACAAAGGTAAACCCATCCAGCCCATAGCTTGTGTGGTGGTGCCCCCCGGAGTTTCCGTGAGCGGCCACATAGCCTCAAAGCCAGGCCATAGCACTTCGTTGGTCATGGCATTGTTGCTGGCGCCGCCTAACCACTCCACGGCAATGACGCGCGCGTAGAAAAGAGCACCAAAGAAAGCCGCAAAGAACATAATCTCAGAAAAGATAAACCAGCTCATGCCTTGACGGTAGGAGTGGCCTAGCTGTGGACTGTATAAACCGCCCATAGATTCGTTAATTTGGTCGCGGAACCAACCAAATAACATGATTAGCATGACGGCAATGCCGCCCCAAAGTACATTGCTACCCCAGCCATCAACCGTTTCGTTTTTCATATCGATGACGGTATGGCCAGCGCCAAAGGCTATTAATCCTAACCCAATTGCGCCAACGATAGGCCAAGGGCTGGAAGCTGGGACATAATATTTCTCGTGTTGTGTTGCCATAACTCTTCCTCAGTCTGCTGGTTGCTCAATGCTCGCCAGCACATCAGGCGTTGCATGGGCTGTCATATCGTACATGGTGTATGACAAAGTTAAGGTGTGAATATGATCTGGAATATCAGGGTCTAGGTAAAACTGCATTGGCATAACGGTTTCTGCACCAGCAGCTAGTGGCTGCTGGTTAAAGCAAAAACATTCGGTTTTATTTAAGTACAAACCGGCCTCACCAGGGGCTACTGACGGAATCGCCTGCGCCACCATATTATTACCAGTGAGGTTATGCGCTAAAAAGTTCACCACTTTGGTTTCGCCAGGGTGCACCCGTACCGATTTCACTTCGGCTTCAAAGCCCCATGGCATCCCTTTGTTTACTCGCGTTAGAAATTGCACATTCACGGTTCGTGAGGTGTCCACACTGCGGGTACTCGCCATTGCTTGTTCGTTCTTGGTGCGACCGTTAAAGCCGGTAATGTCACAAAAAACGTCGTACAGGGGCACTAATGCAAAACCAAACCCAAACATACCTACGACAATAAACAGCAGTTTGCGTACTACCCGTGCATTGTCTGCACGGGGTACTTTGGTGACTGTTGGTTCGGGCTTTTGCATGATTACTTCACCTCAGGTGGGGTCTCAAAGGTGTGATAAGGCGCTGGTGAAGGCACTGTCCATTCCAACCCTTCGGCTCCTTCCCAAGGTTTGGCAGGGGCCTTCTCTCCACCTTTAACACACTTAATCACCACCCATAAGAAAATTAACTGGGAGAGGCCGAACGCAAAGCCACCGATACTGACAATTTGGTTAATATCAGCAAATTGTAGTGAGTAGTCAGGGATACGCCGCGGCATACCAGCCAAGCCAGCAAAGTGCATGGGGAAGAACAGCACGTTAACTGAGATCAACGAGCACCAGAAATGCAAGCGCCCAAGCTTCTCGTCGTACATGTGGCCAGTCCATTTAGGTAGCCAATAGTAAGCCGCTGCCATGATGGAGAAAATCGCACCACTCACTAAAACATAATGGAAGTGAGCCACTACAAAATAAGTGTCGTGGTATTGAAAGTCGACCGGGGTAATAGCCAGCATTAAGCCCGAGAAGCCGCCAATGGTGAACAGAATCACAAAGGCTAAAGCAAATAACATCGGGGTTTCAAAAGTGATCGAACCGCGCCACATGGTGGCAACCCAGTTAAATACTTTCACCCCAGTAGGCACCGAGATCAGCATGGTTGCATACATAAAGAACATTTCGGCTGCTACCGGCATACCGGTGGTGAACATATGATGCGCCCAGACCAAGAAACTGAGTATGGCGATAGCTCCGGTGGCGTACACCATGGACGAGTAACCAAACAGCGGCTTACGTGCAAATGCTGGGATAATCGCCGAAATAATACCGAATGACGGTAAAATCATGATGTAAACTTCTGGATGCCCGAAGAACCAGAAAATGTGCTGGAACATGACCGGGTCGCCGCCCCCGGCAGCGTCAAAGAAGCTGGTACCAAAGTATTTATCCGTCAACACCATGGTCACCGCTCCTGCGAGCACTGGCATCACAGCTATCAACAGGAAAGCAGTGATGAGCCAAGTCCAGACAAACAGCGGCATCTTCATGTAATTCATCCCGGGTGCACGCATGTTCATGATGGTTACTATCACGTTGATGGCGCCCATGATGGATGAAATACCCATGATGTGCACAGAGAATACAAACAGAGCCGTTGAATCGCTACTGTAAGTGGTGGAAAGGGGAGCATAGAAGGTCCAACCAAAAGCGGGGCCGCCGCCTTCCATAAATAGCGAGGCTAGCAAAATAGCGAACGCAAAGGGTAGGATCCAGAAACTCCAGTTATTCATCCGAGGTAACGCCATATCTGGCGCACCAATCATCATCGGAATCATCCAGTTTGCTAATCCGGTAAAGGCTGGCATCACCGCGCCGAATACCATGATCAAGCCGTGTACTGTGGTCATCTGATTAAAGAAGTGCGGATCGACCAACTGCAATCCAGGTTGGAATAACTCGGCGCGAATAACCATCGCCATCGAGCCGCCTACTAAAAACATAATAAAACTGAACCATAAATACATAGAGCCTATGTCTTTATGATTGGTGGTAAATAGCCAACGGGTAATTCCCGACGGCGCGTGGTGGTGATGATCTTGGTGATCCATCTCGCCAACAACTGTGCTCATAGCCGGGTCTCCTTAATTATTCTTATATTCGTTAACATCGGCGGCTTGTACTAAATCGCCAGTGCTGTTGCCCCAAGCATTACGCTCGTAGGTGATGACCGCAGCCAACTCACGAAGGCTTAGCTGGTTACCAAAGGCTTGCATGGCGGTGCCATTCTTACCATTCACCACAATATCAATGTGTGCGGGTAAATCGTTGAGTACCATATCGGTGCCGACTAAGCTTGGGAACACCCCAGGAATACCTTGGCCATTAGGTTGGTGACAAGCAGCGCAGTTACCTAAGTACACGCTTTCGCCAAGTTGCATAAGCTCGGCTTCGGTCATCGACATGGCCAATAAGCGTTGTTCCTCAGCTTTGGCTTGCTTAGCGATTTGCTCCTGCTCGGTAATCCAAGCATCGTATTCGGCCGGTTCCTTAGCAATAACAACCACCGGCATGAAGCCATGGTCTTTGCCGCAAAGCTCAGCACATTGGCCACGATAAATACCGGGTTCATCTACTTTGGTCCAAGCTTCATTAATAAAGCCGGGGTTCGCGTCCTTTTTCACCGCAAAGTCAGGTACCCACCAAGAATGGATAACATCATCTGAGGTGATGAGAAAGCGGACTTTTTTACCTGTAGGAATAACTAATGGCCGGTCAACTTCAAGCAAGTAATTCTCGCCTTTATCAAGGCGGTTATTGATTTGCTCTTGTTGAGTAGCTAGGAGGCTGAAGAACTCAACGTCGTGGTCAAAATATTTGTAATGCCACTTCCATTGCGAGCCAGTTACTAACACGGTAACGTCAGATTCACTGGTGTCTTCCATAGCAATGAGCGTTGACGTTGCTGGAATAGCCATACCTATCAAAATTAAGAAGGGGATGACCGTCCAAGCAATCTCAACTTTCACGTTTTCATGGAAAGTGGCTGGTTTAACCCCCTGCTTTTTGCGGTGGGCTATCATGGACCAAAACATGGCCCCAAAAACTAAGAGACCTATCACACAACAGATATAAAAAATGGTCATGTGTAAGTCATAGACGCGATTACTTATCTCAGTAACGCCTTGAGTTAAGTTTAATTGCGACGATTGTGCGCTTGCAGCAAATGGAATGCTCGCAAGTAAGCTAGTGATGAGTCTCGTTCTCACGCGACAGCTCCTCTCATTCTTCCGACGCGGTAACCGCGATTACACCGAAGTGCTTGCCTGAAGAACAAAGAGGTGAGTAGAAAAAGGAACAGCATTTCCTTCGAAAATCGCTTTCCCCACTAACCCTTTGTTGTTGTGTATCAATATTTGTTTTTATTTATTGTGTTAGCAGTTAATGCCTGATCAAAATACCACCTTCTGCACAAATTGCCACCGCAAAAGTTAAGATTTTTTTCATTTAAGGATAAAAAAAGGGCTGCCATCACGGCAGCCCTATCAAATCCTTCACGGCAGATTTAGTGGAGTGGGGTACGTGAAGGTTGTTCATCAAAGATGAAACTGTGGGTATGGCTAACTTTACTTGCCATTTTTAAACGTTGCTGAGTACGCGGTGCTAATTCACCTAACCAGCTTAAAACAATGCTGCTAGTGCCTGCGAGTAGGGCTTGTTCAGTTGCCCATTCGCGCTCGTCTTGATTGCGTCCGCAGACCCATCGAATGCGGGTACGACTGATCCCGGCTGCAACCAATTTTTCTACGACATCTTTTGTCGCACCGATAACGGTCACCCATTGGTGAGAACGCAATGAGAGGGCATGTAAACGCGGCAACAAGGCCTCTAAGGATGAACTTGTTGCAGTTGCTTCAAGCTCACTAGCCCAAGTATCAGGTGTTACTTCGTGGACTGCTGATAACATATCGTGGTGATAAAATTTGTTTCTCATAACCATGCTCCATTGCGAATCACGCCTACAGCTAACCCTTCAATCGTGAAAAACTGTGAGGTTAAATCGACTTTAATCGGGGCGAATTCGTCGTTTTCGGGATGTAGGAAGATAACATTGCCGCGTCGCTCAAAGCGTTTCACCGTCACCTCATCTTCAACGCGGGCAACCACTATTTGGCCATTACGAGCTTCTTGAGTTTTGTGAACAGCTAGTAAGTCGCCATCGAGAATACCGATATCTTTCATGCTCATACCGTTAACGCGTAACAGGAAATCAGCCGCCGGGTGAAACAGGTTTTGGTCAACCTGAACGTGACTCTCAACGTGCTCCTGCGCCAAAATAGGTTCACCTGCGGCTACTTGACCAATCAGTGGTAAACCGTTTGGAGCTTCGTCTTCTGTGTCCATTAACTGGATACCTCGAGACATGCCAGGCATCATCTTAATCACGCCTTTTTTGGCTAGTGCTTTTAAATGCTCCTCGGCTGAATTAGCGGAACGAAAACCCAAACGCTCAGCTATCTCAGCACGGGTGGGTGGCATACCAGTCGCATCAATATTGTCTTTGATTAAAGTCAGAATTTGTTGCTGACGAGGTGTTAACGGACGCATATGTTTACCTGTTTATCTATACAGTAGTACTGTGAGTATATACAGGTGTTTTGGAATCGCAACTTTTTTGTGCAATTTTTTTCTATCAGACAAATTCAAACAACAATGATATTCTTTAAGGGTTTCATTTTGTCGAGGAAGGTTCATGAGTCTAAAAGGCTTTTGGCGCAGCCTGTTGCACTGGCCAGTGCGTTGGTTAACACGCTTTGAGATTATTGTTGATGAGTCGGTACAAGGGCTAAAGGGCAGCGACCACGTGGTGTATGTGATGCGCAGTGTGTCCAATGCCGACTTATTGGTGGCCCAACGAGCGTTGCGTGCAGCGGGCTTACCTGACCCTACCCAGCCGTTATTGTTAAACGGTAACGAGTATGCGCGGGTCATGTATTTAGATCAGACCGACCAGCATAGTGCTCAACAGGCGATTAAGGATTTCGAACAGTTGCTTAATGCCCATCAACAGGATCGAAGCTTGGCGGTTTCCTTGGTGCCAGTAGGATTATTTTGGGGGCGCCAAGCCGGTCAGGAGCGACGGCAGGGGCGCACCATGATTGCAGATGTGGATAACCCAGGGCATTGGCGTAAATTTTGGCTGGTGCTGTTCTCGGGTCGGCATATTCTGGTGCGTGGCAGTCGGCCGGTGCAATTGCAAGAGATGGCCGAACAGCGCGGTAGTACCAAACATCTAGCGCACAAGCTGGCACGGGTAGCACGCGTTCATTTTGTCCGGATGCGCCATGCAGTTGCAGGGCCGAAGATGACGGAACGGGCGGTGGTGATTCAAGACCTCCTGGATACGCCAGCGTTACGCCAAGCCATCGCTGATGAGGCGAAGAGCAAAAAGCAAACCGAAGCACAAGCGCGTAAGACTGCTGAAAAATACTTGCATGAAATAGCTGCTAACTATAACGATACCTTAGTGCGTCTTTTAGACCGCTTTATGACCTGGTGTTGGAGTCGTATTTATAACGGGATTCATGTGGATGGCGGCGAGCGTATTCGCGAGCTGGCGCAAGCCGGGCATGAGGTGATCTATGTGCCGTGTCACCGTTCGCACATGGATTACCTGCTGTTAAGTTACGTGATTTATAAAGAAGGTTTGGTGCCGCCGCACATTGCTGCGGGGGTGAACTTAGACTTTTTCCCGGCGGGTCCTATTTTCCGCCGTGGCGGTGCTTTTTTCATCCGCCGTAGCTTCAAAGGCAACAAACTTTACTCGACGGTGTTTCGTGAATACTTGAACCGCTTGTTCCAAAAGGGCTACCCAGTAGAATATTTTACCGAGGGTGGGCGCAGTAGAACCGGTCGTTTGTTACCCCCTAAAACAGGTATGGTCGCGATGACCATTCAAGGCATGTTACGTGGTCAACAGCGTCCGATATCCTTGGTGCCTGTGTACTTAGGCTACGAGCATGTCATGGAAGTGGGTACTTACTTAAAAGAGCTTAAAGGTAAGTCCAAAGAAAAAGAATCCGTGTGGCAGGTGCTGAGTAGCTTGCGTCATTTACGCAATTTTGGCCAAGGCTATGTCTCCTTTGGTGACCCTATTAACCTTGGTGATACCTTAGATAAATTGCAGCCGAACTGGCGTGAATCTATTACGTTGGGTGCCGAGGAGCCATCGCGGCCCCAATGGTTAACCCCAACCGTAAATGTGTTGGCTGATGAAATCATGTGTCGAATCAATAATGCGGCGGCGTTGAATAGCATTAACTTGTCGGCGCTAGCCATTCTCAGCTCTGAGCACCATGCGTTAACTCGTGAAGAACTGATTGGCCAACTGGACTTATACACAGATATTTTGCGCCATGTGCCTTACAGTAAGGATGCCTATATTCCAGACCAAACGGGTGCTGAATTGTGGGAACTTGCGAAACGACACGATAAGTTTGTGGTAGAAGCCGATACCATGGGGGAATTGATTCGGCTAGACGGTACCACGGCCATCGCCATGACCTATTACCGTAATAATATCATCCACATGGTGATCGTGCCTGCAATCGTCGCCGCCTATGCGATGGGGCATAAAAAGTTTGGTATCGCGGGCTTGCAGGCCTTAATAAAACAACTGCAGCCCTTATTACGCGATGAACTCTTTTTGAGTCATCCAGAACAAGATATCGAGCTTTGGGTAGCCGCATTATTAGAGCATTACGTACAGATTGGTTTGTTAACCAACGAGCAAGACTGTGTTTATGGCGTACCTGCACGTGATTCGCAGCGTTATTTCCAATTGGTACTCCTGGCCCGCAGCGCCAGTGAAACCTTGCAGCGCTATGCTATTGTGTTGGAGCTATTACAGCAAGCGCAGCCAATAAGTCGTAGCGATTTAGAGCAGCATGCGGTGACGCTGGCGGAACGTTTGAGTGCCATTCATGGGGTTAATGCGCCAGAGTTCTTTGATCGAAAAGTACTGACAACCTTGGTTGCGACCATTAAGCGTGAGGGTTACATCAGCGTTAATACCGACGGCATGTTGTTGGCTGATGCGCGGGTAGGCTTGTTCAGTGATGCCATCGATGTGTTGTTAGAACCTACTGTGCTGCAAACCATTAGGCAATCGGTGCAACAACTGTTGATGCAGGCGGATACCTCCACCAGCGAGTAAAAAAATGCGCAAGCTCGGTGCAGACCGGGCTTGCGCTAGCTAAGCTTGAACCTAAAAACTTAAAACCAGTACTCGAGCGCGACCGCCAGCGTAAGGATCCAGCCTACATGATTGTTGTGTAAAAAGGCCTTAAAGCAGGCATCAGGCTCGCGCCACCAAATCATCTTTTGCTGCCATAAAAACAGTATTGCCACGATACTTAACCCCAGCCAATAGGCTAATCCATAAGCTAGTTCAATGCCTAGCCACAGTAGTAGCAGCAGGGTAATCACTTGCAGGCTAAAAATCGCCAGCTTATCAAAGCCAGCAAACAAAATAGCTGTAGATTTCACCCCAATCTTTAAATCATCAGGTCTGTCCGCCATGGCGTACTCGGTATCGTAGGCAACCGTCCAAGCGATATTGGCGAAAAACAGCAGCCAAGCCACCAAGGGTAAGCCTTGCTCCAACGCGGTAAAGGGCATCAGCACGCCAAAACTGAAGGCAATGCCCAGCACTACTTGGGGCAGCTGGGTAAAACGTTTACAGAAGGGATAGAGAGTAGCTACGGCAACAGCAGCGATACTTAGTAAAATGGTGGCTACATTAAATTGCAAAACTATCAGTAGAGCGATGAACAACAAGCCCACAAACAAAACGAGCGCCTGCCAAGGTTTGATAGCCCCCGTTGCTAGCGGTCGTTGTTTAGTACGAGTGACATGAGCATCTATGTGGCGATCAGCGTAATCATTAATGACACAGCCAGCCGAACGCATCACAAACACACCCAGCATAAACAACACCACCACTTTTAACGGAGGGTTACCGTTACCAGCAATGAACAAAGCGATTAACGTAGGCCAACCTAACAATAGGGTGCCAATGGGGCGGTCAGCACGCATCAGCTGCCAGCTTGCCCGCGCCAACGAACGTATGTTGGTCATGTTAACTTCCCCTTGATGAACTAGCAGATAACGCCAACTGAGCTGGTATGGAAGCGCCAATAAACACTTCTGCTACCAGCACCTGTTGTTGTGCTGCAGTAAAGCAACTGCGGCGTCCCCATAACTGTTGGCGAGCAAAACCGAGTTGTTGATTGAGGTCACTGACTACCGAGTTATCGGCAAAGCAGCAGACCTCAATCGCGCTGCGCTGCAGATCCGGTTGGGCAAACAGATGCGCCCCTAAGGGTTTATCGCCAAGCTGGCCTAGTTGTAACTGCTTGGTATCCATGGCGCTGGCAGGAAAAACACTACGCGCAAACACCCAAGGCTGGCCATCGCAGCACAACAGCACCTCACGGATAATCGCATGTTCGCCGGTTAGATGGGTGCCCAGCCAAGTGGCTTCATCGGCACGAATGATACCTGGTTGCTGGCCGATAACGATAACCTGAAAATCACTGCTATGCTGTTTGAGTTTGGCGGTAAGGGATTGCGGGTCTTGTAACCAACTATCGAGCTCAGCATGCTGGCTTAGGTGTTGGGCCTTGGCCTTGCACCAGTTCGCTTGTTGCGCCACCCCAATCACCGGAAAGTTAACCCCATTGGGAAGTAAAAACCCCATATTAAAACCTTATTTGGTGCTGAAACGGCTTAGCCACTGGATCAGTGCACCAACCACTAAGCCACTGACTAAACCTGCGGTGTGGGCGGTGTTAGCAACATTCACCCAAAGTAAGTCGGTGTAGCCTAACAGCAGCCAAGCCAACATAAAGATGATTAATCCACGGGGTAGAAAGAGCGGGTGGCGAGGACGATTCCATGCAACCACCACGGCTAGGCCAAAAAGACCATAAACCACACCCGATAAACCGCCAAAATACGGGCCACTTACCATAAACTGTGCAGTGTTAGAGACCAGCGCTACGCAAACGTAGGTTAAAATCAGCCATTTTGAGCCATAATAGCGCTCAAAACGGCCGCCTAAATACCACCACCAAAACACATTAAACAAAATATGCATGGCACTAAAGTGCAACAAAGCCGGGGTTAACAAGCGCCAAGGTTGAGCCCATGGCAGTTGCTCAAATGAGTCGGGATTATAGAGCAAGGCGTATAATATCGGCTCTTGCAGCGCATCGACTTGTAGCCCCGCAAAAACCAGCACTACTAACAGTGCATAGCCCGCAGTAAACCAACCACTTTGTTGCAAGAGTTGCTTGAGCAAACTAGGGGTGGCATGACTGCTTGCGGACGCAGGCGTGTGCGCCGGTTCGGCTTGATCGAGTAACTCGGGATGGTGCTTGAGCTCTTGCAACAGCGCCTTCGCATGCGCACTGTAACTTGCCACGGTAAGCCATAACTCTAATTGGCTACCATGTTCGCTGACGGTGACTGGAACGCCGCGCTGGCTTAAGAACCGGTAGGTTTTGGCCATTAACTCAGCATCTTCAGTACTCATCAGCTTTTGCATTTAACCGCGCTCCATAGCCTCAGGATATTGTTGGCCCCACGCCGTCATGCCACCATCAAGGCTACTGACGAGCTCAATGCCTTGGCCAGCCAAATACTGGGCGGCACCTTGGCTACTGTTACCATGGTAACAAACCACGACCACCTGTTGCTCATCATCTAACTGTTGTAAAAACTCATTGAGGCTGGCATCGGTTAAATGCACAGCCCCTGGGATATGGCCCATGGCGAATGAACGCGCATCGCGAATATCGGCGAATGCCGTGTTGCCCTGCTGCCATAATTGGTGCGCGGTAGCACAGTTGATACGCGTAAATTCTGCCATAGTAAGCTTAACTCCAATCTAAAATGACTTTACCGGATTGACCTGAAGTCATGATATCAAAACCTTGCTGGAAGTCAGCAACCGGCAAACTATGGGTTAGAATAGGTGATAAATCTAGCCCTGATTGCAGTAAGCTGGCCATTTTGTACCAGGTTTCAAACATTTCGCGGCCGTAAATGCCTTTAATAACTAAGCCTTTGAAAATGACTTGGTTCCAATCGATAGCAACGCTTTGTGGTGGGATCCCGAGCATGGCGATTTTGCCACCATGGTTCATGGTTTCTAGCATTTGTGAAAATGCCGAAGGCACCCCTGACATTTCAAGACCTACGTCAAAGCCTTCTTTCATGCCTAGTTCTTGCATCACATCGCGCAAATTTTCTTTGCTGACGTCAACGGCACGAGTTGCGCCCATTTGCTTCGCTAGATCTAACCGGTACTGGTTGACATCGGTGATCACCACGTGGCGAGCCCCAACATGGCGGGCAACGGCCGCGGCCATAATACCAATGGGGCCTGCTCCAGTAATAAGCACGTCTTCGCCGACTAAATCAAAAGCAAGTGCGGTGTGGACAGCATTACCAAAAGGGTCGAAGATAGCCGCTAAATCATCGCTGATATCGTCGGGTAATTTAAAGGCATTCTCGGCTGGAATCACCAAGTATTCAGCAAAAGCACCCGGACGGTTAACGCCAACGCCTACGGTATTGCGGCATAAATGCCGACGCCCGGCACGGCAGTTACGGCAGTAGCCACACGTGATATGGCCTTCGCCCGATACGCGGTCACCTTTGGTAAAACCACGCACGCCATCCCCCATGGCTTCAACGACACCAACGTATTCATGGCCAACCACCATAGGTACTGGAATGGTTTTTTGTGACCACTCGTCCCATTTGTAAATGTGTACGTCAGTACCGCAAATAGCGGTTTTCTTGATCCGAATAAGGAGATCGTTGTAACCGTATTCAGGTTGTTCAACCTCGGTCATCCAAATGCCGGGTTCTGCATGTAATTTAGCGAGCGCTTTCATGGGCAACACTCCTTAAATAATTCCGAGGTCTTTACCAATACGGGTAAAGGCATCAATAGCACGGTCAAGCTGCTCACGACTATGGGCAGCATTCATTTGCGTACGAATACGAGCTTTACCACGCGGTACTACAGGGAATGAGAAGCCTACCACATAGATACCTTCTTTGAGCATTCGGTCGGCCATCTCTGAGGCCAAGCGCGCGTCACCAATCATCACTGGAATAATGGCATGGTCTGCACCGCTTAAAGTAAAGCCAGCGGCAGTCATTTGCTCACGGAAGTAGTTAGCATTATCCCAAAGTTTCTGGCGTCGCTCATGGCCCTGCTCAAGCATCTCAAGTACGCGGATAGAGGCTTGCACAATCGCAGGTGCCACTGAGTTGGAGAACAGATAAGGACGCGAGCGCTGACGCAACCAATCAATCACTGGCTTTTTACCTGAGGTGTAACCACCTGAAGCGCCACCCAATGCTTTACCGAGGGTGCCGGTAATAATATCAACGCGGCCCATGACCTCGCAGTACTCGTGAGTACCTTTACCGTTAGCACCTAAAAAACCTGTGGCATGACAGTCGTCCATCATCACCAGGGCGCCATATTCATCGGCTAAATCACAAATGCCCTTAAGGTTGGCAATCACGCCATCCATTGAGAACACGCCATCGGTGGCTACCAGAATGTTACGAGCGCCGTCGGCTTTTGCTTGTTTCAGTTGAGTTTCAAGGTCGGCCATATCGTTATTTTTGTAACGATAGCGCTTCGCCTTGCTCAATCTAATTCCATCAATAATCGAGGCATGATTAAGCTCGTCACTGATGATGGCATCTTCGGGGCCCATGAGGGTCTCAAATAAGCCGCCATTGGCATCAAAGCATGATGAATAAAGAATGGTATCTTCGGTACCTAAGAACTCACTCAATTTAGCTTCTAATTGCTTGTGAATGTTTTGGGTACCACAGATAAAACGTACTGATGCGGTACCAAAGCCGTGTTCATCTAGACCTTGCTTTGCTGCCGCAATCAGTTCAGAATTATTGGCTAAACCAAGGTAGTTATTGGCGCAGAAGTTAAGTACGGACTCGCCGTTACCTACTTCGATTTCAGCGTCTTGGTCGCCTAAAATGATGCGTTCGTTTTTGTACAAGCCTTCGTTTTCAAGCTCCACGAGCTGGGCTTCAAGCTGTTGATAAAAATCGCTCTTCATGTAATTCTCCGTGGTTCGGACTGATTCATGGATTTATGTTGCATAGTTTACCTGATCTACAGGGGGCTGCGCATCCTCATTTATGCAACGGGAGATAATTGATGCATAAACGCGCTATTTACCCAGGCACCTTCGATCCTATTACGAACGGCCATGCGGATCTGATTGAGCGGGCAGCAAATTTATTCAGTGAAGTGATTGTAGGCGTTGCCAACAGTCCTAGCAAAAAGCCGATGTTCTCATTAGCAGAACGAGTAGCTTTGGTACAGCAAGTCACAGAGAATTTGAACAACGTTACGGTTGTTGGTTTTAGTGGTTTGTTGGTTGATTTTGCTAAAGAGCAGGGCGCTACTGTACTTATTCGTGGGTTGCGTGCGGTTTCAGATTTTGAGTATGAATTTCAGTTAGCCAATATGAATCGCCGGCTGTTTCCGGGCCTAGAAAGTGTCTTTTTGACGCCCGCTGAAGAGAATTCCTTTATCTCTTCAACGTTAGTGAAAGAAGTCGCTATTCATCATGGCGATGTCCGCCAGTTTACCGATAGTCGTGTCGCAGCAGCTTTAGAACAGCAAGTTAAACTGCGCGATCAGGCAACCAATCAGAATTAACTCGATGAATCATCGTTAAGGCTCTAGTGAGCCTTAACGCTCGATAAGCTGCAACTGAACAGCTTAAAACGCAACATCCACGAATACCCAGAGCAATAGTAGCGGGCACACGACCCGTAAGTGCCAGAACAGCAAACGATACTTCAACTGCTGTTGGGCAAGTTCACGTAAGCGATTGCTCCGCTGCCATAACCAACCCAACACAATAAAATAAAACAGCCCAGACAGCGGCAATTGGAACTGAGTAACATAGGTCACCACCCAGTTGAAGAGTGGTTCAAACCAAATCACCAAAGCACTACCGATGACGGCTATCAGCGCAGCAATAATCCAAGCTGCTTGGCGTCGTGACAGCTGGTGTTGCTCGATGGCATAGGCAATGGGCACTTCCGCAGTAGCAATCGTTGAGGTCAGCGCAGCAATACTGAGTAGCGCAAAAAAGGCAAAGCCTAGCCAAGCTCCGGCCGTACCTAATTGAGCAAACAATTGCGGCAAGATTTGAAAGATCAACTGGCCTTCTCCAATCAGTTGGTCGCCCTCTGCAACGCTGAGCCCTTGTGCCATAGCGACATATAACGCAGGAATGATCAGCAACCCGGCTAGAAACGCAATCAGTGTATCCAGCCCTGCCACCCCAAAGACTAACTTGCCGATACGGGTGTCTTTAGGCAGGTAACTCCCATAGATCATCATGCCGCCCAAGCCGATCGACAACGAGAAAAACGCTTGTCCCATCGCTGCGACAATCAGCCCCGGTTGTTGTAATGCGGATAAATCAGGAATTAAGTAGGCCGCTAAACCAGTGCTAGCACCCGGCAAAGTAAGAATGTAGGCAATGAGACTCAGTAGTAGAAGCACCAACACCGGCATTAAACGCCGTGACCAGCGTTCGATACCTTGTTGCACGCCCTTAATGACAATCCCAAAAGTAAGACTAATAAAGGCAAACATCAGCACCAAGTCGCGACTATGACTACCGGTTTGCAGCCACTGGCTTAGTTGGTCTAGGTTGAGCGCAAGAGCGAGCGACGCTAACCCCTGCGCCAACATCCAAGCGGCGACTAAATGGTAAAAACTCAGCATCAAGATGGCGCCACCGACATTCAGGTAGCCCATACCGGCACCGGCCGCAGCACCCACTCCAGCGGGGCGTTGTGCCAAGCTACGTAAGGCTTGCACGGGGTTGGCTTGAGCCGCATGGCCCAACGAGATTTCGGTATAAAGTGCTGGAATAGCGAGAATTAATACCACTAACAAATAGACCAACAAGAACACGCCGCCGCCATGATTAGCCACTTGGGTCGGAAAGCCCCAAATATTGCCAAGCCCTACGGCAGAGCCCGCGGCTGCAAGAATAAAGCCTATTCTGGTATTAAAAGCATCACGTATCATAATCACAACTATAGGTTGGCAAGTTGGCACTCTAGCGCCACTTAGGAATTAAAAAGTTAGCAAAAACTCAGCCATTCTAGCCCCTAAGACATAGGTTAGACTATTATTTTTGAGCATTTCGGGTTAAAATCTCGCCCCACGAATTGTCGTTAATTTAAGCTAAACTAAACCCGCAGGAGTTCAGCCCATGACTGATCTGGATTTAAGCCAATATGGCATCACAGACGTCAGTGAAATCGTACACAACCCTTCGTACGATGTTTTGTTCGAAGAGGAAACGCGCGATGACCTTCATGGTTACGAAAAAGGAACCGTCACTAAACTAGGCGCAGTTGCCGTTGATACCGGTATTTTTACTGGTCGCTCGCCGAAAGATAAATACATCGTTCGTGACGAAACAACCAAGGATACGTTGTGGTGGGCTGATCAAGGCAAAAACGACAACAAAGCTATTTCACCAGAAATCTGGGCCGATTTAAAGCAGACCGTAACCACTCAGTTATCAGGTAAGCGTCTGTTTGTAGTAGATACTTTCTGCGGAGCTAACGAAGACACCCGTTTAGCGGTGCGCTTTATCACAGAAGTTGCTTGGCAAGCCCATTTTGTAAAAAACATGTTCATTCGTCCAAGCGCAGAAGAACTAGCTAGCTTCAAGCCAGATTTTGTGGTGATGAACGGTGCTAAATGTATCAATGCGAAGTGGCAAGAGCACGGTTTGAATTCTGAAAACTTCGTGGCTTTCAATTTAACTGAACGTATTCAGTTAATTGGTGGTACTTGGTACGGCGGCGAAATGAAGAAAGGTATGTTCTCGATGATGAACTACTTTTTACCATTAAAAGGTATCGCTTCGATGCACTGTTCAGCCAACGTGGGTGAAGCCGGTGATGTGGCGATCTTCTTCGGCTTGTCAGGTACCGGTAAAACCACCTTATCGACGGATCCGAAACGTCAGTTAATCGGTGATGATGAGCATGGCTGGGATGACGATGGCGTGTTCAATTTTGAAGGCGGCTGCTACGCGAAAACCATCAATCTGTCTGAAGAAGCTGAGCCAGATATCTATCGTGCTATTCGACGCGATGCATTGTTAGAAAACGTCACTGTTTTAGCGGATGGTACCGTTGACTTTAATGATGGCTCAAAAACTGAAAATACTCGGGTTTCCTATCCAATTCATCACATCGATAACATCGTTAAGCCAGTGTCTAAAGCTGGTCATGCGAAGAAAGTTATCTTTTTGACCGCTGATGCCTTTGGCGTACTACCGCCAGTGTCTAAGCTGAGCAAAGAGCAAACTGAGTATTACTTCTTGTCAGGCTTTACCGCTAAATTAGCGGGAACTGAGCGTGGCATCACTGAGCCGACCCCAACTTTCTCTAGTTGTTTTGGCGCAGCCTTCTTGTCGTTGCACCCAACTCAATATGCTGAAGTTTTGGTCAAGCGTATGGAAGCTGCCGGCGCAGAAGCCTACTTAGTCAATACTGGCTGGAATGGCACTGGTAAGCGTATTTCTATCAAAGCGACCCGCGCTATTATTGATGCTATCTTGGATGGCAGCATTGAAGATGCTGATTTTGTGCAGTTGCCATACTTTAACCTAGCCATGCCAACGGCATTAGCTGGGGTTGAAGACAGCAATATTTTAGATCCACGTCACACTTATAGCGACGTGATTGAATGGGATTTAAAAGCGAAAGATTTGGCACAGCGTTTTGTCGCGAACTTTGAGAAGTTTACTGATAACGCAGAAGGCCAAGCCTTGGTTGCTGCTGGCCCGCAGCTATAACATGTAAGCTAGTGCCTATAGCTGGCTTTATAGCACAACAACTCAGCTTGTCTCTAGTATGAGACCTGTCTTACCGAGACAAGCTGAGCTTTTAAATAAACAGCTTCCTTTGCTCTGTCTGCTTAAACCTCATAGCCTTAATAACTACTACTTACCACGCAATTACGGCCACCATGCTTAGCTTTATAAAGGGCATTATCAGCATGCTGAATAAGTTCTACTGCAAGCGCAGAAGTTGATTTACCCGAAGCCGCCGCAAGTTCTGGGGTAAGTACTGCGGTACCTAGACTTAAGGTTAGATTAAGTTGTAGGTTAGTAAAACTATGATTACCTACATTGACACGAATGCGTTCGGCCAGCTCAGCCACTTCTTTACTGTTGGTTTGGGGACAGATAATCAAGAATTCTTCACCGCCCCAACGCCCCAGAATATCTGCTTCGCGCACGTTATTACGCAACAGCTTAGCTAGCTCAATCAACGCTTCATCACCCACCAGATGACCAAATTCATCATTAATTAATTTAAACAAATCGGCGTCAATCATGATCACTGCCAGCGGTTGCTGTTGGCGTTTTGCTTGCGATACTAAGTGCCCTAACATGTGATCTAGGTGCGAGCGATTATAAAGCTCAGTAAGCCTATCGGTAGTGGCCAACAAAGTGAGTTGTTTATTTTTATCTTCAAGAATGATTTGGGCCGCCGCCCGGGTGCGTTCATGATGACGGATGGTCATCACCAAAAAAGTGGTCGCTAAAGTGATATTAAAAAGGCTGGCCAAGTTAAATGAGTGCTCTGACCATTCAGGTGCACGCCATAGTAAAAAGCCTATCACGTAACTGAAAAACAAAAGATTGATATAAATAGCCTGGCGCCCACCAAGCAAAAAGAAAGACAGCGATGGCACAATCGTCAGCCAGTAATAAGAATAGTTGCGGCCTTCAGCTACATGCAAGTAGACCAACATAAAGCTAATGATCAAACCTACCGTAAGCTGCCCAGCTAAACGAATATTAAGCGTACTTTTGGTATAGCGTTGAACTGCGGTAACCAAAACTGCTGCCACTAAGTCCACCAGTGCCATATCGAACAGCAATAGCACTAAACTGTTTAGGAGCACAAAAAAGACAAAATAAACCTGTAAAAAGGCAAGCACAGCTTGTAATAGCTGTACTTGCCGATACCGTAAATCTTCAGGTTCAAACTGATGCGGAATCACCCACCAACTAAGGTAACTTTTGATTGCATCCATGGTGAGTGATCCTTGTCTTAGCCGTTAAAGATTATCAGCGTGCGGTAATTCATGCGCTGGCGCTTCTTTACCACCATCTACTAAAAAGTGTTGCATCCAACGCATCAAACGCATGGAGTAGTCTAGCTGCGCTGCAACGCGACGGTTACCATGGCCTTCGCCCGGATACAGCACTAACCGTACAGGAACTTTGCCATGGGTCTTCAGATAACGGTAGAGCTCCATCGACTGACTTGGATGAACTCGCGTATCTTCTTTACCGTGCATAATTAAAATCGGCGTGCGAGCTTTTTCGGCGTGGTAAATAGGGCTGCGCTCTAGGTACCATTGCCATTTCTCCCATGGGTAGCTACGGGCGTGCACCGCGTGCATTTCTTTGGCGATATCGGTGGTACCGAACTTAGAAATGTTATCGCTGATACCTACAAACATCACGCTTGCGGCGAAGTGTTCAGTTTGTGCGGTGGCACCCCAAGCAGAAGCAAAACCGCCGTACGAGCCACCGGTGATACCGACTTTTTTGGCATCTACTAAGCCCATCTCAACCAAATGGTTTTTGCCATCAACTAAATCGTCAAATTCCTTACCAGCATAATCGTTCTGGCCAAGTTTAGAAAACTCAACGCCACGACCTGTACTACCACGATAGTTCGGGAAGAATAATGCAAAGCCCTGCTGGGCAGCGTATTTTACCGGGCTGCCATAACGATCCAACCAACCATCGCTGTAATGGGCCTCAGGACCGCCGTGTACGACCATAATCAACGGGTACTTGGTGCCTTTGTTGTAATCAGTTGGATACACCACAATGCCTTCAAGCTCTAAACCATCACGAGCTTTGTAAGTGATGGTTTCTTGGCGTGGCTGGGTAATATCAGCTAGCCATGGGTTTGAGTCGGTAACGCGTTGAAGCTGTTGGTTGCTCAAACGGAACAGTTCAGTTGGATGCTCAGCACTGTGGGCGCGAACAAGAATATCGTTCTGGCCTGGTGCTGCTTCAATATCTACGGCAATCAGCTTACCTGGCTCGAGTAGGGTACGGCTTTCGAACCACTGCATGGTAAGTGCTTGTACCTCACTTTGAGTGCCGCGATGACCTAACCAAATCAACTCATCATTTTTACGCCAAGCAATGTCTTGCACGTGGCCTTGATAATCAGGCAGTACATCTTTGCGTTCGTTGTTTTTGCTGGTGTCATAAACGTACAAACGGCCACTTGCTGGGTCGTTGTAATCGGCCGCCGCAATCACCGCCAAATACCGCCCATCCGGAGAGAACTCAGCTTTGCCAAGTTTTCCTTCTGACGCAAATGTGGAGACAGGCTTGCCAGCATAATCGATTAACTGATACTGACTACTCATGTAGTTATCATCAACTAAGGCCGTAGGTGCGGTACGTACCAACAACTGCTCACTGCCAGGACGGAATGCCACCGAAAGAACTTGCTGATTATCCGTCACTTGGACTGGCTCAACAGTATCTACTTGAGTGTCAACTAACCACGCGTGAGTAAAGACATGTTGTTCTTCATAAATTTCTGCGCGAAAGCCTTTCTTAGCTAATTTGCTCTTGTTTTCATCAGCTTTGGTTTGTGCTCTAAAAGCAACATAACGGCCATCAGCGCTAATGCTGTAGCTGTAAATGTTGTTTACATGGCTCACCACTTTCTGGGCTTCACCACCTGTGGTTGCCATACGGTACAGACTAGTGTGCTTGTCATCACCACGCTTGGCTAAGAAGTACAGAGTTTGACCATGAAAACTAACTTGGCTGAAGCTCTCTTTACCGGTAATAAAAGGCACCTTAGTATCGCCCAGCACTGTGTAGAGCGCTTGATAAGAACCACCATCATCATCTTTGTATGGCGTTCTTGGGGTGACTTGCGTGTAGGCAGCAAGTTGGCCATCTGCGGCAAGCACGGCGCTGTTAACTGAACGTACCGTAATGGTTTCAGTTAATGAGATATCACGTGCCATGGCTGGTAACGCAAGGGTTGCCGTTAATAGCACCAGGCTAAGTCGTCGCAACATAGAATACTCCTTGGTGATTGTTATTGTAAATTTCGCTTCATATTAACAGTAATTTTATTGACTTCACAAAAAATCACGCCAATCTGTAGGTTATCGAGCGACTAATGGACTCTTTATGACCGACCAGCTACTTATAGGTGCGATTTTACTTGCGGCGTTGGCACTTTTTATTTGGGATAAATGGCGTTACGACTTGGTCGCTATGTTGGCTTTGTTAGCCGCTGCAGTGTTTGGCTTAGTGCCGGCTGCAGAAGTATTTACTGGGTTTGGAAATCCCGCTGTGATCACGGTAGCGGCGGTACTTATTATTAGTCATGCCATGTGGCGCTCAGGGGTGGTAGATGCCCTGGCTTCTTTGATGAAGCGGGTGGGCGATAACAGCTTTTTACAAATGGTGGCGTTAACGGGGCTAACCACCTTATGCTCTGCCTTTATCAGCAATACCGGCACCATGGCTATCATGATTCCGGTAGCCTTACAGTTATCTCGAAGCGGTTTAGGCCATGCTTCAAAAGTGCTGATGCCAATGGCGTTTGGCTCGCTGTTAGGCGGTACTATTACCATGATAGGTACGCCACCAAACATCATCATCGCCGACATTCGGCAAGCAGCCTTGGGCACTAGCTTTGGGATTTTTGATTTTACCCCTGTTGGCCTCACCTTAGCCTTGGTCGGGCTGGTGTTTATGTGGATCTTCAGTCGTATTTTGGTACCTAGCAGTGGCAGCCGGAATGCGGCTAATTCACCCTACGATATGAGCTCGTACTTAACTGAACTTTACGTGCCGGCTGGAGCTGCGCTCATTAGTGAAACCCTGTATGAGTTTGAAACCAAAATCAAAGATAGCTTTGCGGTGGTGGCGGTGAAGCAGGGCAAACAAGTGATTACCGCGCCACCGCGCTATTACCGCATTAAACAAGAAGACGTGTTAATTATCGAAGCAGACACCGAAACCCTTCAAAAAATTATCGATGCGACGGGTTTTGAACTCAATGCAGATGAAGAATTAGATCAACGATTTTTGGTGTCCGATGATATTCAAGTGGTAGAAGGCGTGGTGGGCCCTGACTCGCGGCTGATTGGTCGCTCGGCAGCGGATCTACGCATTCGTCACCGCTTTGGCGTCAATATTTTGGCTGTTGCTAGGCAGGGGCAGCCAGTAAAACCTAACTTAGCAAATATTCGCTTTAAGCCTGGCGATGTGTTGTTACTTCAGGGCGATGCCGAAGTGCTTGCGGATGTGTTTCGGCGGTTCGGTTGTTTCCCCTTAGCCCAGCGCAGTATGCGCATCGGGGGGACCCGCAAATTATTTACCCCACTGATTATCTTTGCGGTAGCTATTGTTTTGAGTGCGCTTGGCTGGCTGAGTGTGCCGGTAGCCTTCACCGCTGCCGCTGGCGCTATGGTATTTGCCAATATTATTCCCTTGCGCGAGCTCTATGAAAATATCGACTGGCCGATTGTGGTATTGCTGGGCGCTACTATTCCGCTAGGGTCTGCGTTGGAGCGTAGTGGTGCTGCCGCCACCTTAGCCGATTGGGCGCTACATATTAGTTCAGGTGCCCCCGCTGCGGTAGCCATGGTGGTGCTCTTAATAGTGACAGTGGCACTCTCTAATGTTGTTAACAACGCGGCTGCCGCGGTATTGATGGCACCGATAGGGCTAAGCATGGCTAGCACTTTAGGGGTCTCCGCTGATCCGTTTTTAATGGCAGTGGCCATAGGTGCGGCACTACCTTTTATGACGCCGATAGGGCATCAATCAAATATCCTCGTGATGGGACCGGGCGGTTATGCTTTTGGTGATTATTGGAAGCTTGGACTACCGCTCACCTTATTGATGATTGCTGCCGCTGTGCCGCTTATTCTTTGGGTATGGCCGCTGTCCGCGTAGCTTCTGCACCACGGGCAATGATGCGTAGCTGATGAATAGTTTGCTCGGTCAGCCGTTGGCGCTCCTTGTTGTCCGCATCGAGCGCATCGGCGCCTACACTAAACACAATGCGCACAATCGCATCGGCCTGCAGTTCTGCAAGTTCACGCGTAAATTTTTGCTCGTCTACTAAATAATCTTCTAGCTCCGAGGTAAAGTGCTCGACTTCGCGCGCTACCGCCATCCGAAATTCTCGTGAGTTGCCGGATTTTTCTTGCAATAACAACCTGAAAATAGCCGTGTTGTTGTTCACAAACTCCATAAAGGTGGTCACTGAGGCGCGAATAATCGAGCCACCTTTGGCGATTTGCTGCCGCGACTGGCGTAATAATTGCCGTAGCGTTAAACCACCTTCATCAACTAACGTTAAGCCTAGCTCTTCCATATTTTGAAAGTGCCGATAGAACGAAGTAGGGGCAATTCCGGCTTCCCGCGCAACTTCGCGTAAACTCAAACTTGCATAGCCATGTTCGGCGCTTAATTGATTCATCGCTGCTTGAATGAGCGCGCGTCTAGTTTTTTCTTTTTGTGCAGCACGAATACCGGCCATGGTGATATCTCTGATTATCGAAGGTGATGGAACTATTGAAGTGGCTCAAGGGTGATTATGTCAGTGAACTCATGTTCACGCAATTCATCGTATCTTAGGAACTTTTGCTTGCACCAAACGCCTAACCTAGGTAAATTGAGCGTACACGTGTTCACTTAAAGTGGAACATAGTGTTTCATTTTTTGTTTATTGGTTGGTGTTATGTCTGCACAAAATAATTCAGCAGCCGCTGAAAAACCCCCTATCATTTGGCTAAATGCGTTAGTTTTCGCAATTACCTTTGGTATTACTGTTGTTGCTGTGCCTTGGTATGCAATAACGCACGGATTCTCTACCGCATTGATTGTGGGAATGTTGGCAACCATTGGTTTTGCCGGTATTTCAATTACTGCGGGTTACCATCGTTTGTGGGCGCACCGTGCCTACAACGCACATTGGTCGTTACGCGTACTGTTTGCGCTGGGCGGTGCTTTAGCCGTACAGAACAGTGCGTTACATTGGTCTTCAGATCATCGTGAACATCACAAGCATGTCGATGATAACGACAAAGATCCCTACTCAGCCAAACGCGGCTTCTGGTATTCGCATATCGGTTGGATGCTGCGTGAGTATCAAGCGTCGCGTTACACCAACTACGATAACGTCAAAGATCTGCAACAAGACAAAGTGGTCATGTGGCAGCATCGTAACTACTTAACCTTAACCTTGTTAACCAGTTTTGGCTGGCCCATCTTGTTTGGCCTGTTAGTGGGTGATATCTGGGGTTCAGTGTTATTAGTGGGCGTGGCTCGCTTAGTGATTAATCATCACACCACTTTCTTTATCAACTCGCTGGCGCATGTCTGGGGTAAGCAAACTTACACTGACCGCAACACCGCGCGTGATAACGGAGTACTGGCTTTATTAACCTTTGGTGAAGGCTACCATAACTACCACCATATCTTTTCAGCGGATTATCGCAACGGCATTCGTTGGTGGCATTTTGACCCAACCAAATGGTTGATTCGAGCTTGTTCATGGCTTGGTTTAACTAGTGATCTTAAGCGCACCAATGGTTATCAAATTGAAAAAGCCCGGCTAGAAATGCAATTCAAAAAGGCCAAGCAAAAAGCACAAGTGTCCTGTGAGACAACCTTAGCTAGATGGCATGAAGAGTATGACCAGCTGATGGCTAAATTGCGCGAGTACTATCAAGTACGTAAGCAACTGCTAGACGTTAAAGCCAAAGCTTTAGCAGATAGTGTGCACCTACCTACGATGGCTGAATTACAGCACCGAGCGGAAGAGTTGCGTGCTACCTTTATGGCGCATAAACGAGCATTTCAGCAGCAGTTGAAGTTGGTACCTGCGAGCTAACAGCAACCCTTGCTGAACAGATAAGAAAGCCCTACTCAGCATGAGTAGGGCTTTTTTTATTACTTTTTAGCTTTGGCAAAGGCATCGGCAAAAGCCGAACCCATCGCTGAATTTGCAGCGGCCGGTTTGTTTGGTGATGTTGATGCGCGAGCTGGCGCACCTTTGCGGTTCGTCTTAGCGGCATTCTTACCCGCATTACCCGCCGGAGCCGGGGCAGGGAGGTCATCGGTTAAACGCATGGTTAAACCGATGCGTTTACGTGCGACATCTACCTCGAGTACTTTGACTTTCACGATATCACCCGCTTTGACCACCTCGCGCGGATCGCTTACAAACTTGTCTGAAAGAGCCGACACATGCACCAACCCATCTTGATGCACGCCAATATCGACGAAGGCACCAAAGGCAGCAACGTTACTCACCACACCCTCTAGCGTCATGCCTGGAGTTAAGTCGTTAATGCTATCGACACCCTCTTTAAAGCTGGCTGTTTTAAACTCAGGGCGTGGGTCGCGACCTGGCTTATCCAGCTCACGCAAAATATCGATGATGGTTGGAATACCAAATTTATCATCGACATAATCGGCCGCTTTCAGGGTTTTCAAGAACCCAGAGTCACCTATGAGTTCAGCAACTTGCTTGTTGTTACTCTGAGCAATGCGCTCGACCACTGGATAAGCCTCTGGGTGCACCGCCGAAGCATCCAGAGGTTGAGTACCTCCCATGATGCGTAGAAAGCCAGCAGCTTGCTCAAAGGCTTTGGGCCCCATGCGCGGCACTTTTAATAATTGCTGGCGCTGCTCGAACGCGCCGTGGGTATCGCGGTAAGCAATAATATTCTGTGCCACCAATTTCGATAGGCCAGCTACTCGTGCTAATAGCGCCGCCGAGGCCGTATTGATATCTACTCCAACGGCGTTAACGCAGTCTTCTACCACAGCATCCAAACTTTGCGCCAATTGCGCCTGACTCACATCATGCTGATATTGGCCCACGCCAATAGATTTGGGCTCAATTTTCACCAACTCTGCCAGTGGGTCTTGCAGGCGTCGGGCAATGGAGACAGCGCCGCGTAGCGATACGTCTAAATCAGGAAACTCCTGCGCCGCAAGCTCAGACGCCGAGTACACCGAGGCACCCGCCTCGTTCACAATAACCTTGTGCGCCTTGAGTTCGGGTAGTGCTTTAAGCATATCGCCGACCAATTTATCGGTTTCACGCGAGTGAGTACCGTTACCGATAGCAATCAGTTCAACTTTATATTGCTTACACAAAGTCGCCAAAGTCCGAAGCGATTTATCCACTTGGTTTTGCGGCTGAAAAGGAAACACGGTGTTGGTGGCAAGGACTTTGCCGGTAGCATCTACTACGGCAACCTTCACCCCGGTACGTACGCCTGGGTCAAGCCCCATGGTCACTTTCGCACCAGCTGGTGCTGCCATCAGTAAGTCTTTTAGGTTGTTGGCAAAAATCTGAATGGCATCGGTTTCAGCTCGTTCGCGTATCGCGCCAAAGAGTTCGGTTTCCATGTGCAACAAGATCTTAATCCGCCAAGTCCATTGAATCGTTTGTTGCAACCAAGCGTCCGCGGCACGCTGCTGGTGCTGCCAGCCCAAATGGCTAGCAATAATGTGTTCACAGTAACTGGGGGCTTTAGCATCCTCTTGGTGTGGATCTGCCACCAGCTTGAGTTGCAAGATCCCTTCATTGCGCCCGCGGAACAGCGCTAGGGCTCGGTGCGAAGGGATTTTCTTAAGTGCTTCGCTGAAGGCAAAGTAGTCGCGATACTTACTTCCCTCTTGCTCTTTGCCACTGGCAACGGTGCTAGCAATTTCCGCTTGTTGCCATAAATATTCACGTACTTTCTTCAATAGGGCCGCATCTTCGGCAAAGCGCTCCATCAGAATAAAACGCGCACCTTCAAGAACGGCTTTGCTATCAGCAAACCCAGCTTCGGCATTAATGTATTGCTCGGCTAAGGATTCTGGCTGTTGCTGCGGTTGTGTAAACAAGGTCTCAGCCAAGGGCTCTAGCCCTGCTTCTATCGCGATCTGCCCCTTAGTGCGACGCTTTGGCTTGTAGGGTAAATACAAGTCTTCTAGTTCGGTTTTGGCTTGGGTGCTCTTAACCGCGGCTGCTAGTTCAGGAGTTAACTTACCCTGTTCGGCAATACTGGCCAAAATAACTTGGCGCCGGTCTTCTAAATCACGCAAGTAAGTTAAGCGTTGGGCTAAATTGCGCAACTGAGTGTCGTCTAGGCCACCGGTAGCCTCTTTACGATAACGGGCAATAAAAGGGACGGTAGCGCCATCATCTAATAGCGCGATAGCAGCTTGGATCTGCTGCGAGCCTACCGCTAATTCGGTCGCAATTTGCTGGGTAATCGAGCTCATGGTTTCTCTCGTTAGCTAAAAATTGGGGCCAAGTATACCAGTCTATAGAGGTGCTAGCATTCTCAAATTAAACCTCTTAAGATGCTTGCCATCAGCAGTTTGCCAAGCAAGGATTAGGCGTTGAAGACAAATTTGATTACCCGTGCTGGGTTCACTAAATTAACCGATGAACTCAATTATTTGTGGCGCGAATACCGTCCTGAAATCACCCAGAAAGTAGCCTGGGCGGCAAGCCTTGGTGATCGCAGCGAAAATGCTGATTACAAGGAGAATAAGCGACTGTTGCGGCAAATCGACCGGCGCGTACGATTTTTACGTAAACGACTCGAAGAAGTGCGTATAGTGGATTACTCGCCACAACAACAAGGCCGAGTCTTTTTTGGCGCCTGGGTGGTGATTGAAGATGAGAGTGGGCAACAGCGCCGGTTTCGTATCGTGGGGCCGGATGAGATCTATGGCCGCAACGATTATATCTCGATTGACTCGCCGATGGCTCGCGCACTGTTGAAAAAACAAGTGGATGATGAGGTGACTGTGACAACTCCCACTGGCACTAAGTACTGGCTAGTACATACCATTGAGTATGAGTCATAGCCGCAGGGGTTGCGCTTCGACATGTTTGCTTACAAGCCAATTTTGGTAATTATGGTAGGCATCTTTTATAGTTCAGGTAAGTCATAATAAGAGCACTAAATAATGAGTCAAACTACTTTTAAAATACTGGTTGTAGATGACGATGCAAGGTTGCGCAGTTTGTTAGAGCGTTACCTGCAAGAACAAGGTTTTTATGTTCGTAGTGCGGCCGAGAGCGAGCAAATGAATCGGTTGCTGGAGCGTGAAAACTTTCACTTGATGGTGCTAGATTTGATGCTTCCCGGTGAAGATGGTCTAACTATTTGTAAGCGCTTACGCCAACAGAACAATGATATTCCCATTGTGATGCTCACCGCCAAAGGGGATGAAGTGGATCGTATCATCGGCCTTGAGCTTGGTGCGGATGACTACTTGGCGAAACCTTTTAATCCCCGTGAACTGCTGGCACGTATTCGGGCGGTGCTAAGACGCCGTGGTAATGAAATCCCCGGTGCTCCGGCGGCGCAAGATGAAGAAATCGTGTTTGGTGAGTTTCGGCTTAATTTGGGTACCCGTGAAATGTATCGAGGCGACGAGCAGATGCCACTAACAAGTGGCGAGTTTGCCGTACTCAAAGCCTTGGTGACTCATCCACGCCAGCCGATGTCACGGGATAAACTAATGAATCAGGCCCGAGGCAGAGATTACAGTGCGTTAGAGCGCAGTATTGATGTGCAGGTATCACGGTTGCGGCGGATGCTTGAAGTAGACCCTGCTAATCCGCGTTACATCCAGACTGTGTGGGGGCTAGGTTATGTGTTTGTGCCAGATGGTAAAGCACCGACAGCTGATAAATCTAAGTAATTAAGGTCACGATGCGCCTACTACCTCGCTCAGCTTTTGCTCGCACCGTTGCTTTGATTGCTGTGGTACTGCTGATTAACCAACTGGTATCGTATGTGATGGTTGGTTTATATGTCGTCAAACCCAGTATGCAGCAAATCAGTAGTGTGGTGGCGCGCCAAGTGCAGGGCATCTTAGTGCTAGATACTTGGCTGCAACAGAGTGAACGGGCACGTGCTGAGCACCAACAGTTGGTCCAGGACTACACTGCCGCCACCGGGGTGTTGCCGCTGTCTGAGTTAGAAGCGGTGAAGCGAGGTTTGCAACAAACCTCTCGTTATAATTTTCTCTCCGCACAAATGTCAGAATTGCTGCAGGCCGATACCGAAGTTCGTATTTCACAGGGCGACGTGTATCGAGTCTGGATAAAAACGGCTGTGATTCCTGACTATTGGCTGGTGATAGATCTGGATAAGTTTGATGAAGCACGGTTTTCACCGTTACTCTTTTATCTAGGCCTGATTGGTTTGTTAAGCATATTCGGTGGCATGCTGTTTACAACGTGGCAAAACCGTCCGCTCAAGGCCCTAGAAGCAGCAGCTAAACGTATCGGTCGCGGCGAATATCCAGATCAACTTAAAGAAGCTGGCTCGACCGAGGTGGTGGCAGTAACTCGGGCTTTCAACCAAATGACAGAAGGGGTACGCCAACTTGAGCAAGACCGCGCCTTACTGATGGCAGGGGTATCTCATGATCTGCGGACACCACTCACACGGATTCGTTTGGCGACAGAGATGATGCCACCAGATGAAGATTATTTAGCTGAAAGTATCATTAATGATATTGATGATATGAACGCCATTATTGATCAATTTATTGATTATGTTCGCATTGATACTGTAGCCGATAACGAGCGTAATAATCTGAATTATTTAGTTGAAGAAGTGGTGGGCCATAGTCCCGAAAATTGGCACAGCAAGATCGAGGTGATTTACACCGAGGTGCCCGATGTTGCAGTGCGTGCCATATCCATTAAACGGGTGCTGCAAAATTTACTCGAGAATGCTGAGCGTTATGGTAACGGACGAGTACTTATCGAAACGGGGTATGACCAAAGTCGGCAGCGAGTGTGGTTTAAGGTTTGTGACAATGGCCCGGGTATCCCTGCCAAGCAAGTAGCGAAAGTGATTCAGCCTTTTACTCAAGGTGACACGGCCCGCGCCGCTAAAGGTTCTGGGTTGGGGTTAGCGATTGTGAAACGAATTGTCGAACGCCACCAAGGCCGCGTGGTGTTTAGCACCAGTCAACGGCTTGGTGGATTATGCATCCGGGTTGAATTGCCGGCGGTGGTCTAGCTCTTAACGATTAATTTTTTACTCGGTTTAAGCCATTAAGTGCTGCCACGCGATAGGCTTCAGCCATGGTTGGGTAGTTAAAGGTCGTGTTGACAAAGTACTCGATGGTATTGCCTTCACCTTGTTGCTCCATAATGGCTTGGCCGATGTGAATGATCTCAGCCGCGCGTTCGCCAAAGCAATGAATCCCTAACACTTGTTTGGTCTCACGATGGAACAGAATTTTTAAGTTACCTACCAACATATTAGAAATTTGCGCTCGAGCCAGGTGCTTAAATTGCGCTCGGCCCACTTCATAGGGTACTTTTTGCGCAGTCAATTCTTCTTCAGTTTTGCCCACCGAGCTGATTTCTGGAATGGTGTAAATTCCGGTAGGAATATCACTGATCAAGCGCTGATCACAGTCACCAAAGAGCATGGCGGTGGCACAGATGCGCCCTTGATCATAGGCTGCACTTGCTAGCGACGGATAGCCGATAATATCCCCCACAGCATAGATGTTATCAACCGCAGTTTGATAGTGCTTATTTACTTCTAACTGACCCCGATGATTGGTGGTTAAACCCACTGTCTCAAGTTGTAACTGCTCAAAGTTACCAGAGCGGCCGTTGGCAAACAGCAGGCAATCAGCATCGATACGTTTACCAGACTGGGTGTACATAGTCACCCCATCTTCATGGCCGCGGATGCTTTGGTATTCTTCGTTATGACGGATCACCACGCCACTGTTGCGCAAGTGATAGCTTAACGCATCGGAGATCTCTGCATCTAGAAACGATAGCAGCCGTTCACGGGTGTTGATTAAATCTACTTTAACGCCTAACCCCCGAAAGATACTGGCATATTCACAACCAATCACCCCAGCACCATAAATAATGATGCTGCGTGGTTCATGTTTGAGTTGCAATACTGTGTCTGAGTCGTAGATGCGTTCGTGACTAAAATCGACATCCTGAGGATGATAAGGGCGTGAACCTGTAGCAATCACAATCTGTTTGCTGCCAATGATTTCATAAGTACCATCGGCTTGGGTGATGCGCAGCTCGTGGGCCGATTCGAAGCTTGCGACGCCGTGCAACACAGTGACATTATTGCGCTCGTAAAAACCGCTGCGTAAACGAATCTGCTTACCAATCACCCCTTGTGCATGGCGTAAAATTTCGGCGAAGGTTAGCCCGCGGTGAACTTTTTCGCCGGCAAACAAGGGCGTGCTGTTATATTCAATTAAGCGACTTACTGAATGCCGCAGTGCTTTTGATGGGATCGTGCCCCAGTGGGTGCAGCCACCACCAATTGAATCGTACTTTTCAATCACGGCAACGCGACGGCCATGTTTAGCTAACTGCATAGCTGCACCTTCACCGCCGGGGCCGGTGCCAATCACTACCGCATCAAATTGAATAGGGGGTGTCGCCATATGAATGCTCCTTGTGGGTTGTACCCATTTGCGCTTTATCGTTATAGTACCACTGTCGCGGAAAAAATAACGTCCGATGTGTCAAGCTAGTTAATGGAATCATCATGGCGCGCAAACAAGTTCCAGAAATTTTAACTCGTCAAGTTGTGGCGCAAAGTCGGTTACTCAAAATTGAGGCGGTCGATTTGCGTTTTAGTAATGGGGAAGAACGCCAATTTGAGCGCATGGCGGGTAGTGGTCGCGGCGCCGTAATGATAGTGCCTTTCTTAAAGGCGGATACCCTGATGTTGGTGCGCGAGTATGCGGCAGGCTTACACAATTATCAGTTGGGCTTTCCGAAAGGTTTAATCGACCCCGGCGAGTCGCCTGAACAGGCCGCGAATCGCGAGCTTAAAGAAGAGATAGGGTATGGCGCAAGAGAGCTGATTCCGCTGAAGAGTGTGACTATGGCGCCGCAGTTTTTTGCTGCCACCATGCATATTTTTGTGGCGCGAGATCTCTATCCCGAGCAGTTGCAAGGTGATGAGCCAGAACCGTTAGAACTAGTGCCTTGGTCAACCAATGACATCGATGCCTTGTTGGCCCAGCCTGATTTTACTGAAGCACGCAGCATAGCCGCGTTATTAATGACTTTGCGCGAGGGACACGCATGAAACGAGCCGATACTGATGTAGCAGAATTAGCTGAGTTGCTTGATGGTGCCTGTGTGGTCGCCCGCCAAGCCGGTGCTGTAGTGATGGATATCTACCAGAATCAAGCCTACGAAACCTATGCGAAGGACGATGAATCGCCGGTCACCAGCGCCGATTATGCTGCCAATCAGGTGATCATTGATGGCTTAACAGCCTTAGATAAGACCATTCCGATTTTATCGGAAGAGGGCTCACACCTGAGTTTGGACGAACGCCAGCAATGGTCACGCTATTGGTTAATTGACCCTATTGATGGTACGCAAGAATTTATCGCTGGTAGCGGCGATTTTGGGATTGTTATCGCACTGGTGGAGCAATCACAACCGGGGCAGCATCTGCCGGTGCTTGGGGTGATTTATTGGCCGGCAACCGCAACCTTGTATTGCGCCCAGCGCGGGCAAGGAGCAGTGAAGATCTCGGCGGCGGGCACCGAACGCCTGCAAGTTCGCCAATTCAGCCAACCGGAGCAAGAAGCCATTACCATTGCTATGAGTCGCCGCCAGCCGCCAGCACGGGTGCTACAACGGATGAGTGCCGCACGCAGTTACACCACGGTGGCCACCGGGAGTTGCTCTTTAAAAGCCTGTCTTGTGGCCGAAGGGAGTGCCGATTGCTTTTTACGAGTGGGGCCAACGGGCGAGTGGGATACTGCCGCAGCAGAAGTTATTGTAGGCGAAGCCGGCGGTCGTATTGTCGATGAATACTTTCAGCCCTTAAGCTACAACCGCGAAACTAGCTTAGGCAACCCAAACTTTATCGTGTTAGGTGATGCCAAGGTGCCATGGCAGCAAGTGTTTACTCACCACCTGGGTTAAATTCATCAGCGGCCATAATATTTACGGTTTCGTGCAGTTCAGACCAGACCAGCACCGCCTGTTTGTGCTCTAACTGCCGCCGTACATCCTCAACTTTGGCAGCGAGTGATTTTTCTTGCTCGCCATAATCCGTGCCTTCGCGCAGCACAAAACTCTCAATCAGCGCGGTTAAGGTTTCGGCATCAAGTTGTTGCCATGGGATCAGCATGAAATCTCCTTAGTTATCTTGTTCACTGGCTTGGTGGAGTGCCTCTTCTGCTTCCATCCAGGCTTCTTCGGCCGCTTGTAAGGCTTGTTGTTGTGCGGCCTGACGTTGTAGAAGCTCAGTCAGTTGAGCCTTGTTGGCGGCCTCATACAAACTATTATCAGCAAGCAACTGATTGATTTCGGCTAACACTGCACTTACGTGTTCGAGTTTCTGCTCAGCCTTGGCCACCTTATCTTTCAGCGGTTTGAGGGCTTGACGGCGCTCAGCGGCTTGGCGCTTTTCAGCTTTACGGTCGGCCTTACCGCTACTACCGTCGGTGGTATCAGCGTTGGCGCTACTGGCTTGCTGTTTGAGCCACTCGTGGTAGTTATCCAAATCACCCGCAAAAGGCTGCACCTGTTGATGAGCTACCAGATAAAACTCATCCACCGTGGTACGCAATAAATGACGGTCGTGGCTGACAATCACCATAGCGCCAACAAAGTCTTGTAAAGCAAACACTAAGGCTTCGCGCATCTGGCTATCTAAATGGTTGGTAGGTTCGTCCAATAGCAGCATATTAGGTTTTTGATAGACAATCAGAGCCAACACCAAGCGTGCTTTTTCACCGCCGGACATAGGCCCAACTGCTGCGGTTGCGGCATCACCGGAAAAGCCAAAACCACCGATAAAATCGCGTAGCTGCTGTTCGCTGGCGTTTGGATCTAAGCGCTGCAGATGTAAAAGTGCACTGGCTTGCAAATCAAGCAGTTCTAATTGGTGTTGCGCAAAATACCCAAGTCGCACTCCGGGGTTCAACTGCACCACGCCCACTTGCGGTTTGAGTTGCCCTGCTAGCAATTTGATTAATGTTGATTTACCCGCCCCGTTGCGGCCGAGCAGACCGATGCGGCTCCCCGGCACCAAATTAAAGCTAATATCGGCTAGAATAGTGACCGCGGCATCACCTTCACCATAGCCCGCTTGCACTTGCTGCATGGTTAGTAAAGGGTTAGGTAATTGAGGCGGCTCTTTAAAGCTGAACTGAAAGCCACTCGCCGCACGTAGGGGGGCTCCTGCCTGTAAGCGCTCTAACGCTTTAATTCGGCTCTGGGCTTGCTTGGCTTTGCTGGCTTTGTAGCGAAACCTGTCAATGTAGCTCTGTAGATGCTTTTTCTGAGCTTGTTCTTTTTCAAACTGCGCTTGTTGTTGCGCTAGCTGTTCTGCTTGTTGGCGCTCAAAGCTGCTGTAATTGCCACTGTAACTGGTAGCGCGCTGGTGCTCGATATGAATGATTTGTCCGGCAATCGCATCCAAAAAGTCGCGGTCGTGGGAAATCACCATCAGCGTCCCCGGATACCGTTGCAGCCAATCTTCTAGCCAGAAAATGGCGTCAACATCGAGGTGGTTGGTTGGTTCATCAAGTAGCAGTAGGTCTGCGCGCGCAATCAAAGCTTGTGCCAAGTTAAGGCGCATGCGCCAGCCGCCGGAAAAAGCCTTTACCGGTAAATAAATCTGATCGGGTTGAAAGCCTAAACCGTTTAATAGAGCGGCAGCCCGTGCGTTGGCATCATAACCACCAATGGTAGCTAAGGCATCGTGTAAGGAGCCAATGGCATGACCGTCGTGGCGAGCTTCAGCATCAGCTAGTTGCTGTTGCAAGTGGCGCAGTTCAGTATCGCCATCTAGCACATACTCAAGGGCGGCTTGATCTAACGCTGGGGTTTCTTGTTTCACGCTAGCAATACGCCATGCCGGTGGCAATTCGCAACTGCCTTGTTCGGTTTGTAGCTCGCCCCGCAGCAAGGCAAATAGTGATGATTTACCCGTGCCGTTGCGCCCAACCAGGCCCACATGGTGCCCCGGAAAGACAGTAATATCGGCATTTTCTAACAATAACTTGCCACCGCGCATTAATGACATGGCGCGCATTTGTATCATAACGAGTTCCTGAACTTGGTGTTTGTGCTAGGTTTCTGCGACAATTATACCCGATACCATAAGAGGTGAATATGACTCGAACTAGGAAACGCTTTATTGCTGGGGCAGAATGCCCAGCATGCCAGGCCCAAGATACCCTGATGCTGACTATTGTAAATCAGCAAGAACAGGTGCAATGTGTGCAATGCGGGCATAAATTTGAGGAGCGTCAAGCAGCGGCACCGGCCCCTGCATCAGCGCAACAACCCGAAAAAGTCCCCGTGGGGCAGGTGATCGGGTTTTTTAAACCAGAATAGATTCAGAACTCGCTAGATGCGGGAGATAATAACAACAACACGGGAGTAATTAGCATGATTGTAGATTGGGTATTATGGGGCCTGTGGGTCATTTTAGTGACGGTGATGGTACAGTGGTTTGTGGCCAGTCGCTTCAAAGCAGCAGCACCAGGAGCTGTACCGGGTAAAATCAGCGCAGAACTCAGCCATGACTCCTTTGTGTTCCGAGCTCATCGCACCTTTCAGAACTCCATCGAAAACGTTCCCTTTTTTGCCGCCGCCGTGTTACTCGCTATTTTGAGTGGAGTGCAGTCGCAGTGGTTCGTCGCTTGGGTGTGGCTCTATGCTATTATTCGCATCATTCACATGGTGTTGTATTATGCGATAGCAACCGAGAAAAACCCCAGCCCACGTAGTTATTTTTTCATTGTGGGCGTGGTGGCAAACATTGCAGTGTTAGTGCAAGCAGCGATGGTCTTGGCTGGGGCTTAACGAACACGAGGTAAATTATGGTTGAACGTCAATATCCAATTGGTACTCCGGGCAAACCTTGGGGGCCTGCAGAGAAACTCGAATGGCAACAAGCCCAGCAGCTCAAGCGTTCTTATTTTGAGGACGTGGTACCCGCTATCAACGCTTTGCATGAACGTTTTGATGTAGAACAATATGGCCTGATTGAATATCCAGCGAATAACTACCCGTTGTTTGCAGTAAAAACCCGCGATTGGCAATCAAACAAGCCTACGGTATTAATTACGGGCGGGGTGCATGGCTATGAGACCAGTGGTGTACATGGCGCTCTGCGGTTTTTAGAAACCCAAGCTGAGCATTACAGTCAGTGGTTTAATCTGGTTGTCGCACCTTGTCTAAGCCCGTGGGGCTACGAAACCATCAATCGTTGGAACCCCCATGCGATAGACCCTAACCGGTCCTTTAAAGCACCTAGCCCTGCGGCTGAATGTGCCAACATCATGGATTATCTAGGCCAACAGCAATGGCAATTTTTAGCTCATTTTGATCTGCACGAAACGACTGATACCGACAATAGCGAATTTCGTCCGGCGAAAGCCGCTCTTGATGGCACTGTTAATACCAACTGGAACATTCCGGATGGTTTTTATACGGTGGGTAACTCAGAAATTCCGACGCCAGAGTTTCAGCGTGCCATTATCGACTCCGTGCGCAAAGTAACTCATATCGCCCCAGCGGACGACGAAGGTAAAATCATTGGGGCTGAATTACAGCAAGAAGGCGTGATTCATTACGCTGGCCGTGAACTCGGATTGTGTATGGGTTTAACCGATGCACCTTATGTAACCACCACCGAGGTTTATCCCGATAGCGCTCATGCCACCCCTGAGCAATGCATCTTAGCTCAAGTGGCTGCGATCGTAGGTGGCTTGGACTATTTGCGTGACCAAGCCTAGAGGGGGAAACATGCAGCAGGTGGTTGAGGTTACCCAACGCTGGTTGTGGCAAGTGATTGTAAAGTACAACATTTGCCCGTTTGCCCGGCAAGAAATTGAAGCTCAACGCATTAACTATCAGGTGTGCAAAGCTACTGCGGTCGAGGATATCTTGGCGAGCGTGGTGGCTGAGTGTAAGTTTTTAGATGAGCATCCTGAAGTGGCCACAGCGCTGGTGATAGTGCCCAATGCTTTAGCCGATTTTAGCGATTATCTAGATACCTTAGACTTAGCTAATCAGTTATTGCGATTAGAAGGCTACGAAGGGGTGTTTCAGTTGGCTAGCTTTCATCCGGCCTACTGCTTCGCCGGTGAGCCTGAAGACGACCCTGCCAATTACACCAACCGTGCACCTTATCCTATCTTTCATATTTTACGTGAAGACGAGCTGGCCGAGGCACTGGATAACTTTGATCAACCTGAACTGATCCCGGAGCGCAATATAGCTTTCGCACGGCGTAAAGGTGCCGCATTTTTTGAGCGTTTGCTGCATAAAATTAAAGCTGGCGAGCCTCCTGCCGATAACACCTAACATCTGTGACCAACTACTGAGACGCATGAATTTATCAACTCTTATTGGCATGCTGTCGGGCATTGCTATCGTGGTGCTATCGGTGATGCTAACCGCAGCCGATGCTTGGTCCTTTATCAATCTACCAGGCTTAGCCATAGTGCTAGGCGGTACCTTTGCGGCCACCTTGTTGGCATACCCATTGCGTGATGTGGTGCGGGTGTTCAAGATTCTGTGGATTGTGCTGCGTAACGAAAAAATGTACGCCGAAGATGACCAGCGCGAATTGGTTGAGGTGGCACGACAGTTAGTGCAGGGACGCATTGCCAATGCTGAAGATCAATTAAACCAGGTACAAAACCCGTTTTTAAAAACCGGTTTACAGTTACTCATCGATCGCACGCCGACCGAGGATATCGCTGAGTTATTAGAGTGGCGAATTCTGCGGACCAAACTAAAAGAGCGCGCCGAAGCTCAGGTGTATCGCACCATGGCCACTTTTGCCCCCGCGTTTGGTATGTTGGGTACCTTGGTTGGTCTGGTTAACATGTTGCATGGCATGGGCCAGAGCAGCATGAGCGAGATTGGCGTAGACATGGCCTTTGCGCTATTAACCACGCTGTACGGGGTGGTCTTGGCAAACATGTTGTTCAAACCGATTGCGATTAAATTTGAGCGTCGTACTGAGAGCCGCGTGCAATTAATGAATATGATTTTAGAAGGCATCTTGCTGATTGCTCGTGGTCGCAGCCCAGCCTACATTCGCGAATATTTAGCTACCTTCTTCGCCCATGTAGAAGATGAGCTGGATATCAACGAGGCTAACGATATTGCCGCGAAAAATGGGCTCCATGAAGGTTTAGGCAAGGGTAAATCTGAGCGGCTATGAGCAACGAACCTACTTTAAATGAGCTGATGGAACGTAGCGGCGGCCCCCAAGCCAAAGCTTCGGACGCAGCCGCCAACTTACATCGCGAACCTCATCGTGAGCATCGCGGTGCTTCAGCACGTTTATTCGGGCATGGAGTGGCGGCGCTGCATGACCAGCCCGTAGACGAAGAGGACAGTTGGGTTACTACCTACATGGACTTGCTGACCCTGCTATTGGTGTTGTTTGTTATTTTGCTCGCCAATGCTGACTTGTCCGGCTCGCCGAGCCCATCCGAGCAAGTATTGCAAGCCGCAGCAGAGCAGTCAGCAGGCTTAGCACTAACTGAAAGCGAATTGCAGGCGCAGTTTGCCAGTAGTGGTTTAGCCGATGGAGTAGAAGTAAGCACCTCGCCCGGTAAAGTTAATATTAAGCTTAAAGACAAGATTTTATTTCACAGCGGCGAAGCTGAATTTAATCAGCAGGCCGCCCAGGTGATGCAAACCCTAACTGAGGTGTTGAAGAAAAATCAGCTGTTTATCAGCGTTGAAGGGCATACGGATAACATCCCGATCAGTAATCAGCGGTTTCCTAGCAACTGGGAGTTATCTGCCGCGCGGGCTAGTGTGGTGGTACGCTTTTTAGCAGAGCAAGGCATAGCTCCAGAGCGGATGCGAGCTGTCGGCTATGCAGATAGTGCGCCGCTGCAGACTAATACTACCGCAGCTGGACGCAGCGAAAACCGTCGAGTTAACGTGGTACTAACCGAAGTTGAATAGCTCCAGCGCTGGGCCTTAAGCATCTCGCGGCATGCCTTTTTCTACCGCACGTACCAGCCTTAGCACTTGCTTTTCAACTTTGCCTAAACCTGCTTGTTGCCGCGCTAAGGCCCAATCAATATGCTCTTGAACCATAGCGCTAGCACTATCACGACGCTGCTGCAAGGCCTCGATAATAGCAGCATCGGCTGGCGCATTGCCTAAGGCCACCGCAATATTCCGCTGCCAACATTCATGGCCAATCCGCCGAATCGGCGAACCTTCAGTTTGTCGCAAAAAAGTGTCCTCATCCCAAGCCCACAATTGCAGTAGTTCAGGAGCATGCAAGTGCTGGCGCGGCGAAAAATCGGCTTCATCGGTTAGATGGGCGTAACGATTCCAAGGACAAATCAATTGGCAGTCGTCACAACCGTAGATGCGATTGCCAATCAGCGGCCGAAATTCTTCCGGAATACTTTGCTTGAGCTCAATGGTTAAATAAGAAATACAGCGACGCGCGTCTAACACATAGGGCTCGACAATGGCTTGGGTAGGACAAATAGTCATGCAGGCACTGCAGTTACCACATTTTTCGGCTACGGGTGAATCCATCGGTAGAGGTAGATTAACCAGCAGTTCACCCAAGAAAAACCAAGAGCCATGGGCTTCGTCTAGTACTAAGGTATGTTTACCACGCCAACCTAAACCTGCTTTGATAGCTAGTGGCTTCTCCATGATCGGAGCTGAATCCACAAAGGGGCGAAAATCTAGCTCAGCACATGCTGCTTGTATCTTATCGCCTAGTTGTTTCAGGCGCTTGCGCATTAATTTATGATAGTCGCGCCCAAGCGCATAGCGACTAATGTAGCCTAAACGAGGATTTTTCAGGGTTTTAGCAAAGCCAGCTTCAGCCGGTAAATAATTCATCCGCACCGAAATCGCACGCACTGCACCGGGATGCAGTTGATCGGGCCGGGTGCGTAACTCTGCATGTCGCGCCATCCATTCCATATCACCATGCATACCCGCTGCCAGCCAACGTTCTAAGTGCTGCTGCTCAGTGCTCAGGTCAACGTCGGTAATACCGACCTTCTGAAAGCCCAAGTCGCGGCCCCATTGTTTGATATCTGCAGCTAGTTGATGATAATCCATGAATGGTGTCGTACTCTTGTAAGTATGCCTGCGATTGATGTTGGCTAACATAGCAAAATCTGGGCAAAAACGCACGATAGGGAGACTCATGGTGGCACAATTATCGCACTTGATATATCGCACCGAACAGGTTCGTAGTGGTGAGCAAGCAGCTGCCGCAGCGATTGGCTTGAGTATGGCGCAACTGATGCAAGCGGCTGCCCAAGCATGTCTGCAGGCCATCCAGGATCACTGCGCCGCACCAGCTAGGGTGGCTATTGTTTGTGGCCCCGGCAATAACGGTGGCGATGGTTGGGTGCTGGCACGACTGGCTCAAGCCGCGGGCTATCAGGTGACGGTTTATGCGGTGCCCCCAACTACCAAGCTAGCACAACAAGCACAGGCGGCGTGGCAGGCGGAGGGCGGTCGCTGGCAGAGTAGCATCGATAGCTTACACGGCTACCAGATCCTTGTTGATGCTGTGCTTGGCAGTGGACTTACCCGGCCTCTGGCTGGTTTTTACCTAGCTGCGGTGCAGGCTATCAATGCCGCAGCTAACACCGCTTGGGTGTTGAGTGTGGACGTGCCAACCGGATTAAACAGTGATACCGGGCAACCGCAACCGATTGCGGTAACTGCAGCACACACCGTGACTATGGTAGCGATAAAAGCAGGACTAGTAACAGGTAAGGCCAAAGATTACGTAGGGCAGCTGAGCTTGGCCGAATTGGGCATCGGCGCAGCCTTTAGCAAACAGTCGCCCATGGCTGAGCTGGTGCAGCCAGAGCTAGCGCAGCGCTGGTTGGCGAAACGAAAGCCTAGCTCGCACAAAGGTGACCATGGTCATCTTGTTTTGATTGCTGGCGGGCCTGGTATGAGTGGCGCGGCTATTTTGGCTGGGCGGGCAGCCTTACGCAGCGGTGCGGGTAAGGTCACTCTGGTTACGCATCCGCACACACTTGCCATTATTGCGCAAGCGCAGCCCGAACTCATGGTGCATGGCACCGATGAAAAGGGCCTTATCCCTTGGCTTGAGCAAGCGGATGCTATCGTGATTGGGCCGGGATTAGGTCGTGATGCTTGGGCGCAACAGCAGCTACAGCAGTTGTTAGATTGGCTCACGGAGCTTTCAGGGCCGTTACCGCCGGTGGTTGCCGATGCCGACGCCCTCAATCTCTTAGCGCAGTTGCCGCAGGGCGAGCCGTCACCCAACTTACGGCAGTGGGTATTAACTCCGCATCCCGCAGAGGCGGGTCGCTTGTTACGGTCTGTGATGAGCACTCGGTTTGCGGATGAGAATATGACGGCCGTGGTGGAAGCGGATCGATACGAAGCGTTAACGCAATTAGTTACGAACTTTAATGCCCAGGTGCTACTCAAAGGAGCAGGAACTTTAATCGCCGGGCCAGCACACCAAATTGAGCGCATCTTAGTGTGTGATCGTGGTAGCTCGGCCTTGGCAACAGCCGGCTCGGGCGATGTGCTCAGTGGCCTCTTAGGGGCCTTGCTAGCGCAGCATCGGCAACCTTCAGCTGCAGCTTTGCATGAACTGGTAGCGACTGCAGTTTGGGTGCATGCCGTTGCTGGCGAAAATGCTGCGCAAGCCGGAGAACGTGGTACTATAGCAAGCGATATTGTGAATGAACTCAGAGCCTTGGTGAACCCTTGATGACAACTATTATTCGTAGCGCAGCCACCGAAGCAGAGCTACTGCAGGTAGCGCAACAATTAGCCCGTAACACCACTAAGCTATTACAACAGGCGGGGCCTGCTGCAACTGCCTTTACTTGTTATTTGTACGGTGATCTAGGTGCAGGTAAAACCACTTTTAGCCGTGGTTTTATCCAGACCTTGGGCCACCAAGGTGCAGTGAAAAGCCCTACTTACACCTTGGTAGAGACCTATGAGTTGAGTCCTTGGACCATTCATCACTTTGATTTGTATCGGCTTGCTGATCCAGAAGAACTTGAATTCATGGGCATCCGCGATTACCTTGGAGATCATCAGATTATTTTAGCCGAATGGCCGCAGCGAGGGACAGGATACTTACCCGAAGCTGATATAACTATAACCATAGACTATGCCCAACCGGGTCGAACTATGACGATACATGCGCTAACAACACGAGGTCGAGCGGTTCTCGAAACACTTTAATGCCCTATTGGATACGCGTTTTTATTAGTTGCAGTTTGCTGCTGTTCAGTACCACCAGTTTCTCGGTGCAAGTTAACAGCATCAACAATGTACGAATGTGGCCTGCGCCTGATAATACGCGGGTCGTTTTTGATCTGTCTGCAACTCCTGATTTTAGTTATTTTACCTTGTATCAACAAACACCCTATCGGCTGGTGATTGATTTTAACCAAACCGCTCTCAAGGTTGACTTAGCCAAAGTGGAAAATAACTCACTGTTGATTAAGAAAATTCGTACTAGTACCCCCAAGAACAAGCAATCCACTCGTGTTGTGATTGAGCTCAACGACAAGATTGAATTTGAGATTTTTCCGGTGCGGGCCAACGAGCAATATGGCGAGCGCTTAGTAATCGATTTAAAAGGGCGATCGATTGAGCGCAAAAATACCCCGTTACGTGCCGATGAATTACAAGAAAGAAAAGTGACCATTGCCATCGATGCTGGGCATGGTGGCGATGATCCCGGTTCAATTGGGCCATCGGGAGCCTACGAAAAAGATATTGTGTTGAAAATATCGAAAGCGCTAGCGGATATGATCAACCAAGATCCAGCTATGCAGGCCTACTTGATTCGCAGTGGTGACTATTACGTGGGTCTCAAAGCGCGCGCCCGTAAAGCTCAAGAAATTGAAGCCGATTTGTTAGTATCCATTCATGCGGATGCTTTTACCTCACCGAAACCCCGTGGCGGGTCGGTGTGGGTGCTCTCCTCACGTCGCGCTACCACTGAAATGGGTCGTATGTTAGAGGATAAAGAGCGGCTGTCTGATGTGCTTGGAGGCATCGATTTGCGGGTAGAGTCTGACGATACCCACGGTTACTTAAACAAAGCTCTCATTGATATGACCATGGGCCATGCCATGAGTGCCGGTTTTGAAGTGGCCGAAGATGTCCTCAAGCATATGGATGGCATTGCCATTATGCACAAAGACAAACCGCAACATGCCAGTTTTGCCGTGCTTACGTCAGGTAAACCCTCGATTTTGGTGGAAACCGGTTTTATCTCAAATCCACAAGAAGAACAGCAACTGTTAAGCAACGCCTATCAGCAGCGGATGGCGCGCGCCATTTATCAAGGGGTGCGCGATTACTTTACTCGGCGTCCGCCCGATGGCTCGTCGTTTGTATCAAGCCGTGCGGCGCAACATGTGGTAAAATCTGGTGAGTCGTTATCGGTGATTGCAAAGCGCTACAATACAACCGTCAAAGCATTGAAAACACGGAACAACCTAACCAGTAATGTACTGCAAGTTGGGCAAGTGCTAGACATCCCATAACACCCTGATTTATTTCGGACTCACCAGCTACGAGCACGCCAGTTATGCCGATTCAATTATTGCCGATCAGTTTAGCCAACCAAATTGCCGCAGGCGAGGTGATCGAGCGTCCCGCATCGGTAGTGAAAGAGCTGGTGGAAAACTGTCTAGATGCAGGTGCCAGCCATATTGTCATTGATATTGAGCAAGGTGGTCGACGGCGTATTCGTATTCGCGATGATGGTACTGGTATTGTCAAAGCTGAATTAGGTTTAGCCCTTAGTCGACATGCCACCAGTAAAATCAGCAGTCTCAACGACCTCGAAGCGATTCAAAGCTTAGGCTTTAGAGGCGAAGCCTTAGCCAGTATTAGTTCAGTATCACGTTTAACCCTAACCTCAAAGCCAGCGCAGCAAGCCGAGGCTTGGCAGGCTTGGGTAGAAGGGCGTGATATGCAGGCTGAAATCGCCCCAGCAAGTCACCCGGATGGGACTACCGTTGATGTGCAAGATTTGTTTTTTAACACACCGGCGCGGCGCAAATTTTTGCGTACTGACAAAACTGAATTTGCCCATATCGACGAGGTCGTACGGCGTATTGCACTGGCTCGTTTTGGGGTGCGTTTTAGCCTGAACCACAACGATAAACCGGTGCGTAACTACCCTGCGGTATCGGCGCAACAAGATGCATTACAACGCATCAGCCAAGTGTGTGGTCGGCAATTTACCGATCCAGCCTTAGCGGTGGAGCATGCTAGTGGTCCAGTGCGCCTATGGGGTTGGGTCGCAGCGCCAGAAGAATGTCGCCATCAGGCAGATATTCAGTACTTTTATGTTAATGGTAGGATGATGAAAGATCGCTTGCTGGCGCATGCGGTGCGACAAGCTTACGGTGAAGCTAGCGGATTAGCGGACCCCAGCAGCGATAGCATGGGGCAACATCGAGTCCCCACGTTTGTGTTGTATCTAGAATTACCGCCTCAAGACGTGGATGTGAATGTGCATCCGGCCAAGCATGAAGTGCGCTTTCATCAAGCGCGGCAGATTCATGACTTTGTGTTAGCAGCTCTGCGCACTGCCTTGCAACAAGCTCCAAGCACCGCCCGCAGCGGTGCTACGGCAGCGCCTCATGGTGCCGGCGCAGCGGATGCCAGCAAGGTTGCAGCAGCGCCACCACAACATGGTTATCAGCCGGCCAGCAGTCAGCTCAGTCAACAGGTGCAAGAGTTACAACCACGCCATAGTCAGCTGTTTCCGCAGCGCGCTCAAGCCCACCCAAGTTTGGCTCAGTTGCAGCAAGTGGCTGCTCCCAGTCAGTCTGAGTCAGCTGTCACCGGTCCTAAATTACTGTCAGTTATACAGCAACGTTTTGCCTTATTGCAGCAGGTTGAATTGGGTTCTCAGCAGCACCTGCTGGCGCTGTTAGATTTAGCTGCAGTACAGCAGTATGTGCTGAGCAAACAATTGCAGCAACAATGGCAGTTAGGGTTAGCTGGGCAACCCCTGTTGATACCGTTGCAATTACAGGATGCGCCCTTAATCGCAGCATTACGGGCTGTTCCCGCTGAACAGTTGGCGCGCTTAGGGGTCCGTTGTGAGTTTGGCCGCAATCGGGTCACCTTGTTAGAAGTGCCATCCATGCTGCGGCAAACCAACCTCACAGTTACCTTAGCGCAACTGGTTAAGCAGTTGGACAGCCCGCAGTTATTCCGTTGGCTGGCCCAGTTCCAGGTGTTGTCCCAGTTCAATTTGAGCCAAGCTGAACACTGGTTACAGCAGTGGCTACAAGACCCTATTGCCGACTATTTGTATGCGCTTTCACTGCCACCTGAAGTCAGCAGTACGGACACGGCTAAGGAAACTTGATGACCACTTTTACCAATAAAGTCATTTGCCTTTACGGGCCCACGGCAGCCGGCAAAACAGGCTTAGCTATTGCGCTAACACAGGCGTTACCCTGCGATATTATCTCGGTGGATTCTGCCCTGATCTATCGCGGTATGGATATCGGAACCGCGAAGCCAAGTGCCGCTGAACAAGCGCAAGCACCGCATCGATTGATTGACATCTGTGACCCTAGCGAAAGCTATTCAGCGGCACAATTTGCAGCCGATGCGCGCGAAGAAATAGAAGCCATTCTGGCGCGTGGCCGCATTCCATTGCTGGTAGGCGGTACCATGTTGTATTTCAAAGCCTTGCTAGAAGGCATGTCCGATTTACCTGAAGCAGACCCGGCCATTCGCCAGCAGCTACTTGAACAAGTTGCTAGCGCAGGTACCCATGCTCTACATCAGCGCCTAGAACAGATAGACCCGGTGAGTGCCGCACGGATTCATCCGCATGATCCCCAGCGCTTAGTAAGGGCCCTGGAAGTCTATTTAAGCAGTGGTCAAACGCTTACTGAACTTACCACCCAGCGCACTGGAGCATTACCCTATCCGGTACTGCAATTAGCCGTGGCGCCCCATAATCGCAGCGTCTTGCACGAGCGTATTAAGGTAAGATTTTTACAAATGTTGGAACAAGATTTTCTCGCCGAGGTCGAACAATTAAGACAGCGGTCCGATTTGCATCTCGATTTACCCGCGTTACGCTGTGTGGGGTATCGTCAGGCTTGGCAGTATTTAGCTGGCGAGTGCAGTTATGACGAGATGGTCGAGCGCGGCATTGCCGCCACTCGGCAATTAGCCAAGCGGCAGTTAACTTGGCTGCGCAAATGGCCCGGGGTGCATTGGTTAGATACGGATGCGGATGATTTAGCGGTCCAAGCGATTGCTTACTGTCAGCAACACCAAGGCGAAGTATTCGCTGAGTTGCTTTAGCGATAGCTGCAATCGAACAAACTATCGTTCAATTGCTCCTTGAAAAGCTTAAACTAATCCCCATATTCAGTATTAACTGAAATAAAATGGTTCTGAGTTACACTATTTAAAAAAATTGTCTATATTTTAAGTGGCTGGCACGTTTTAGCGCAGTAGTATGTTGCTAGGCACTCACAATAACAAAAAAAAGGACGCACTATTATGGCCAAGGGGCAAACTCTACAAGACCCTTTTTTGAATGCACTGCGCCGCGAGCGTGTGCCGGTTTCGATTTACTTAGTAAATGGAATTAAACTACAAGGACAAATTGAGTCTTTTGATCAATTTGTTATTTTGCTGAAAAATACAGTCAGCCAGATGGTGTATAAGCACGCCATTTCAACGGTGGTGCCAGCGCGCATTCCACAGAATTATCTGCCTATGGCAGAAAGCTCTGAAGAAGCGATCGATTAATTGATGTTAGGGGAGCAGTGATAGCTTGTTTGATAGGTTTGAAAGTGGTGAACAGGCTGTCCTGGTACACGTTGATTTTCCTGCAGAAATTGATCGTGAAGATCTCTCTGAACTGAAGTTATTAGTGTCATCCGCCGGGGTTGAAACCCTCGGTGTGGTGACTGCTTCGCGTAGCGCACCCAGTTCTAAGTATTTTATTGGTTCGGGTAAAGCGGAAGAAATTGCCGATCAGGTGCGCTTGCTCGATGCTAACATCGTTATTTTTAACCACAGCCTTACACCTACCCAAGAACGCAACTTAGAAAAGTTGTGTCAATGTCGCGTGCTCGACCGCACCGGCTTGATTCTTGATATCTTTGCCCAGCGCGCCCGCACTCACGAAGGTAAGCTGCAAGTAGAACTAGCGCAATTGCGTCATATCCAAACACGATTGGTACGCGGCTGGACTCACTTAGAACGGCAAAAAGGCGGGATTGGTTTGCGTGGCCCAGGTGAAACCCAGCTAGAAACGGACCGTCGCTTAATTCGTGGCCGTATCAAAAACATTTTGGGGCGCTTAGACAAAGTTCAGAAGCAGCGCGAACAAGGTCGTCGCGCACGCCAACGCGCTGAGATTCCGACGGTATCTTTAGTGGGATACACCAACGCTGGTAAATCTACCCTCTTTAATAAGATCACTGAAGCCGGGGTGTATGCGGCCGACCAGCTCTTTGCTACCCTCGACCCAACCTTGCGCAAGCTTGAACTCACCGATGTGGGGCCTATTATTTTGGCTGATACGGTAGGTTTTATTCGGCATTTGCCCCATGAACTCGTGGCCGCCTTTAAAGCGACCCTACAAGAAACCCAAGAAGCGGATTTACTCTTACACGTGATTGATGTGGCCGATGACCGTCAACAAGACAACATCCATCAAGTTGAAGAAGTACTGGCCGAAATTGGTGCCGACGAAATTCCGCAGTTGTTGATTTGTAATAAGATCGATCAGCTTGATAATGGAGTAGCGCGCATTGATACTGATGATCAAGGCATGCCAATCCGGGTCTGGCTTTCAGCTCAGAGTGGGGCCGGAATAGATTTGTTACAACAAGCCTTGGTGCAACGCTTGCGTCCACAGATGGTTGACGTATCCTTACGAATTCCACCCTCGATGGGTAAATTACGTGGTAAGCTGTATGCACTTAAGAGTGTCACCGCAGAAACTACTGCGGACGATGGACAATTTTCAATGCAGGTACGTATGTCTCAAGTAGATTGGCGTAGATTGTGTAAACAGGTCGCCGAAGAATATGGCGATAACCTGCAAGGCTTTGTAGAATAACTAACGAATACAATTAAACAGCAACCCAGAGTTGGAGTAATCAATGGCCTGGAATCAACCGGGAAACGGTAATAACAATGACCGTGATCCATGGAAACAACAAGGCGGCCGCGATCAAGGTCCGCCAGATTTAGATGAAGCAGTGCGTAACCTCCTAGGTAAACTTGGCCTAGGTGGTAAGAAAAGTGGCAACAATCAAAATCGAAGCAGTGGCGGTTTATCCGGCAAGGGCTTTGGTGTGATTGCGATTATCGCCCTATTAGTTTGGTTTTTGGCGGGTATTTATACGGTCAAAGAAGCCGAACGTGGGGTGGTACTGCGCTTCGGTCAATACCACAATTTAGTAGAATCAGGTCTGCATTGGCGCCCGGTATTCATTGATAGCGTACAAACCGTTGACGTGAGCAATGTGCGACAGTTCCAGTCAGAAGGTTTCATGCTGACTCAAGACGAGAACGTGGTGCATGTTGAGCTAGACGTACAGTATCGCATCATCAATCCGCGCGATTATCTCTACGCAGTAGAGAACGCCGACCGCAGTCTTGCCCAAGCGACAGACAGTGCCTTGCGTTACGTGGTGGGTCACACCACCATGGATGAAGTACTAACAGTAGGACGTGAAAGTGTTCGTGCTGACACGCTAGAATTGTTAGACAACATCATTGCACCTTATCTGTTAGGGATTCAAATTGTTGATGTGAACTTGTTGCCTGCGCGTCCGCCAGAAGCTGTGAAAGACGCTTTTGATGACGCTATTGCGGCACAAGAAGACGAACAGCGCTTTATTCGTGAAGCTGAAGCTTACGCCCGACAAATTGAGCCGTTAGCTCGTGGTCAAGTACGTCGAGTGCTGCAAGAAGCGCAAGCTTATCGCGAGCAGACCGTACTGAAAGCGCAAGGTGAGGTAGCACGTTTTAAAGAATTGCTGCCACAATACAAAGCCGCTCCAGTTGTTACACGTGAACGTTTGTACTTAGAAACGTTAGAAGCTATCTATGCCAACACCAGCAAAGTGATGGTGGATGTTGAAGGTAGCAATAACATGATGTACTTGCCGTTAGATAAAATTTTAGAACAGCAGCAACGCAGCCGTTCTGAAGCGCAAAGCCAAGAGCGTGCGCCACAGCAAGGGATTAATTCAACGAACCCAAGTTCGCAGAATAACAACCCTGCAAGCACTAACAGCAATACCACACGTAGTAGCGACCGCTTCAACAGTGGCCGGGGGTAAACGATGAAAAACTTAGTAGCCATTTTAGTTATAGTCGCCTTAGCCCTTGGGGTTTCTTCACTCTTTGTAGTGAAAGAAGGCGAACGCGCCATTGTGGTGCAATTTGGTAAGGTACAACGTGACGCAAATACTGGCGAAGCCGTCGTATTTGAGCCGGGCTTACACTTTAAGCTGCCTTTTATTGAGCAGGTTAAACGCTTAGATGCGCGTTTTAAAACCCTTGATGGTGACCCCGATCGCTTTGTAACCAGCGAGAAAAAAGACTTGATTGTAGATACTTATGTAAAGTGGCGTATCTCTGATTTCGCAACCTACTATTTATCGACCAATGGTGGTAACCAAGCTCAAGCCGAAGCCTTGTTAACCCGTCGGGTGAACAGCGGTTTACGGGCTGAATTTGGTAGCCGTACCATTAAAGAAATCGTGTCGGGTGAACGTGATAACTTAATGCGTGAAGCTCTTATTCGTGGTGCTGATAGCGCTCAAGAGCTGGGTATTGAGGTGATTGACGTGCGCGTAATGCAAATCAACTTGCCGACCGAAGTTAGCCAGTCGATTTACCAACGGATGCGTGCAGAGCGTCAAGCAGTAGCTATGGAACACCGCTCTGAAGGTCGTGAGCAAGCTGAATTCATCCGCGCTGATGTAGATGCTCGAGTAGCCGTAATGTTAGCTGATGCTGAGCGTGAATCACGTGAACTGCGTGGCCAAGGTGATGCTGAAGCTGCGGGTATCTATGCTGAAGTGTACACTCAAGACCCAGAGTTCTTCTCATTCTTGCGCAGCTTGCAAGCGTATCAGAAGAGTTTTGAAAGTGGCAATGATGTGTTAGTGCTAGAACCAGACAGCGACTTCTTCAAGTATTTGAAAGACGTTACTGGTGGTAAAAAATAGCTGTTAGCTAAGCTTTTGAAACCTATCAAAACCCGCGGTTGTCCCGCGGGTTTTTTGTAGGTAAGCTGCTGGTCATCGCTCGACTACTTTGCTGAGAATTTCTGATATGTCTTACAAGCAGTATTACCAAGGTTTCTTTCAACGCCATCCGGATAGCTTACACTGCGCGCCCCATAGTCATCACTATTGGCCCGATGTGACGCGTGCTGCGCAACTCCAGTATTGGGATGATACCGCCCAAGGTGTCGATCATAAGTGGAACCAGATTTTTGGTGAACGTGTACCCGCCGTACAAACCTTGCTAGCCGAGCTGCTGCAGCATCCTCATCCTGAGCAATTTGTGTTCGCCAGTAACACCCACGAACTGCTGTACCGAGTGATGAGTTGTTTTGACCTGAGCCAACCCGTTTCGATTTTGACCACAGATAGCGAGTTTCACAGCTTTTCTCGCCAATTGCGGCGGCTACAAGAGCGCAGTAACTTAACCGTGACTGTGGTTGCCACAGAACCCTTTGCTAGCTTCCCGCAACGCTGGTTAGAGGCAGTCTCAGCTGATGCTTATACGCTTATTTTTACCAGCCAAGTTTTCTATAACTCAGGTGTGGTTGGCCCAGACTTAAATGATTGGGTACCTCAAGCTGATCCTGAAAGTACTATCGTGGTCGATGGCTATCATGGTTGCGGTGCCATACCCACCAACTTAAGTACCGTGGCGGACCGAATTTTTTACTTGGCTGGTGCATACAAATATCTACAAGCGGGCGAGGGCTGTTGTTTCATGGCCGTGCCTAAGGGCTGCCAGTTACGCCCAGAGTACACTGGTTGGTTCGCTGATTTCGCGAACTTAGCCAAGCCCCAACAGGGCGAGGTGCAATATGCTGACGATGGCTTGCGTTTCGCCGGCTCCACGATGGATTTTAGCGCCCTCTACCGGCTTGAAAGTGTGCTGCAATGGTGGCAGCAAGAACAGTTAAGCGTAGACCACATGCATGGTTATGTGCAGCAATTGCAGCAGGGTTTTTTGGCCGTACTAGATGAAGTAGGGCACCCCTTAGTTAACCGCCAACGTTTATTAGTTAACTCGTTGGCGCAGCATGGGCATTTCTTTACCTTTCGTTTGGATAATCCAGACCAAGTGCAGCAACTTGCTGAAAAGCTAGCCAAAGCTGGTATCGAAACCGATTACCGAGGCAACCGACTAAGGTTTGGCTTTGCTCTTTACCATGATGTGGCCGACTATCAACGCTTAAAAAAGGCGTTAAGCAGCCACTGATCGGGCTACCTTGTAAGGGCAATTCCTGTTAAAATCAGCGCCTGTTTTTTCAACACCTGTTTTTCTAACAGTCACAGCTGGTATCTAACTCATGGGTAAAAACGTCGTAATTCTTGGTACGCAATGGGGTGATGAGGGTAAAGGTAAGATTGTCGACCTACTCACCGATAAAGCATCGTTAGTGGTTCGCTATCAAGGCGGTCACAATGCTGGTCACACCCTGGTCATCGATGGTGAAAAAACCGTCCTGCACCTGATCCCATCAGGTATTTTGCGTAGCAACGTTAAATGTATTATCGGTAACGGTGTCGTACTTTCACCAGAAGCCTTAATGGAAGAGATTGCGATGTTAGAAAAGCGTGGCGTACCCGTACGCGACCGCTTACTCATCAGTGAAGCTTGCCCATTGATTTTGCCGTATCACATTGCCCTAGACCAAGCTCGTGAAAAGGCTCGTGGTAACAAAGCTATCGGTACTACCGGTCGCGGCATTGGCCCAGCCTACGAAGATAAAGTAGCGCGTCGAGGCCTGCGCGTAGGCGATTTATTTAACCCAGAGCGGTTTGAAGAGAAATTACGCGAAGTGGTCGAGTTCCATAACTTTACCTTAGTGAACTACTACAAAGTCGACGCCGTTGATGCCGACCAGGTATTAGCTTATTGCCACGAAGTTGCCAAGCAACTAAAAGACATGATCGCCGACATTCCATCGTTGTTAGATGAAACCCGTAAAGCTGGCCAGCACATCATGTTTGAGGGGGCTCAAGGCACCTTATTGGACATCGACCATGGTACATACCCTTACGTCACCTCATCAAATACGACCGCTGGTGGGGTGTCGACGGGGGCTGGTTTCGGTCCACGTTATATTGATTACGTGCTTGGTATTGTTAAAGCCTATACCACCCGAGTTGGTAGTGGTCCTTTCCCAACGGAGTTAGATTGTGCCGTTGGCGAACATTTAGGTGTAAAAGGCCATGAATTTGGTGCTACCACTGGGCGTAAACGTCGTACCGGTTGGTTTGACGCAGTAGCCGCACGTCGGGCAGTACAAATTAACTCAGTGAGCGGTTTTTGCTTAACCAAGCTCGATGTCTTGGACGGCCTAGAAGAATTGAAAATCTGTGTGGGTTATAAATTACCTAATGGCGACATCACTGAGTATCCGCCGATGGCCGCGGAAGATTATGATCACGTAGAACCTATTTACGAGACCATGCCAGGTTGGCAAGATAGCACTGTTGGCATTACCGAACACAAAGATTTGCCAACGGCAGCCCTTGCATATATTAAACGTATCGAGGTTTTAACCGGTGTTCCAGTGGACATTATTTCAACGGGTCCTGACCGTGCAGAAACCATTATTTTGCGTCATCCGTTCGCTATTTAACCAAACGAACGCAGAAAAGCAAAAAAAATAGCATTTTCTATTGCATCATCAAAATCGATACAATAGAATGCGCTCCACCTAACCGGGGTGCCGGCATAGCTCAGCTGGTAGAGCAACTGACTTGTAATCAGTAGGTCGGGAGTTCGACTCTCTCTGCCGGCACCAACTCAAAATTAGGTTCGGAGGGGTTCCCGAGCGGTCAAAGGGATCAGACTGTAAATCTGACGGCTCAGCCTTCGCAGGTTCGAATCCTGCCCCCTCCACCAATTTCTGCATTAGTTGTTGAATGCGGTGAGTTCAGAGTGGTTTGAGGTGGCCCGATTCAAGGCATGCGGGTATCGTATAATGGCTATTACCTCAGCCTTCCAAGCTGATGATGTGGGTTCGATTCCCACTACCCGCTCCAAATAATCTGAAAGTGCTGATATAGCTCAGTTGGTAGAGCGCACCCTTGGTAAGGGTGAGGTCGGCGGTTCAAATCCGCCTATCAGCACCATTTTCACCGGCCAAACTCTTCCCTTATCTCATCAAATTCGGCATAATCTGCCCGGTTTTGTTTAATTTCAAAAATGTTGGTGTTTAATCCACCGTACGTTGTCCAAAAGAGGCT